>NZ_VJZD01000010.1 GCF_009377175.1 Streptomyces adustus
CGGCGGCCCCCTGCCGGCCCCTGTCGTTCACCACCCACGACCAGGCCCTGGACTGGTGCGAGACCGAACGTCCCAATCTGGTCGGCGCGGTCCAGCAGGCCGCCGCATCCGGGCTGACGGGCATCGCCTGGCGGCTGCCCGCCGTGCTGTGGGGGTTCTTCTACCTGCGCAGCCATCTCGGCGACTGGGCCAACACCTCCCGTACGGGGCTGTCCGCCGCGCGCGCCGCCCACGACCGTCCCGGCGAGGCGCGGGCGCTGGGCGATCTGGCCGCGGCGCTGCGCAGCGCGGGCCGCTTCGACGAGGCCATCGACCACTACCACCGGGCCATGACCATCTACCGGGAGCTCGGGGACGCGGAGGGCAGGCTGCGGGCCGTGGGCAACCTGGGCGACGCCTATCTGCACGCCGGCCAGTTCGCCAAGGCCGTCGAGTACAGCCGCCGGGGCCTGGCGCTGGACCGGAAGCTCGGCGACATCTGGGGCGAGGGAATCGCGCTGAGCAACCTGGGCGACGCCTATCAGCGGCTGGGCCGGTACGACGACGCCGTCCGCTGCCTGGAGCAGGCGCTGACCGTCCTGCGTACCGGAGGCAACCGGTGGGTCGAGGGGGTCGCCCTCGACGTGCTCGGCACGGTCCACCACCGGCTGGGCGCCCATGACCGCGCGGTCGACCACTACGACCAGGCACTGGCGACCCACCGGGACATCGGCAACCGGTGGGGGGAAGGGCACACCCTGGGCCACCTCGGCGACGTCCAGCTGGCTGCGGGCGACCCGGAGGCGGCCGACGGCAGCTGGCGCCAAGCTCTGGCGATCTTCGCGGAGTTCGATCACCCGGACGCCGAGAAGATCAAGGAGAAACTCGACTCCTCTCGGCCCACGGCCCGGTAGCCCCGGCCGGCTCGAACCCAGGAGGCAGCGGGAGCAGCACGTCGGGCACCGAAGGCGCGGGGGGTTCCGAGGCGGGACCGCCGGGCTGCGCCCGCTGCTCCGGTCGCGCCGCGGGGCCTTCCGCGTCCGACCCGGTCCTGCGCCGGCTCATGAGACCGCGCGGCCCGAGCCGCGCACGACCGTACGGGACGGGCCGCCCGTACGGTTCCGACGAAGTGAACGACGACGTGGACATGGGGATCCTCCCCGGCTCGACGATCGGCCATCGCGACCGGTCTCGACTGCACAACGGCCGCCGGGCGCCCGACGGTTCAACCCGACACGCGGACCTGGTCTCACCGCTCGCGCCGGAACCGGCCGAGGTGCGGAAACTGCGTGGCTGGCGAGTTCGCGGTGGCGGTATCGTCCGGTCTCCCGATCCGCGCCGTACCAGCGGCCTACGTTCAGCGAGCGATGCAGATGACCAGCCGGCAAGCAACGACGACCCTGTGGCGCCCCACCGGCCCCAAGGAGCTGGCTCTCGTGCGAGAGCTGAACTGGCGTGCCTGGCCGCCCCGACTGCCCGAGCAGCCGATCTTCTACCCGGTCCTCAACGAGGACTACGCGGTCAGGATCGCACGGGACTGGAACGTGAAGCACAGTGGCGCGGGTTTCGTCACTCGCTTCGACGTCGAGTCGGAGTTCTTGAGCCGGTATCCCGTCCAACAGGCCGGCGGACGGACGATCCTGGAGCTGTGGGTCCCGGCCGAGGAGCTGGACGACTTCAACGCCCATATTGTCGGCGAGATCCAGGTGGTCCACGAGTTCCGCTGAGGCGACTACCGGCACTCGACCAACCAACAGGTCGTCATCGACACCCGACCTTTGATGAGCCGGGTCGGGCGAGCCATGACGCCGAAGATCCCCGTCGACGGTGGCGACCCGGGACAAACCGAAAGCCGTCCGGGGCGGTCCGCTGAGGGACCGTCCCGGACGGCTCGGGTTGTGTGGTGGGTCAGCCCGCGGTGGCCGGGGCGGGGGTGTCCTGGTCGGTGCCCTCGGGGGCCGCGTCGGGCTTGGCGGCGGAGTCGAAGCCGCGCAGCGGGACGTGGCGGATGAAGACGGCGATCAGCAGTCCGGCGGCGGCCACGGCCGCGCCCCAGGCGAAGACCTCGCCCACGCCGTCGCTGACGGCCTGCTGGAACACGTGCTGCACCGTCTCCGGCAGGCCCTTCAGGGCCTGCGGCGTCATCTGGGCGACCTCGAACTGGCCGCCGGACGCGCCGGCCGCGGGGTTCATGTGGGAGGTGACGCTGTCGGTGAGGGTGGTGGCGTAGAGCGAGCCCAGCAGGGAGACGCCGACGGAGCCGCCCATGTTGCGCAGGAAGGTCGCGGCGCCGGTGGCGGCGCCTATGTCACGCAGCGGTGCGTTGTTCTGGGCGATGAGCATGGTGCTCTGCATCAGGCAGCCCATGCCGGCGCCGAGCACGACCATGTACAGCGAGGTGGTGGCGCTGGTGGTGTTGATGTCCATGGTGGCGAACAGCGCCAGACCAGCGGCCATCAGGACGGTGCCGGCGATCGGCAGGGCGCGGTAGCGACCGGTGCGGCTGATCACGGCACCTCCGGCCAGCGACACGGCCATGGACGACAGCATCATCGGCATGAGCAGCAGGCCGCTGTTGGTGGCGGAGGAGCCCTGGACGAACTGCTGGAACTGCGGCAGGAAGGTCACCCCGCCGAACATGGCGAAGCCGACGATGAAGCTGAGGGCACCGGCGAGCGAGAAGTTGCGGTTGTTGAAGACCGCCAGCGGCATGATCGGCTCGGCGGCGCGGCGCTCGACGATCACGAAGGCGACGAAGGCCAGCACGGTCAGCACGGCCAGGCCGATGATCGTGGCCGAGCCCCACTCGTACTCGTTGCCGCCCCAGCTGGTGATCAGGACGAGGGTGCTGATCCAGATGGTGAGCAGGGCCGCGCCGGTCCAGTCGATGCGCGCCTTGCCGGTGCCGCGGGACAGCTTGGCCAGGGTGAACCAGCACACCGCGAGGGCGGCGATGCCCAGCGGCAGGTTGACGTAGAAGGCCCAGCGCCAGTTCAGGTGGTCGGTGATGAAGCCGCCGGCCAGCGGGCCGCCGATCATGGCGACGGGCATGACGGCCATCAGCACGCCCTGGTACTTGCCGCGCTCGCGCGGCGGCACGATCTCGGCCATGACCGCCATCACGCCGACCATCAGGCCACCGGCGCCCAGGCCCTGAAGGGCGCGGAAGCCGACCAGCTCGCCCATGTTCTGCGACATGCCGCAGAGCACGGAACCGATGAGGAAGATCACGATCGACGAAAGGAAGGTCACGCGGCGGCCGAGGAGGTCGCCGAGCTTGCCCCAGATCGGCGTGGCGGCGGTCGACGCCAGGATGTAGCCGGTGGTCACCCATGCCAGGTGGTTCAGCCCGCCCAGGTCACCCACGATGGTGGGCAGCGCGGGAGCGACGATCATGTTGTCGAGCATGGCCAGCAGCATCGCGATGACCAGGCCGCTCATTGTCACCATGATCTCACGGTGGGTGAACCTGGGCGGCGCCTCCCCCTCGGCGGTCTTCGTTGCTGTCGACTCCATGGCACGGCCTCTCTTCGAACGGTCACTGCAAGACTGCGAGCAGCCCACGCCGACGGACGCCCCGGTCCACAGGGCGTGTGGACGACGGAAGCGCCGAGAAAAAAGGGGGGATCTGCTCCAGGTGCGGCCCGCGTACTGCGAGGCCGAAGCAGAGTTCGATGGGCACTCCACTTACCTGTCGTTAAGTAAACTACTTGCCGGACGGTAAGCTTGCAAGCCGAACCCCCGGGGACGAGAGAAGGCGGACATCGATGGCGGCAGGGACAGGGCACCGACGCGGCAGCGACACCAAGGCCGAGATCCGCAGCGTGGCCATGGAACTGTTCACCGAGAAGGGGTACGAAGCCACCTCGCTGCGCGAGATCGCCGAGCGGCTCGGGGTCACCAAGGCGGCCCTCTACTACCACTTCACCAGCAAAGAGGACATCGTAGTCTCGCTCTTCGCCGAGCACCTGGCCACCTTCGACGAGCTGATCGCCTGGGCCCGGACCCAGACCCCGGGACCGCAGCTGCTCACACAGGCCATCGACCGGATGATCGACATGGCGTCCGAGCGGGGATCACGGATGGTGCGGTTCGCCCTCGCCAACCAGCGCGTGATCAAGGACCTGCACCCTGGTCACCAGAGCGTCCACGAGCGGATGAACACCCTGTTCGAGGCCCTCACCGGCCCGGGCGCGTCCGTCGAGGAGGCGCTGCGCATCCGCATGGCCCTGCTCAGCGTCAACTTCACCTACTTCGCCGCCCAAGGCCTCGACGCCTCCGACGCCGAGGTCACCGCCGCCGCCCGCAGCATCGCCCACCTGCTGAACCCCGTGACCGCCGAGGCCTCGGCGGCAGCCGCCCCGGTCACGCCGCCGGTCGCCGAGGCTCCGGCCGTCGGCTGATCCGAGGGGACGGCCCCGGGTCACGGCCAGGGGCTGAGTACGGGTACTCATGACGCCGTGTGCCGCGCGGGCGACCCTTGCCGGATGAACGCGGATCCCGAGCGCAGAGGTCGACTCGTGGCCATAGCCGTGGCCCTGGCGGTGGTCGAGGTGGCGGCTCTCGCGCTGATCTGGCTGTCCTGGGCCGCGACCTACTGGTCGTTCGATCCGCAGAGCCACGGCGTGCCGCCGGGTCCCTACCTGCACGAGGCCGCGTTCGTGGCGGTCGCCGCCCTGGTCGCCTCGGTCGTGGGCGCGGTCCGTCGGGCCCACGTGATCACCATCACCCAGATCGTGATGGTTGTCGTCGTCTGCGGGATTCTGAGCAGCGCGAAGGTCGCCGGTGAACGGGCCTACGAGACCTCCTATCGCGATGCCTGCCGCTCCGGCCTGGGCTGCGCCACCACTCCGCCGACGCCATGAGCCGTCACCGGCCACGGCACGGTCACGTCGGGTGATCTCCACGGTATGCCCGTACCGGATGATGGGGGTGGAACGACGGAACGCAAGGTCAGGAGCTTCCATGGTGCAGCGGGTTCACCAACCGCGTGAGGACGCGGAGTTCGATTTCATCCTCAGGATGAGCGCGGCCCCGGTCCTCGCCTACTTCACCGGGGCATGGCCCAAGGCGATCGAGCCTTCGCGGGCGATGGACCTGGTCATGGGTGACATCGCCGAGACGTACCAGGACCGTCTGACGGTCGTCCGCACCGACATCACACGCTGCCCGCGGACGACCGGCCGCTACGAGATCACCGGAGCCCCGTCCTACGTCCTGCTCAAGGAGGGAGAAGCGGTGGCTCACGGTACGGGGGTCCTGACGGTCGCCGAGGCGGAGCAGTTGCTCGAAGGCCACCGGTGAAGAGCCGGGGCGGGTTCGTGCCGACTGCGCTCGGCACGAACCCATTGTGGCGGCGCAACGTCGATGAAAGCAGCCGCCACCGCGAGACTGTCGGCAGCCCGCTGCCGCATCGGTCCGGCAGGCAGTGATCAGGTCGGCCCCAACCTCGTCGAGCACAGCGCGTCGGCCGTCTTGTTCACGGTTACCACCACCAGCCCGGCCCGGTCCCACCCGCGGCATGTGTCCGGCGACCACTGCGCCACCACCCCGGCCGCCCGTCATCCGATTCGGCCTCACCGGCACCCGACATCGGATGTCGGCCTTTCGGCCGACCTAAACACCCCCGACGTATAGGCGCAGAGCGGAGCGTTCCGTCGGCACCTTCCACCGCCTCAGAGCATCCATTCCGCCAGAGGGCCAGCCATCGGCGTCCTGGTCGACGACGAACCGCACGACACGTTGCTGCACGTCGCTCAGGTCTCCGAAGGACTGTGGCCGTTGGGCGGGTTCGCCCGGAAAGACCAGCGTGAACAGCCTGTGTGCTGTGTAGTACCTGTCGTGCCACCTCTCGACGCCCGTGCAGTCGGCCAGGCCGACCAGCACGGCCTCGACCGCCCGGAGCGTCGTGCCCTCGGACGTCTCGGCCAGGGCCATCGCGGCGAGGCTGCCGTAGGAGCCGCTCAGGAACGACATGGTCTCAGCCCTCTCCGGCGGCCGGGCGACAACCTCGATCAGCACGTCGACGACGGCCGGGCCGGCGATGCCGAGCCGTGTCAGCGCGAAGGCGGAGGCCCAGCGCAGCTCGGTGACAGGGCTGTCCAGGTAGCCCTCGATGAAGGGGACAGTCGCCGGATCGCCGAGCAGCCCGAGGGCGACCAGGCCCGTCGCCGCAGCGCCGGGCGAGGCTTCATCGACGACGAACGCCTTCAGCAGCGGAATCGAGGTCGCCGCGGACTCGGGGAACCATGCGAAGAGATTCGCCGTCTCGGCGCGCAGCTCAGGGCTGTCCGAGGTCAGCAGGACGGCGAGGTCGGGAAGCGCCTCCCGAACGGCGTCGTAGGAGAGCACGATCGCTTCGGCGTCGATGAGTACCTGCTCCCAGCTCGCTTCGCGTTGCTCGCGCTGCTCGTCGTCCGTGGCTTCGGCGATCCACTGGGCCCAGTCGTCGGCTTCAGCTCGCAGGTTTGCCAGGTTGTCGCGGTCCTCCCGAGGGTCGTAGGCGTTCGGCAGATGGTTGTTGTCCAGTCCGATCGCGATGGCGACCAGCAGAGCGACGAACCGGTGCCTGTTGACCAATCTCGGGTCGAGCGCCATCCGCACGAGAAACGGAACGGTGTACACCGCAGCCTGCGATCGCGTGCCCTGGTGCACGATGTGGTTCGCGAGCTGCGCACTCGGCGGGTACTGGCCCTCCCAGTCCCCAGCCTGCATCGCCCGGAGGTGTCCAGGGACGTCGTCGGCCTTGCCGTAGGAGTGCTGAAGTTCGGCCCACGGCACATCGTCCAGGTTGGCAAGAGGATCGCTGGTCACAGCAGCAGATCCTGACACACCAGGAGTTCGACGTCGGCCTCATGTCCGCCGCGGGTGTGAGCCGGTGCAGCGCGGCTGGCTTCTCCCAGGGATCCGGTCCGACTTCGTTGGCAGACGGACCCGTTCGACGTCACAGAGCATCGAAGGCCAAGGAACAAGCTCCGAGCAGCCGCCGGCACCGCGGCCGTGACGCCCGCCCGCGCGGTCGGTCGCTGCCTTCACTTGTTCGGCGACTACGGCTATGTACGGGAGTACCCGATCGCCCGTCCGTAGGCGGACGGGCGCATCACCCGTATCTACGCAGGGACCAGTGAGGCCATGAAGGTCATCAGCGCCGAATCCCTCGGCTGTGACGCATGTTCCTGAACGAGTTCTCCGAGCGGCACGGAGTCGCTCTGGTCGCCGGCGGCACCGGCGGCATCGGTTCGGCGGTCGTCCGGCTCCTCGCCGGGCGCGGCAGCGCGGTCGCCTTCACCTACCGCTCCGACAAGGAGAAGGCCGACGCGCTCGCCGGGGAGGTGCGGGCCTCCGGCCGCTTCGTCGGCT
Source organism: Streptomyces adustus (assembly GCF_009377175.1). GTDB lineage: Bacteria > Actinomycetota > Actinomycetes > Streptomycetales > Streptomycetaceae > Streptomyces > Streptomyces adustus. Next base: position 7,339 of record NZ_VJZD01000010.1, read on the forward strand.
CGGTGCGGGTGGACCTCACCGACGAGGAGGCCACCGCGCGGGCCGTCAACGACCTCGCCCGCCGCGGCGGGGGTCTGCACACCCTGGTGTACGCCGCGGGACCGCACGTACCCATGACGCATCTGAGCAAGGTCACGCCAGGCCAGTACCGTGCCCAGCTGGAGGCCGACGCCGTGGCGTTCTTCGATCTGGTGCACCCGGCGCTGCCGCTGCTGCGGGAGAGCCGCGGCAGCGTCGTCGCCGTGACGACGGTCGCCACGCGGCGGTTCCCCGTCCGCGACGGACTGTCCTCGGGCGCCAAGGGGGCGGTCGAGGCCGTCGCCCGTGCCCTCGCCGCGGAGGAGGGACGATACGGCGTGCGCGTCAACTGCGTCGCCCCCGGCATGCTCACCGACGGCATCGCCGGCCGCCTCATCAGCTCCGGCGAGCTGGACGAGGGCGCCCTCGCCGTCACCCGCCGCAACATACCGTTGCGCCGGTTCGGGCAGGCGCAGGACATCGCGGAGGCGGTGGCCTTCCTCGCCTCGGACCGGGCCGGGTTCATCACCGGTCAGGCGCTGGGGGTGGACGGCGGGTACAGCGTCTGACCGACCTCGGGATCAGCGTCCAGGTGACCGCCGCACCGACGACCGTCACCACGGACAGCAGGACCAGCCCCAGCGCCTCGGCCGCCTTCGGACGGGGTGCCGCCAAGCGCGCCCAGCTCGTGTTCGTCTCGCTCCGTCTACCTGCTGCGCACCGGCGGCATCAAGCGCAGTCAGCGCACCACCATTCGGCGCCAGGACGGCTCGTTCGAGGAGAAGGAGACCGTCGATTACGCCGACCCCCTCGGGCCGATCGCCGCGCTCACGCGATTCCTCGGGCGCTCCCAGCCGCCACAATAGGCGCCTGGCCTGACGAGAGCTGCGGCTAGCGAACCACGGCAGGCTTCGTAATTCGCCGACCTGGGGAGAGCAGCCGCATGACCGACATCGTGATTGCGCAGACGACCATCGACGACGCACGGCGGGCTGAGGCTCTCGCGCGTGGCGCTGTCGAGAACCGGCTGGCCGCCTGCGCGCACATCGATCAGCCGTTCACCGCGGTGTACTGGTGGAACGATGCCGTCGAGACTGCCCAGGAGTGGCGGATCTCGTACAAGACGACCGCCGAGCGACTTCCCGAGCTGGAGGCGTGGGTGTCCGAGCAGCACGGCTACGAGGTGCCTGAGTGGATCACCGTCCCGGTGACCGGGGGCTCAGTGGCCTACCTCGCCTGGGTGGCCGAGGAGACCAGGCCTCGCCCCGCCGTCTAGCCCCTCGCGCTGCGAACTTGCGCAGGTGTCGGGCGAGTTCGGGCCCAGCCCCGGCAGTCGGGGAGATGGAGGCTGGTACGGCACGGGGTCAGGCCCGTGCCGCACCAGCGGTCAGCGGTCGGCGGTGGCCATCTCGGTGCGGGGCATGCGGTCGGATCCGGTGCGCAGGATCCCGGCGGCCGCGGCGGTGGTGACACACAGCAGGGTCAGCAGGACGAAGGCGTGGTTGAGGGGGACGAGGTGGGTGAGCCAGCCGATGACGGCGGGTCCGGCGAGCATGCCGACGTAGCCGAGCCCGGCGACCCGGGAGACGTTGGCCCCGGCGGCAGCGGGGTCGGCGTGACCGGCCGCGCTGAACAGTTGCGGGACCGTGCCGGACAGGCCCAGGCCGAACAGCGCCCAGCCGATGAACGCGGCCCACATCCACGGGGCGAGAGCCACGAGCGTGATGCCGACGGCGGCCATCGCCGCTCCGTGGCGCAGGATCGCCATGGAGCCGAACCGGGCGACGAGGCGGTCCGCGAGCAGCCGGCCGATGGTCATGGCCGCCGCGAACGTGCCGTAGGCGAAGGCGGCCGTCCCGGCGGGTGCGCCGAGAACGTCCTTCAGGTGCAGAGCGCTCCAGTCGTTCGCGGCGCCCTCGCACAGCATGACCATCAGCGCCAGGACGGCGAGCAGCCAGATGCGTCCCCTCGCGCTGCCGGGCGCGGTGTCCGGTACCGCCTCGGTCTCCGGCGGGGAGTCGGAGCTCTCGGCGTTGGGGGCGGACGGCAGGAGCGCACGGATCGACACCAGGGCGACGACGATGCCCACGGCTCCCATGGCGGCCATGCTGGCGACCGGGGTCAGGCCGGCGCTCGCGGCACCGGCCGCGACGAGCGCGGCGACGACACCGCCGACGGAGAACGTGGCGTGGAAGCCTGACATGACGGGCCGTCCGTAGGCCTTCTCCACGTGCACGGCGTGGGCGTTCATGCTCACGTCCAGGCAGCCGTTGCAGAACCCGAAGACGAACAGGGCCCCCGCCAGCGTCCAGGGGTCCCGGGCGAGACCGGGCAGGATCAGGGACGCGCCGCACAGCACACCACTGGCGGGAACGACGACGCGCGCGCCGAAGCGGTCGGCCAGGGGGCCGGCCACCTGCATCCCGGCGAAGGCCCCGAGCCCGAGCAGTACCAGCAGGCCGCCCAGTGCCGCGTGGCTGACACCCACGCGCTCCTCGACGGCGGGAATGTGCACCACCCAGGCACCCATCAAGGTGCCGCACAAGACAAAGTAGACATAGGTAGCCACACGGGCGGCTCGAAGCGAACGTTCCATACCGCTCACCGTAACGAACAAGTTGAATGTTCGAAAGCCTTGAAATTGAACACGTTGCATGTTCATTGCGCGGTGGTGTTCAATCCCCGTATGAGCAACGCAGAGCGGCACGGGCTGATCGCGAAGGCCGTCAGGGACTCCGGCGCCGCCACGGTCCAGGAGCTCGCGGAGCTGACCGGCGCCTCGGAGATGACCATCCGGCGCGACCTCGACACCCTGGCGGCCCAGGGCGTCCTCGAACGCGTCCGGGGCGGGGCACGCACCTTGCTGCTCAGGGGCGAGGAGCCCCCCTTCGCGCTGCGCACCAACGAGTCGGTCGACGCCAAACGCCGGATCGCCGCCGAGGTCTGCGCGCTCATCGCCGACGGCGAAAGCGTCCTGCTCGACAGCGGCACCACCTGCCTGGAAGTCGCCCGCCTGCTGCGCGACCGCCCCGTCACCGTCATGCCGCTGTCCCTCCAAGCCATCAACCTGCTCAGTACGGCACCCGGCCCGGCCACGCTGATCGTGCCCGGCGGACAGCCCCGGGCCGCCGAGGGAGCCCTCACCGGCCCCCTCACCCTCGCCTCCCTGGCAGCGCTGCGCTTCGACACAGCCGTCATCGGCTGCTGCGGACTGAGCGCGGCCGACGGCCTGACCGCGTACGACCTCGACGACGCCGCGGTCAAAAGGGCGGCCATGACCTCGGCACGCCGGGTCCTGCTCGCCACCGACGGCAGCAAACTCGGCCACACCGCCTTCGCCTACGTCGGCCCGTCCGCGCTCCTGCACACGCTCGTCACCGACACCACCGCACCCCCCGACGAGCTGACCGCACTCGAGGACGCGGGCACCGTCGTCAAGATCGTCTGACCACCCCCGCACCGCCGGGCGGGTCACACTCGGACACGAAGGCGACCTGGTGCCACCGGTGGCACCCGGGACGGTTCATCCGTGGTCGGCCGACAGGACGGCGGCAACGACCGTCTCCTCGGCTCGGGTTGCCACCTGTCGGCGGGGTGCATGTCGCCCGGCGAGGCGGCAGCCGAGGCAGTCCGGGTGTCCGCCCCGGGCGGCGAGGTCCCTGACGCGCCAGTCCCACTGGGCGGCCGGGCGCGGGCCGGTCGGCTTGCCCCAGCCCGCCAGGTGCAGCATCCATGTGGTCAGCAGCGCCAGGACCAGTACCGCCACTCCCCCGAGCGCGAGCAGCCCCGAGGCCCTGACCGTCGCGAGTCCGCACAGCCCGAATCCCGGCACCGCGATGCCCACACCGGTCCAGCCGGCGACAGTGTGGCCCAGGTCGTGTTCGTCGTCACCGTGGATGAACATGATCGTGCTCCCTGGGCTGTGAAGATGGTAGGGCTGACCCGCCGTGAGATCTCTTATCTCGCGAGCTAATTATCTTAGATACTAAGGGGACTCGTGAGCGATCACAAGACGCGCCCGGCCGCAACGGCAGACCAGGCCCTCTATGCCATGGACCGGATGATCGCCACCGCCCAGTTCGGACAGCAGGACATCGCCCGTCGGATGGGTCTGAACGTCACGGACCTCACCTGCCTGGGCTTCCTCATCGAGGCCTCCACGGCGGGCGAGTCACTGGTCGCGGGCGATCTCGCGGAGCGGGCCAGGCTGACCACGGGAGCGGTCACGGGCGTGCTGAACCGCCTGGAGAAGGCCGGCTACATCCGGCGCACCGCGGACCCGAGCGACCGTCGACGGGTGTACGTGGTCATGGAGGAGACCGCCCAGGGGCGCATTGTCGAGATCTACGGCCCCGTCTACCAGCGACTGGCGGCCCTCTTCGGTGACTACGGGCCGGAGGAGATCGCCGTACTGACGGACTGGTTCACCCGCGCCCGCAGCATGTTCGACGAGGCGCTGCACGAGATCCGAGAGGGAGCATCGGCTTCACCGTCACCCGACGCGTCTCGATCCCGTCAGGGATGACGGCTACTCGGCCGGACGGCCGCCGAGTGACCCCAGTGCGGCAACCACGGTCGCGCTCAGCGAACCGGCCTCGGCGCCCGCGCGGGAACGCAGGTTGACGCCGTAGGTGAGCAAGGCCAGCAGGTCGGCCGCCGTGGCCGGGTCGGTGGCGGGAGCCAACTGGCCTTCCGCCTCCGCGACGAGCAGCACCGCATGCAGGGCCTCCCGCAGTTCCTCGTGGTGCCGGTCGAGGAAGGCACGGACGTCGGGGTCGCCGTTCTCCGCGCCGGCCTGCGCGTTGGAGACCAGGCAACCCCAGCGCGCGTACGCGCCCGAACAGCGCACCGTGATCAGCGCGTCGAAGAACTCCGCGACGGCGGGCAGCCCCCGGCGGTCCTCGGCGAGTCCGCGGAACGCCGGCCGGGACCATTGCTCGCGGTATCGCTCCAGCGCGGCGAGGTAGAGCTCCTGCTTGCCGCCGAAGGTGGCATACAGGCTGGAGCGGTTGAGGCCGGTCGCGGTCACGATGTCCTGGATCCCGGTCGTGGCCACGCCCTGGTGCCAGAACAGCCGTACCACCGTGTCCAGCGCCGCGTCCGGATCGAAGTGCTTGACGTCCGGCATGTGCCACCCCATCAACTTGAAACAATGATTCCAAGATACCTGGCGCGAGGACAGGGCCGTCGTTATCTTGGAACGGTCGTTTCAAGAAGCTCGTTCCACGGATGCGGAGGAACCCCGATGACCGACCTCGCCACCGAACTGCTCGCGCTCAGCGCAACCCGGGACCAGCACATCCCCGTCGAGATGCGCCAGGTCATGGACCGGGCGGCCCAGGAGCTCGCCGACTCCGGTCAGGGCGGCCGTGCCCGCACCGTCGGCGAGCCCGCACCGCGCTTCACCCTGCCCTCCGCGACCGGCGCCCTGGTGACCCTGGACGACCTGCTCGCCTCGGGCCCGGTCGTCCTCACCTTCTACCGCGGCGCGTGGTGCCCGTACTGCAACCTCGCCCTGCGCGCCCTCCAGCGGCACCATGCCGACATCACCGCGCGTGGCGGCCGTCTGGTCGCCGTCTCCCCGCAGATTCCCGACGAGTCGCTCACCCTCACCGAGAAGCACGGTCTGGCCTTCGACGTCCTCAGCGACCTCGGCTCCGACACGGCCAAGCAGTACGGCCTCGCATTCGACCTCCCCGACGAGCTCGCCGCCGTCTACGACAAGCTCGGCTTCGACCTCCAGCGCGTCAACGACAGCCACCCCCGCACACTGCCCCTGCCCGCCACGTATGTCATCGACCGGGGCGGGGTGATCCGCTGGGCCTTCGTCGACACCGACTACACCGCCCGCGCCGAACCGGCCGACGTCGTCGCGGCCTTGGACATGCTCGGCGAAACCGGCGACGGCATGAATTAGGAGAGTGCGCGGCCGGGAGACGGCTCGGTGAGCACTGAGCCGGTTCGCGGGTGTCGAGAATGGGTCGTCGGCTCCGTCCCCGGTATACCGGTGGCCTCGGAGGGTCGCGCGACACAGAGGGAGAACCGTCATGACGCTTCAGCGGATGGACAACGTCGGCATCGTCGTCGAGGACCTGGCCGCCGCCGTCGCCTTCTTCACCGAACTGGGCATGGAGGTCGAGGGCAGGGCGGAGATCGAGGGCCTCTTCGCGGATCAGGCCGTCGGACTCGACGGGGTCCGCAGCGACATCGCGATGATGCGGACCCCGGACGGCCACGGCAAGCTGGAGCTCGCGCAGTACCACTCCCCCACGGCGATCGGCGACGGATCCCACAATCCGCCGCCGAACACGCTGGGCCTGCACCGGGTCATGTTCGCCGTCGACGACATCGACGACACCATCGCCCGCCTGCGCCGCCACGGCGCCGAACTGATCGGCGAGGTGGCGCAGTACAAGGACATCTACCGCCTCTGCTACCTCCACGGCCCCTCGGGCATCGTCCTCGCCCTGGCCGAGGAGATCGGCCGCTGACCCGCCGGTACCGTGCGCCGATCAGGTCCTCAGCGCATGTCCGTGAGGAGGGTGTTGAGTTCGGCCTCCTGCTGTGCAGGCGACATCGGCGGGTTCGAGTGGTCGATGCCGAAGGTCTTCAGGACCTGGTCCATCTGCGCGTCGAGGAACGTCCAGCCGGTGTTGTCCAGCGGCTGCAACGTGTCCTGGTCGGCGTCCCAGAGGTCGCGCAGCGACTGGGCGGCCGCGTGGGCCCCGGTCGCGTTCCCCGACTGCGCGTCCTTGAGCGAGGTCGATGCGAGTGCCTTCAGCGCGTCGACCTTCGTGGCCGGGAACTTCTTCACGGCCTGGCCAGGGGCGAGGTGAACGGTCGAGGTGGCATCCTCCTCCGGCGCCGGGCCGACGTGCGGCTGGCTGTGCGCCCAGACCAGCAGGCCCGTGGTGGCGACGGCGAGGAGGCCGAAGCCCGCCAGCGCGACGCGCTCCCTGCGCGGGTCGGCGGTGGTCTGCGGGGTGTGCGTGGCGTCGTAGGTCTCGGTCACGTCGGAGCGCGTCACCGTCAGGTAGACGACAGTCGCCAGGATCAGGCCGAGGAAGATCAGGCTGGTGGTGAAGGTGCCGAGCGCGAGTCCGGTCGGCTCGCCCGGCTGGGCGACCTTCGGGGAGGCGAGCCAGTCGCCGATGTTGGCGCCCAGCGGGCGGGTCAGGATGTAGGCGAGCCAGAAGGACAGCACCGGGTTCGCGCCGGACCTCCACAGCAGCGTGATCGCCGCGATGAGGCCGAGCGGCAGCAGGACCGAGGCTCCCGGGCTCCAGCCGGTCAGTTCGAGGGTCCAGTCGCCGGTCGCGGTGCCGAGGGCGAAGGTGACGAGCACGGTGAGCCAGTAGAACGACTCACGCGGCAGCGTGTTGACCGAGTGGATCGAGAGGGTGCGCTCGCGCAGCCACCACACGCCGAAGACCACGGCGAGCAGGACCGAGAACACCGCGGTGCTGATCCACAGCGGCACATTGAGCTGGTCGGTCAGGATGTCGGTGTACAGGGTGCCCGTGACACTGACGACGACCACGGTCAGCCAGTACGGGAAGGGGACGTACCGCTTCAGCCGCAGCTGGACGCCCAGCACCACCACGAACACCGCGGTGAAGATCCAGGCCGTGTTCACCAGGCCGACGCCCAGCTTCATGTTGATCCAGTCGGCGAAGCTCTCACCGACGGTCGTGCACAGGATCTTGATCACCCAGAACCAGATGGTGACCTCGGGAACCTTGTTCAGCAGCAGCCGCCCGCTGCGGCCCGTGCGGGTCTCGCTCGTCGTCGTCATGCGGCAAGGCTGGCTCGGCCGACCTGCACGCAACCTGACTACGCGATCGCCTCCGGGGTGGGGAAGGTCACCTCGACGCGACCGTGGCCGTCCGCGATCGCACGGACCGCCACTCCCGCGGACGCGGCGAGACGCTTGACCACGGCCAGCCCCAACCCGTGCCCGTCGCCGCTGGTCACGCCCGCTTCGAAGACCCGGTCGACCTCCGCCGGATCGAATCCCGGGCCATCGTCGAGGACATCGATCACGACCCCCTGCGGCTGGATGCGCGCCGTGACCCACACGCGCGAACTCGCATGCCGCAGGCCGTTCTCCAGCAGGGGGGACAGCACGGCCACGACGAGTTCCGTGGCCACGGCGACGTCGACGTCGGCCGGGACGGCGAGTTCGATGGAGCGCCCGGCGATCGCCTGTCGGGCCGCCGCCCTGAGATCGCAACGCGTACCGCCGTCGATCCGTGTCCGGGCGGAACCCAGAATCGTCGTGATCGCCGTGTTCAGACGGTCGACCTCGGTCAGGACGGACTCCGGTGCCAGACGATGACCGGAGAGCTGCGCCAGTTGCGCCTCGCCCCGCAGGGCCGTCAAGGGCGTTCGCAGTTCGTGGGCGATCTCGTCGGTGAGCCGGCGCTCGTCCGCGAGCGCGTTGTCCACACGGTCGAGCAGGCGATCGAGGGTCCGCCCGAGCTCCCCGAACTCATCGCGCGGAACGCCGAGGTCGAACCGGCGTCCGGGTTCGTGATCGCCCCAGTCGTCGGCGAGAGCGGCCATGTCGTGGACCACCCGCAACGCACGACCCACCACGACGTGTGCGACGGCGCCTGCGAGCAGGATCACGACGCCGCCCAGCATGAGCGACATCGTCAGGCTGCGCTGCTCCGACGTCTCGTACGGCGTCAGATCCACCCGCACGACCGCCATGACGTGGTGGCCTTCGAGCCGGATCGGCCGGGCGTACAGGAGGTGACTGCCGACCAGGGTGGTCCGGGACTGCCCGGAGCCGACGAGCGCGTCGACGCGGGCGACGTCACCATCCGGCACGAGCCCGTCGATGAGGTGCCCGTCGGCGTACACCCATGAGACCGTGTCCAGCGCTTCGTTTCCGCTCTCGATCAGCACGACGCGGCCACCGCGTACGGCCACGTTCGCCGCCACCGCCTCCGCACGGCTGTGCGCCAGAGCGTTCGCGTCGGCGTCGGTCACCTGGCTCAGCAACACATGTGAGACCACCACCAGCACCGCGACCACCGCTGTCGCGATCAGAACCGCGAGCGCGACGACCCTCCCGCGGAAACCCGTCACTCCCATCGATAGCCCACCCCACGGACCGTCGCCAGGCGATCGGCCACGCCCAGAGCGCCGAGTTTGGTCCGCAGCCGGCGCACGAAGGAGTCAAGGGTGTTGTCGCTGACGTGCGCGCCATGCGGCCAGCCCGCGGCGACGAGGGCGTGGCGGCGTACGGCGTCGCCCTGCGAGGCGATGAGCCGGCCCAGCAACCGGAACTCGGTCGGCGTCAGGTTCTCGCTCGTCGAACCGTGCCTCACGACGTGTTTCGCCGGATCGAGGACGACGCCCCTGGGTGGGGTCGTCGCGGTCGTTCTGCGCAGCAGGGCGCGGACCCGCACCAGCAGCTCCGGGATGTCGAACGGTTTCGTCATGTAGTCGTCGGCTCCCGCCTCGAAGCCGCCCACTTTGTGATGCATGCCGTCCAGGGCGGTGAGCATCAGCACCGGGGCGTCGACGCCGCGTGCCCGCAGCGCCAGGCAGACGTCGCGGCCGTCGGCGTCCGGGAGCCCCAGATCCAGGACGATCAGCTGAGGGACGGGTTCAAGGTGCCGCAGCAGGCTGTCCGCCGTGGAAGCGACGGCGATCGTATGGCCGTCGTGCTCGAGTGCGCGCTTGAGCACGTCACGGACCGCAGCGTCGTCCTCACACACCATAATCAAAGCCACAGCCTGCCCCTAGATGCTCCACGGCCAGAGTTCTCCGCTCTCCCTGGTCGGCGCACCGGTGGTCCGCGAGACTCTCTCGGAGGGAGGGGTTCGGACAAGCCACTATACGACTACAGCTTTGTAGTCGCCGTCACAGTTCCAGCCGGTAGCCGTGTCCTCTCAGTGTGACGACGCGCGGCAGTCGGCACGGGCGCCTCGCCGCCTCCGCGGCCTGGGCGAGCTGACGGCGCAGGCCCGCCATGGTGACATCCAGCGTCTTGGTGGGACCGAACCAGTTCTCGTCCCACACCTCGGCCATCAGGGTCTCGCGTGCGACGGCTTCTCCCGGGTGCCGGGCGAGCGTGGCCAGCAGTTCGAACTCCTTGGGGCGCAGTCTGATCTCCTCGCCGTGGAGGGTGCACCGGCGGGCTTTCGCGTCGACGACGAGGTCGTGCAGGTGTATCGGGGTCTGCTCGGTGGGTGTGGCTGCTCGGCGGCGCAGATGGGCACGCAGGCGGGCGAGGAGCACGGTCAGGGAGAAGGGCTTGACCAGGTAGTCGTCGGCGCCGGCCTCCAGGCCGGCGATGATGTCGATGTCGTCGGTGCGTGCGGTGAGGATGACGATCAGCAGGTCCGGGAACCGGGTGCGCAGGTCCCGTGCGACGTCCAGGCCGTCGATGTCGGGCAGGCCGAGGTCGAGCAGGACGGCGTCGTAGGAGGAGGTGCCTGCCTCGGTGAGAGCGGCGACGCCGGTGCGGATCCAGGCCGTGGCGTAGCCGTTGCCGCGCAGGCCGGTCTTGAGGTGGTGGCCGATGGTTTCATCGTCCTCCACGACGAGGACGCGCAGGCTGTTTCGGTCCGGTGCCGTGGACGTGCCCATGGTCGCCAGCGTAGGTCCCTTGGTGAGTTCTTCGATCGTTGCGGCTCGTTCGGCGTGGTTCACATGTCGCGCAGCTCCGGTTCACATGTCGCGCAGCTCCTCCACGGCGGGGCGCCGGGAGCTGCGGATGCCGTTGAGGGCCGCGGCCAGTACGGCGGTGACGGCGGCGAGCCCGGTGAGGGTGAGGTAGGCGCCGGGGACGGCCAGCGTGGCCGGCGGGGGGTCGAAGACGCCGGTGAGGACCTTGACGAGCATCTGTGACAGGGCCCAGCCGATGAGGGTGCCCGCGGCCAGGCCGGGCGCGGCCAGCAGGAGGGCCTCGGTGAGGACCATGCCGCGCAGTTGCCGTTTCGTCGCGCCGAGGACCGTGGCGATGGCGAAGGTGCGGCGCCGTTCGGCGAGTCCGAGGGCGAGGACCAGTCCTCCGGCTCCGGCGGCCAGCAGTACCGCGAAGGCGAGTTCGATGCGGGTGAGGCCGGCCAGGTCGACGGAGGTCAGGCTGGTGCCGACCGTGCCGCGGGTCTGGGTCAGATCGGTGACGGTGGCGTCGCTGCCCAGTTGCTTGCGCAGGTGAGCGGCGATCTGCTGCTGCCGGCTGCCGCCTGTGTCGATCAGGAAGGCACCCACGGCGTCGTTGCCGGTGGTCCGGGTGATGTAGGCGGCATTGGCTACGAAGAAGCTGTCCTTGGGGGCGGTGGGGAATTCCTTGACCACTCCGGCGTAGTGGAAGGGGACGGTGCGCAGGGCCTTGGTCCGGGCGTCCTGGATGCGGAGGTTGACGGTGTCGCCGGGCCGGAGTTGGAAGTCGTGCACGGTCTCCTCGCTGACCAGGAGGTTGTCCGGGCGTCGGGCCAGGCTGCGCATGAGCTGCTGCGCGGTCCCGCCTGCGAAGTAGGCGTCCTGCAACGAGGTGGCCCGGGTGACGGTGTCGGGGCGGACGCCGTAGAGGTCCTGGAGGTCGGAGCCGACGTAGGCGAACCGGTGCTGGAGCGGCTCGACGTGTCGTACGCCGCTGACCTGCAAAGCGGTTGCCTCGGTCGGTGGGATGTGAGCGCCCGGAGGTTCGGTGACGGTGACGTCGGCGCCGTTGGTCAGCCGGGCGTCGACTTCCGCCTGCTGCCGGTAGGTGGCGTTGAAGACCGCGGTGGACACGGCGAAGGAGACGGCGAGGGCGAGCAGGACCACCGACCGTGCGAGCGTGCGGCTTCGGCGCGAGAGGGTGGCCGCAGTGGTGCCGGCCAGGTTCCCGGTCAGGGGGCGGGCGAGCCGGGTCAGCGCGGGGCGGCCGTGGTCGAGGGCCAGCAGGGTGAGGCGCCACACGAGCAGGGCTGCGCCGATCCACAGCAGTACGGGCCCGAGGAAGGCCCAGTACGACACGGAGATGGTGGGCACGCCCTCGGGCGCGAGGACGAGGGCGTACTGGTTGCCGGAGGAGGCGCGGAAGACCAGCCACGAGCCGGCCAGCAGGACGAAGTCCAGGCCGTAGCGCATCCACCAGGGGGTACGCCGGGGACTGTTCTCCTTACGGGTCTCGGCGACGGTGACGGTGCGCAGATCGCGCAGGGCGGGTACGAGGACGGCTCCGGCGGCCACCGCGGCCCCGAGGGCGAAGGCGACGCCGTACCAGAGCGGCCAGGTGGCACGGCCGGCACCGAAGGACGCGGCGCCGAAGACGAGGTGTCCGGTCAGGGCGGCCGTGCCCAGCCCGACGAGACCGCCGAGCAGGCCGATCAGGGCTGCTTCCAGGGCCGCGAGCGCGGTGATCTGCCCGGGGCGCAGCCCGCGCAGCCGCAGCAGCCCCTGTTCCCGGCGGCGGCGGTCACCGCCCGCGGAGGCGACCGCGGCAGTCAGTGCCGCGGCGAGGACGGCGCCGGGGACGCCGAGGAAGAGGAAGAGGACCTGGGCGTACAGGGCGTCCTGGCGGGCGGAGTCCAGGGCGGCGCCGACGTTGTTGCCGACGAGTGCGGTGCCCGCGGAGTGGGCCTCCAGGTTGTGGGCTGCGCCGGTGACGGTGGTGAAGGCGGCCGCGGGGTCGGTGGGCAGGTGGGTGTGGTCGCGGGCGACGTGGATCTGTGTCGTGGTCGCGGTGGCCCCGTGGGTGAGGGCGGCGAACTGTGCGGCGGGCAGGAGTACGACGTTGTCCGGCGGCGCGGTGGGCTGGGACTGGCTGGGTGCGCCGACGGTCTGGAAGAGGGAGTCGGCCTGGGGCAGGTCGACCACCGCGTTCACGGTGACCTGGCGGCGGCCGACGCCGGGGAGCCCGACGGTGATGGTGTCTCCCGGGGCCGCGTGCAGGTTGGACGCGGTCTGCTGGGCGAGCAGGACGCCGGTCGGGGAGCCCGCGAGCGTGCGGATCGCGTCGGGGAACCGGTCGCGGTAGCCGTCGGGCAGGCCGAGTGCGATTCCGGGCCCCGTGGTCTGGGTGCTGCCGTGCGCCTGGGCGCTGAAGCCGGTGGTGTGGGCGTAGCCGACCGGGAGCGCGGTCTGTGTGCCGGGGGCCTTGCGGACCAGGGACAGGACGGTGTTCGGGTCGGCGCCGGGCTGGACCTGGACCTGCCAGTCGACGGCGACCGAGCGCAGGGCGCGCTGGGTCATGGTCGCCTTCGACGCGGTGAGGAAGGAGCCGAGTGCCGCGATCAGGGCGACGGCCAGGGCGACGCCGGCCAGGGCGGCCAGGAGCCGTCCGGTGCGGTGACGGGTCAGGCCTTTCGCCCATGCGGTGATCATGGCGTCTCCTCGGGTGCGAGCAGTCGTCCGTCGCGCATGGTGCGGCGCCGGGCGAGCCGGGCGGCGACGGACGGGTCGTGGGTGGTGACGACGAGTGCGGCCCGCGTCAGGTCCGCGGCGGCCAGCAGGGCGTCCAGGACGCGTCCGCCACTGGCGTGGTCGAGGCGGCCGGTGGGTTCGTCGGCGAGGATCAGGCGGGGGGCCTGGGTCAGTACGCGGGCGACGGCCACGCGTTGGGCCTGGCCGCCGGAGATCTCTTCGGGCAGCCGGTCGGCCAGGTGCCGTACGCCGACCTGGTCGAGTGCCGTGAGAGCGGCCTGCTGCGCCTCCTTCTCGGGATGGCCGGCGAGGATCAGCGGGAGGGCGGCGTTCTCGGCCACGTTCAGCGCGGGAATGAGGCTGTCGTTCTGGAAGACCAGCCCGATGTCGCTCCGCTCGACATCCGTGGCTCGGGTGACGGATCCGGTGGTGGCTTGTTCGAGTCCGGCGATCAGGTGCAGCAGCGAGCTCTTGCCCGAGCCGGACGATCCGACGACGGCGAGCCGGTCGCCCGCACGGATGGTCAGGTTCGCTCCGTGCACCGCCACCACCGCCTGCGCGTCGCGGCCGAAGGTGAGGGCTGCGTCGGTGCAGGTCACGAGTGCGTCATCGGGCGGCATCATGGGTTCTCCCCGGGGCAGCAGAGGACGGCCTGTCGGTGGCCCTTCCGTCGTCGAGGGCGATGACCCGGTCGGCGATGCGGACTGCTTCCGCGCTGTGTGTCACGATCAGCACCGCGCAGCCCTCCGCCGCCCGTTGCCGCAGCATGGTGAGGACGAGTTGTTCGGTCTCGCCGTCGAGTTCACCCGTGGGTTCGTCCGCCAGGAGGACGGAAGGGGAGTTCGCCAGGGCGACGGCCAGTCCGGCCCGCGCGAGTTCGCCGCCGGACAGCTGGCGGGGCAGGGCGTGGGACCGCTCGCCGATCCCCGCCTGTGCCAGGAGCTCGTCGGCCGTGACGGTGGGCTTGCGGCCACCGGCCTGCTGCGGCAGCCGGACGTTGTCGCGCACGCTCAGGTGCGGCAGCAGGTTGCGGGTCTGGAGCAGGACGCCGATGTGACGGGAGCGCAGCCGGGCCCGTTCCGTCTCGGGCCGGTGGCTGACGCGGACGCCGTCGACGCGGACTTCTCCTCCGGAGGGTTCGTCGAGACCTGCCAGAATGGCCAGCAGGGTGGACTTGCCCGCCCCCGAGGGTCCTACGACGGCGACCGTCTCACCGCGCCGCACCGACAGCGACACCCCGCGCAGCGCGAGTGTCTCCTCCTCGCCCGCGCGGTAGAAGCGGTACAGCTCGCGGGCGGTGAGGACGTCCTCGTCGCCGGAGCGTACGACGGTGGGGTTGCGCACTGCTCTCACCGCCAGGTGACGGAGTCGCTGACGATGCGCCACGGGTCGACGTTGTCGGCGTTCACCGGGCCGGACAGGGTCAGGTTCACTTCATGACCGGACCGGTAGTAGGCGTAGCGTTCGAAGGCGTCGCGCACCACCTTGCCGGTGACCGGGTCCTTGGCCGAGTCGCCCCGGTAGGTCAGCAGAACGACGCGTCCCGCGTGCCGGGTCACCTCGGACACCTTCGGTTCGGCGAACTTCGGTGTCTGGGTGCGAAGTTTCGGGACCTCGGTGGCGCTGACCGAGCCGGTCGTCGGGGCGGCGGCGGCCGGCACCGACGTGATGGTGATGGTGTTCAGCTTGTCCGTGAACGTCGTGGTGCCGCCCTGGACCGTGCGGGCCCAGCCTTCGGGCACCTTCACGGTGAAACCGGTGAACGAGCCGCCGGTCGGCCGGTAGGCGACGTAGACCTGGTTGTCGGGGATGTCGCCGGGCGGGTTGGACTCGGTGGGCGCGGCATGAGCCTGCCCGTCACCGCCCGCCGTGGATTTCGTCGGTGCCGAGCCCTGCGCTCCGGAACCGGAACAGCCGGCGGTCACCGCGACGGCGATCGCCACCCCCACCGCCGCGACCGCTGGTGTGTGTCGTCCCATGGTTGCTGCCCCTCTCCTGAGGTACCCGTGCCGCCCTGCCATGACAGTGACGTTAGGAACCGGCCGGTTAACGTTGCGCCCGGCGAGGGTTAGACGAAGGCAAAAGCGGTGCCGCGTCGCGTCGGACCAGGTGGCGGGCCCGCATCATGAAGGCATGAGACAGCGAGTGGTGCGAGTAGCGCTCACCGCCGCACTGGTCGCCGTGGTCCTTCTTGCCGTCCCGTTGGCTTTGGTCATCCGGTCGTCCCTGTACACGGCGCAGCGCGACGCTCTGGAGCGGGAGGCCCTGGCGGCCGCGGTGCGCGTGAGCCCCGATTACGTCACCGGCGACCTCGTGGAACTGCCCCCTGCTCCGTCCGGCGGGCACCTGGGCCTGTACGACCCCCGAGCCCGGCTGCGGGCGGGCAGCGGTCCGACGAACGGGGACGCTCCGGTCCGCCGTGCCCTGGGCGGTGGACTGGTCCGCGGCGAGACGCGCGGACAGATCGTCGTCACCGTTCCGGTCCCGCACGCCGAGCAGGTGATCGGTGTCGTGCGGGCGTCGTCACCGGCGGCCTCCGTGCAGCACCGGGTCCTCGCGGCATGGAGCGTCCTGCTGGGCGTGGCTGTGCTGGCGGTCTGCATCGCGGTGCTCGTCGCCCGTCGCCAGGCACGGGCGCTGGCCGCACCACTGGAGGAGCTCTCCCGGCACTGTCGGGCCGTCGCCGAGGGCGACCTGTCCCGGCGGGCCGCTTCCAGCAGCATCGCCGAGATCGACCAGGTCGCGCGCACCCACAACGAGATGCTGGACAGCCTGTCCGAACTCCTGCGCCATGAACACGACTTCACCAGCAACGCATCCCATCAGCTGCGCACCCCGCTGGCGGGTCTGCAACTCGCGCTGGAGGAAGGGCTCGGCCAGGACGACGAAACCCGGCTGCGGCCGGTCGTGGCCGAGGCGTTGGCCACCACCGAACGTCTGCACCACACGGTGGAGGAACTTCTACGGCTGTCCCGCTCGCAGGGCTGGGCCCACTCGGCTGCCACGCAGGTGGCGGCAGAACAGCTGATCCGGGAGACGGCCGAGAGGTGGCACGGGCTCTTCGCCCGGGACGGCCGGCGCCTGGTGAGCGCCGCCGATGATCTGCCCGCGGATGTACGGATCCCGGCCGGGCCCGTGTCCGAGGTGCTGGGCATTCTGCTCGACAATGCCAGAGTCCACGGGCGCGGCACCGTCCGGCTCCGGGTACGTGATCTGGGCAGCGCCCTCGCCTTCGACGTGAGCGACGAGGGCAGCATCAAGGGGGATCCCGCGCGGTTGTTCGACCGCGGGCATTCGGGTGGCGGTCCTGGAGCGGGCATCGGTCTGGCGCTCGCCCGTGACCTGGCCGTCTCGCTCGGCGGACGGCTCTCCGTGACGCACGCCAGTCCGGCCACCTTCATGCTCCTCCTGCCCATCGCCCAGGGCGGCGAGGAGGACCTGACTCGCTGAGACCGGCGCGCTCTCCGTCGCGGCCGGCCGTTGCCGCCGTGTCCTCAAACGCCGTGCCGGAGCCGACCGTCGGGGCGCTTCGCATCGCACCGCAGGCTCCGCGTCAGTGCAGTCCGTGCCCGATCCGCCGAGCGGGGAGGAGGGGATCCGTGGTCACGGAGCGGACCTGCCTCGTACCCTCGTTCCTCGCAGGTGTCGAGGATGCGCGGAAGGGCGCCGAGGGCGGAGCGCCACGCACCGGGCGCGGAGGTGCAGTCCGAGTCGTGGAGCAGCACGGTGCCTCCGCCGTACAGGTCGGTGACGACGGTGCGATGGACCGACTCCGGGGTGGCCCTGGCGGTCCAGTCCTCGCCCCAACAGGTCCACAGGACAGGGGTGAGTCCGAGACGGCGGGCCGCCTGGTGGGCCGACCCGGACATGACGCCGTACGGCGGGCGGAACAGCGTGGGCCGTCTGCCGGTGATCTCGGCGACGGTGTCGCGTGCGCGGGCGAGGTCGGTGTGGGTCGCGCGCGGGCCGCGCAGCAGCAGCGGGCGGTGCGCCCACCCGTGCACGCCGATCTCATGACCTGCCGCGGCGATCTCGCGGACCAGGTCGGGCGAGCGGCGTGCCTCGGTGCCGAGCAGGAAGAAGGTGGCCTGCACCCGCCTCGCGGCCAGAAGGTGCAGGAACGAGGGCGTGGACTTGGGGTCGGGACCGTCGTCGAAGGTGAGGGCTACGTGATCCGCGCGGCCCTGGCCGGCGAGGCGGGGCATGACGCGGTTGCGAAGAGGCCCGAACGTCGAGATGACCGGTGCGCAGTGGGCGGTGGCCAGCACGGCCGGAACGGCTGTCGCGACGGCCCTGAGAAGGGGCGCTGTCCTGAGCGGGCGCGTCATCGATGATGTCCGTCCGCACCGTGACCGGCGTGGCCGGAGTCGAGGTCCGGGTCGAGGCTCTGGCTCACCGCGTGCATCAGGGTGCTGCCTTCGTCACTGGTCGCGACCCCGGCGGCAACGGCGGACGTCCACACCGCGCAGGCCACGGTGGTCGTGACGGCCAGTTGCCGGAGCCGGGTGCGTCGCCGGGTGGCGGGCGGCGATGCCGCGAGCGGCCGTCCGGAGCGAAGCACGCGCACCGCCTCGGCCGCCGGTCCATGGTCCGGGGAATCCGCGAAGAGCGCGAGTCCCGCGTCGCGTTGGCTCAGCCCGAGCGGCCCGTCGATCAAGTTGTCCAGTACGTCCTTGAGTTGATCCTGGTGACGTATCCAGACCGCCACACCTGCCTGGTCGAGGGCCTCGGCGTTGGTCAGGCCATGGCCCGGTATGCAGCCGTAACTGGCCACAGGAAGCCCTGCGGAGAAGGCCTCGATCGTGGTGAGTCCGCCCGCGTTCTGGACCAGAACGTCGGCCGCGTGCATCAGGGCGGGCATGTCGTCGACCCAGCCGTGGACATGCTCGATACCGTCGGCACGCAACTGCGCGGCCAGCGCCGTATTGCGGCCGCACACGACGACCGGGACGACGGCGCCGCAGTCGCGCAGTTCCCGGGCGGCCTGCCGGACGGGACCGACGCCCCACGATCCGGCCACCAGCAGCGCGAGCGGGGCCAGGGGAGGAAGCCCGAACCTCACGCGCGCGAGGCTGCGTTGCCGCAAGTCGCGGGGCTGGAACCGGGGGTCGGCCACCGGCCCGCGGACGCGAACGTCCTTGGCCCCCGCCGCCCGCGCCTGAGCGGCAGGCACGGCGTGGGCGGCGAGATGCACGTCCACGCCGTCCGCCACCCACAAGGGGTGCACCGAGAAGTCGGTCAGATAGGTGAGAACGGGGATGCCCAGGCGTCCGTCGAGCCGGAGGTTGCCCAGCACGCGACTGGCCCCCGGGTAGGTCGAGACGACGGCGCCGGTCTGCGGGTGCAGGGCCTTCAGGACGCGGTTCTCGGCGGACCTCAGCAGGGCGCGTACCTCGCGGCCACCACCGCCGGCGCGTTCGGTGCTGGAGTAGATCCGCTGGTAGAGCCAGGGCGCACGGTCGAGCATCAGACGGTAGGCGTCCCTGGCGGTTCGGCCGAGGCGGGCGGGCACGAGGTCGAGCAGGTCGTATCGGTCGACGACGATTCCTTGCGCCGTCAGACGGCGCTGGAGTTCCGCGGCAGCGCCGTCGTGACCGGCGCCGATGCTCGCCGAGACGATCGCGATGCGGTCCGGGTGTGCCGTCGGCACCCGTCCAGGGGACTCGCCCATGACCGCTGGTGTCAGATGCGCTCGTCCGCTGTTGGCCATGGGCTTTCCTCTGTGTAGGTGGAAGATCGAGAACCCCGGCCTGCCTCGTCCGGGCGGCCGTACGCGCAGCGCCGGCCACCGCGTCCCGCGCGTCGAGCACCAGGGCAGTCGCGGCCACCGGAGGTGCCCTGCCTCGGCGGGTACGAGCCCGGTCGGCGCACTGCGCAGGTCACGGCCGCCGGCAGCGGGCCGCGGCTGCTTCGGACCGGGGGCGCTTCGGGCGGGGTGCGCCGCCGTGTCGCGTGCGGCGCGGCCGGGCCGCGCCGCACGAGTGGTCCGGCTTCAGCCGCCCAGGACGGTGTTGCCGGTCAGGGTGCCCCCGGTGCCGTCGATGGTCACCGCGTGCCGCACCCCGTCGGGGCCGACGACCACGATCCGCCAGGCCTGGCCGCCGCCCTGCTGCGTGACCGGCGCCAACGACTCGACCTTGCCGTCCTTGACCGCGGCGACGGCCTTGTCCACGGCGTCCGCGGCAGCGAGCGAGGGCAGCGGGGCCGGGGCCTCGTCGGCCGACGACCCGAGGCCGTCCTCGGCGCGCGAGCCGCGTTCGCCGTCCCGGATCCGGCCGTCGCGCTCCTTCGCGCCGTCGGATCCGTCGCGGTCCTCGGACTCCGCCCGCTGCCCGTCGCGCCACTCGTGTCCCCCGGCGAACACCGTCCTGTGCTCGCCGCGGTCCTCCTCCTCGTGGTGGTGGATCGCCGCCGCGGCCGCACCGCCGCCGATCACCACCACGGCCGCCGCGCCGGCCACCGCCCAGCGCGCTCCGCGTCCGCGCAGCCGGCGCATGCCAAACGGCTTCTTCTCCGTCGGGCCCGGACCGTCCTCGTCCGTCCGCTCCTGCGGCTCCCCCGCGCCCATGCTTTCGCTCACTGTGCCCGCCCTGGTCTTCTGGAAGGGTCCGGGCCCTGTGCCCGGACATCCGGGGACAGCATCGCCGGAGGGTGCTGAAGACTTGCTGAAGACCTGAAGACGCCTTCAGCTTGGTGCGTTGCCCGTCCCGCGACCTGTCACTCTGGGGGGCATGCGTGTACTGGTGGTGGAGGACGAGCGCCGGCTGGCCCTGGCGCTTCAGCACGGGCTGACCGTCGAGGGCTTCAGTGTGGATGTCGCCCACGACGGCGTGTCCGGGCTCGCCAAGGCCACCGAGCGCGCCTACGACGTGGTCGTGCTGGACATCATGCTGCCCGGCCTCAACGGCTACCGGGTGTGCCAGCGGCTGCGCGCCACCGGCAGCAACGTCGGCATCCTCATGCTCACCGCCAAGGACGGCGAGTGGGACGAGGCCGAGGCACTGGACACCGGCGCCGACGACTACCTCTCCAAACCGTTCTCCTTCGTGGTGCTCGTCGCCCGTCTGCGGGCACTGGCCCGCCGGATCGGCAGCCGGGCCCCGAGGCGCACCGTGCTGGGCGACCTGGTGGTCGACTCCGCCGCCCGCACCTGCACCCGCGGGGGCGTGTCCATATCGCTCACCCCGCGCGAGTTCGCCGTGCTGGACCACCTCGCGCGGCGGGCCGGGGAGGCCGTCTCCAAGCGGGAGATCCTGGACGAGGTCTGGGACAGCGGCGTCGACAGCGACCCCAACACCGTCGAGGTCCATGTCAGCGCCCTGCGACGCAAGATCGACACTCCGTTCGGACGGGCCGCGGTGCAGACCGTCCGGGGCGCCGGATACCGGCTGGCGGCCGACGGTGGCTGAGACGGAGTCCATGGCCCGTGAACCGGGGCGCGGCCCCGGGCTTGTGCGCGCGGTGCGCCGCCGGGCCCGTGCCTCGCTGCGCCGGCTGACCAGGCATCCCCGGGCGGTCGCAGTGATCCGACGGCGGGCGCCGCGCTCCGTGCGGGCCCGCACCACGCTCGCCGCGTGCGCGAGCGTCGCCGTCGTCATGCTCGCCGCGTCGGCCGTCGTGGTCCTGCTGTTGCGCGCGAACCTCGAACGCACCGTGGAGACCGGGGTCCACACTCAGGCGCGGGACGTCGCCCGTCTCGCCGCGGCCGGCCGTCTGACCCAACCGCTGACGCTCACCCCCGGAACCGACTTCGTGCAGGTCGTCGACGCCCACGGGAAGGTCGTGGCGCAGAGCCAGAACCTCACCGGCCGCCCCGCCCTCACCCCCACCGGCACCCGCAACGGCCACCGGACGTACGACCTCGACGCCCTCGGCGAGGAGCACCACCAGCGCGTCACCACCGTCACCGCCACCACCCCCACCGGCCCGGTCACCATCCACGTCGGGGCCTCACTGCGCACCGCCGACGCCGCCGAGGACGTGACCACCGGGGCCCTCGCCGCCCTGAGCGCCCTGCTGCTGTGCACCGTCGGCGCCCTGACCTGGCGTACGACCGGCCGCGCGCTGCGGCCGGTGGAGGCGATCCGCGCCGAGGTGGCCGCCATCGGCGACCGCGGCCTGGACCGCCGGGTCCCCGCCCCGCGCAGCGACGACGAGGTCGCCCGCCTCGCCGACACGATGAACGCCATGCTCGAACGGCTGGAGGCCGCGGGCGCGCGGCAGCGCCAATTCATCGCCGACGCCTCGCACGAGCTGCGCAGCCCCCTCGCGGTGCTGCGCACCCAGCTGGAGGTCGCTCTCACCCATCCCGATCCGGAGGTGCGCGACACTCTGGTGGCGGGCGCCCTCCAGGACACCGAGCGCCTCCAGGCGCTCTCCGCCGACCTGCTGCTGCTCGCCCGCCTCGACGCCACCGGACACAACCGGCGCGACGAAGTCGTCGACCTCACCGAACTCGCCCGCACCACCGTCGCGGCCCGCTCCACCGACCCCCACCCGGTCACCCTCCATGCCCCCGGGGACATCACCGTGCCCGGCAACACGCTGTGGATCGGCCGACTGCTGACCAACCTCCTCGACAACGCCCAGCGCCATGCCCGCACCACCGTCACGGTGCGGCTGTCGACGGACGTCGAGACCGGTGACGCCGTTGTCGACGTCGCCAACGACGGGCCCCCGATCGCCCCCGCCGACCGGGAGAAGATCTTCGAACGGTTCGCCCGCCTCGACGACGCCCGCAGCCGCGACGACGGCGGCACCGGCCTGGGCCTGCCCATCGCCGCGGACATCGCCGCCCTCCACGGCGGCACCGTCACCGTCCTCGACACCCCGGACGGCACCACCTTCCGCACCCGCCTGACCACCACCGCCCGGCAATGAACCCCGAAGGCACTGAGCTCTGAGCCCGACGCTCTCGGCCATCCACGCGGCAACCCGCTCCTGCCCGGCCGCGGTCAGCGCGTAGGCCGCGCGCCGCGGGCCACGCACCGGCACGTCCTCACGCCCCTGGACCACCAGATCCGCCGTCTCGGGCCGGGTGAGCGTCACCTCACGGACGAGCCGGTTCGAACCGCTCCGCAAGACGACTCCGCCTCGGTGACCGCCGTGGCACGTTCTCCGTCACAGGGCGGTCACCGTATGCACCCGTCACTCCGGAGGCGTGGCGCGTCTCGACCAGCCGCGTGTCTCGCCCTCGTCGATGAGGCGCCGCCCGGCCCGCCACAGGGAGGCGGACGCCTCCCCGATCACCGCCTTGCGGGCCCGCACATCGTCGGCGGTGACGCCCGGAGTACGCCATGTACCGCCGCGCGCCATCCAGTTGAGCAGCAGCGGCTGAAACCGGTCCATCGCCTTGGCGAATCTGGCTTCCGGAGTGCGACGTTCCTCGAACTCGTCCCACAGGAGCCGCATGCGCCGAGCCTGATCCGCCGGAAGCAGACCGAACAGCTCGTCGGCAGCGGCGACTTCCCTCTCGCGCTGATCGCCGCCCGCGGCACTGTCGTACAGGGGGGTGTCGCCCGCGTAGATCTCCACCAGATCGTGCACGAGGACGAGCTGGACGGTGTGACCCACGTCGATGGGCTGGTCGGAGTGCTCGGAGAGGATCACGACCATCATCGCCAGGTGCCACGAGTGCTCCGCGTCGTTCTCACGGCGGTCCGCCGCAGCCAGGGGAGACTGACGCAGGACGGTCTTGAGCTGGTCGATCTCGACGAGAAAGGTGAGTTGGGCATGCAGTCGATCACCGAGGTCGTCGGGGAAGGGTGTCTTTTCGGCAAGTAAACGGCGACGCTCATCACTCATGACCTCATCGTGGCACGCACGGTCCGGCGCGCAGGGTGCGTCGTGCTCCACGGCCATCGGACCGCTGCCGTCTTCGCCGCCCGCACACGGGCCTCTACCCCGTCAACCCGCGGCGCGCCCTCCCGCTTTGCGGTGAGACCGGCCGCGTGGTGCCGCTCGCCGGGATCCGCGGTGCAGCACAGTGGCCCGGTGTCTTCTCCTCGGCTGACCGTCCTGCTCCTGGCACTGCTGAGTGTCACGGGCTGCACCACCGTGGCTCCCGATACCGCGCCGCCCGTCGGCCCCCCGGGTGCGGGTGCCTCGCTCTCGGTGGACGGCGCGGCCTCGCCGACACCCGTGCACGTGCCCGTACCCGTGGTGCAGTCCTCGCCCCGCTCCGCTCTGGTGAGGACCGATCCGCAGCGACCGCGCCGTACGGCCGAGGCCGGAGCGACTCCCCGGCACCAGGCGACGGGACCGGCGCCACACACGCCACGTGCGCTCCCGCCGACGCGTGTGGCGCCACCTGCGCCGGCCGCCCCGCGGAACCGGGAGCCGTCGCGCGCGCACCCGCACGCGAAGTCCCACCACGGCCCGGCTCAACGGGCACCGCGCGGCCGTCCGCAGAACTGGCCCGGTCAGATGCGTCGGCTGTGCCGCCAGGCGAACGGCGTCGCCTCCTCCGGCATCGTGGGCCTGTGCCGCCGGACCTGGGGGTGACTCGCTCCTGGTCCTGCCGGCGCTCCGCGGGCCGTCGCATGTGCGCTGTCAGGCGATACGAAGGATGCTCTTGCCGTGGGTGGAGCCGTCGGCGAGCCGCTGTACGGCTGTGGCCAGGTCGGCGAGCTCGTACTCGGCGGTGATGTCCACCCGCACCTGGCCGTCGGCGACGAGGCCGAGCGCGCGGCGGGCGCTGTCCGCGAGCTGCTCCGGGCGGGTCCGGCCGAGCAGGTTGCCGTTGTAGGTCATGAGGGACTTCCCCTGCATGAGAAGGTCGTTGGCGTCGGCCAGGACCGGTTCATAGGTGCCGAGGTTGCCGTACGCCACCAGCCGGCCGTGTGCGGCGAGCCGTTCCAGACCGGCGAGCCGGGTCGAGCCGCCGACCGGGTCGAGGATCACGTCGAACTTCTCGTCACCGAGCTTGCCCGGGAACTCCTCGCGCAGCAGGACCTGGTCGTAGCCGAACTGTGCGGCGTATTCGGCCCTGGCGGTGCTGCCGGCCACTCCGACGACGCGACCGGCGCCGGCGAGCCGGGCGAACTGGGTGGCCAGGGTGCCCACCGAGCCGGCGGCGGCGTGCACCAGCACGCTCTCGCCGGGACGTACCTGCGAAACGGTGTCGACCAGGTCGTAGGCCGTCGGCCCGCCCCAGCCGACGCCTGCTGCCGTACGCAGCGGCAGGCCGCCGATGTCCAGTGCGAGTACGGCGGGTGCCACGACCACTTCGGCCCAGGCTCCTGCGGTGGTCAGCGCGGCGACGGGTTCACCGATACGGCCCGGGTCGACGCCTTCGCCGACCGCGGCGATGTGTCCGGACGCCTCGAAGCCGGGCACGAAAGGCCGGGGCACGGGGAAGTGGCCGTCCCGGACCATGGTGTCGCCCCACTGGACCCCTGCGTAGGCGACGCGGATCGCCACCTGGCCGGGGCCGGGTGCGGGCTCGGCGAGTTCTGCGATGCGGTAGCGGTTCTCGGCGTCGAGAAGGACAGACTTCACGATTACAACCCCCTGTGCTGACTCAGTATCCTTACTGTCGAAGACGGTAGGTATATAAGGTTCCTTAGTCAATCCATGGACCTGTCATTGGAGTGGGAGTACATGGCGCACACCCCGGTCGAACAGGACCTCTGCACCCGGATCAGGCGGTCGGAACAGGCGCTGATGGCGCACCACGAGGCGGTGCTGCGCACCTACGGCCTGACGATGACCCAGTACACGGTGCTGCTGGCCCTCTCACGCGAGGGCGGCATGTCCGGCTCCCAGCTGGCCCGCTCCTGCGGGGTGACCCAGCAGAGCATGAGCAGCGTGCTGACCAACATGGAGACCAAGCAGCTCATCCACCGCGAGACGTCCCCAGTGCATGCCAAGGTGCAGATCGCCACCCTCACCGACCAGGGCCGGACACTCCTGGACCGCGCCTACGAGGAGGTGATCATCCTCGAACGCGCACTCACCGACGCTTTCACCCCGTCCGAACACGCCGCCCTGTGCGAACTCCTGGAGAGAGCCACCACCGTGCTGATCCAGCAGACCCGCAACGCGAGCTCCCCGCCCTCCGCCTGAGGCCCCGGCAGCCGTACACGCAGCGCACCCCGGCATTCGGCGTGATCCCGCCGGGGGGTCGGTCAGTCCACCGGGCGGATCAGTCCGCCGGTCTTCCGTCGGAGCGCGGCTGCCGGCCGGTCGCGGGCCTCGGCCTGGGTGGCGATCCGCTCATGGAGGGCTGCCAGCCGTTGCCATGCGACCCGCAGACCCATGTCCGACGGCGGTGCGCCGGCCACATCGCCGTCCGGGCACGGCAGGAACACACGCACGTCGTCCAGGGTGAGTCCGGCGGCCGGCAAGGAACGGATGCTGCGCACCCGTACCGCCGCCCCTCCGCCAACTGCCATTCCCGCACCGCGGCCCGGCGCTCCGGTGTCAGGCCCTGGTGCTCGCCGATGGGAGTGTCGATCGCGCCCGGGGCGACAGCCACGACCCGGATCCCCCGGGGTGCCGGCTCGACCGCCCAGCTGCGGGTCAGCGAGTCCAGGGCGGTCTTGGCCGCGGCGCAGACCGAGCTGCCGGGCCAGGCCCGCTGCCCGACCGACGTACTGACGTTGACGATCAGCCCGCGAGCGGCCTCACGCCAAGGAACTCCACGTTGTGTCTCCAGATGGACAGGAGCACATGGGGTCGGACGGCGGTCAAGGAGGGTTGAACAACCGGAGCGCGGGATCCGCGCGAGTTCGACGGGACAGGCGCGCTCGAAGCCGCCCCGACGCTGCCCGGGCGATGAAACGGGGGTACGTTCGCGGCCCATCAGCGGGCTCGAGTGGACTCAGTCCAGCGCGAGGCCGCGGTGGTCGAGGGCGGTCCTGGCGGTGTTGCGGATTCGCCTGGTGCGGCCGGCTTCGGCGAGCATTTCGATGGCCTCGGTGTTGGTGCCGGCGGCGGTCTTGAGCTGGAGCCAGTTGGACGACGCGAGCAACTCGTCCGGCTGCCAGGGCAGTTCGAGCGTGACGGCGCGGAAGAGTGCCCACTCCCGCAGACGCTGGGCCAGGAAGGGGTGGTCGATCACGGCCTGGGTCATCGTCCGCGCCCAACCGTCGTAGGCGGGACCGGGGTAGAGGCCGTCGGCTCGACGGTCGAGGTGCCGCAGCACGGCGGACCGGGCCATCGTCCGGTCCGGGTCGGTGAGCACGCGGCCGACCAGGTCGACCTCGTCCGGATCGGCAACGAGCCCCAGCTCGTCGAGGTAGGCCGCGAAGCGGACGTGCTCGTCCGGGTTCCGCAGGATCTCGTGGACGTTCAAACGGCCTGCTCCTCACGCTCGACCGGGACGCCGTTCTCGAATCGTGCGCCGTCGCGGACCGGGGACGCTGCGGATCGGTGGGCCGAGACGAGGACGAGGATAGCCTCGTGCTGCCGTGATCTCGTCGATGGTTCGGTGAGTGCCGAACCATCCGGTCCGTAACGTGCGGAGTCCTGCGCGGAAGAGGCCCGCGCCGGTGACGCCGGAGGCAACCAGATGTCGAAGACGGATCTGAAGTCGCAGCTTGCCGCGCGGTTTCGCGAGGTCAATGGCGACCATCCGATGACCGACGCGGATGACGTGTACGTCAGCGCGCAGTTCGTTGCCCTGGAGGAACTGTGCGCGGTCCATGGTCGCGATGCCGATGAGGTCCGTCGGCTGATGCTGGGGCAGCGCCTGCCCCTTCCTGGATATCTCCGCTCGGACGGTGCCGAGATGGTGCCGGGCGACTTGTTCGCTCTCGCTGATGACGCGGGCGGTGTCGAGGCGCTCAAGGCGTGGTTCACCGGTCACTGGGCCGACCCGATCGCCGGGAAGGAGGAGTGGGATGCCTACCTCAGCGGACAGTACGTCTGCCTGCATTCGGTGACTCCGGCCGCCATTCAGCGCAAGGATCACCTGACGTCCGCGATCAGTGCCGCCGAGAGCGAACCGGATGCCGGTTCGGCGCGGTGGTGTGAGCGGCTGCATGCTCTGGTCGACGAACTCGACGCACTGGAACCGGCGTTCACGGCCTACGACCGTCTCCGGTTCGCCGGACCGACGTCCCGGGACACCTGCGTCGACGCCGTGCGCGCCCGTTTCCCGCGACCACGACCCGGGGCAACGGCTGTCCCCGGTCAGGCATGATGCGGTGTGAACTGCGATGTCTGTGACCACGAGATGCGACGAATGCCGGTCCGCGAACCGCGGATGCCATGGAACATGGCCGTCAAGGAACGCTGGTTCTGTCCCTGGTGCTACGCCTGGACCGAATTCGGACACGACCCGCGCGAGGTCTCGCGGCCGCAGTACAGCGACGCGCCGTGGGACTGGGCGGAATCCCCGCAGCTCCCGGAGGAGGTGGCCCACGCCTACGA
This sequence comes from Streptomyces adustus, assembly GCF_009377175.1. GTDB lineage: Bacteria > Actinomycetota > Actinomycetes > Streptomycetales > Streptomycetaceae > Streptomyces > Streptomyces adustus. The sequence goes on from NZ_VJZD01000010.1 coordinate 35,104, forward strand.
CGTGGCGTCCGCGTACTCCGCCGAGGGCTTCGGTGCGACGCTGTGCGGACTGACCCACGAGGGTCTGACCAGCTCACCGTATCCGTGGTTGCCCGATGGGCCGCATGCCTGCGAGGTCTGCAAGGAGGTGGCCGCGGTCATCGACGCACGCTGGCCCCTGGAGATGCGGAACGACAACCGTGTCTCTCCCGCCCCGCCTCCGGGTTCCGACTGGCCGCCCTTCTAGAACAGGCCACTCTGCGATGTCAGCCGCCTGTCCCCGACGGCGCACCAGTGTGCTGGAGATCTTTCGCTGTTCCGGCGACCGTCCTCTACTTTAGGTAGACCGACCTACCTATTTTGGATTGTGATGAGCGAGAGCGACGTGAGCGCCGGACGGCGGCGGCCTGCCCGGGAGCGGCTTCTGGAGGCGGCGGCCCGGCGCTTCTATGCCGACGGGGTGGCGGCGACAGGCATCGACACCATCACGGCCGAGGCCGGCGTGGCGAAGATGAGCCTGTACAACAACTTCTCCTCCAAGGCCGACCTGGTCCGGGCCTATCTGGACGCCCGGCACGAGGAGTGGCTCGGTCTCTACCGGGCCCGGCTGGAGGGCGTCGACGGCCCTCGTGAAGGTGTGCTGGCCGTCTTCGACGCCTACGCGGACCACGCGGCGTTCGCGTACGAGCACGGCTTCCGCGGCTGCGGGCTGCTCAACGCCGCCGCAGAGCTCCCGGTCGGCGACGAGGGACGGGCCGTGGTGCGCGCCCACAAGGAGGAGGTCGAGCAGCTGCTCGCGGGCCACTTGGAGCGACTGCTGCCCGACCGGCCGGACGACGCCCGCGCGGCAGCCGAGCAGCTGTCGTTCCTGCTGGAGGGCGCGATGGCCCGCGCCGGACTGGAGGGCGACGGCGAGCGCGTCCGGCACGCCCGCTCGATGGCCGCGGCCATGCTGGAGCGGCTGTGACCGGCACCGGCCGGTCCGCCGGGGTCGGAGCCCTGTGTGTGCTGGCCGCCTCCGTGCTGTGGGGTACGACCGGCACGGCCGCCACGTTCGCCCCGGCCGTGGGCCCCCTGGCCATCGGCGCCGCCGCCATGGGTCTGGGCGGCCTCCTTCAGGCCCTCCTCGCCGCCCCGCAGATCACCGACAGCGTCGCCGGTCTGCGCGAGCGGCGCGGCACGGTGCTGCTGGGCGCCGCCTCGGTGGCCGTCTACCCGCTGGCGTTCTACAGCTCCATGCACCTGGCCGGAGTCGCCGTCGGCACCGTCGTCTCCATCGGTACCGCGCCACTCGCCTCGGCCCTGATCGAGCGTGTGGTGGACGGCCGCCGGCTCACGCGCCGCTGGCTGCTCGCGGCCACGCTCGGCCTCCTCGGCACCGTCCTGCTCTGCGTCGCCGAAGCCGCCCACGCCACCGCTGCCACCGGCCGCTCCTCCCTGAGCGCCACCCTGCTCGGCATCGGCCTCGGACTCGTGGCCGCAGCCACGTACGCCCTCTACTCCTGGGCCGCGCACCGGCTCATCACCCGCCGGATCCCTTCCCGCGCGGCGATGGGCGCCGTCTTCGGAATCGGCGGACTCCTCCTCCTGCCCGTGCTGGCGATCACGGGCGCGCCGCTGGTCGCCTCCTGGCCCAATGCCGCCGTCGGCGCCTACATGGCGCTCGTGCCCATGCTCGTCGGGTACGTCCTGTTCGGCTGGGGCCTCGCCCACGTGCCCGCCAGCACCGCCACCACCCTGTCCCTGCTGGAACCGGCCGTCGCCGCCCTCCTCGCCGTCCTGGTCGTCGGCGAACGCCTCCCCGCCGCCGGCTGGGCAGGCATCGCCCTCGTCGTCACCTGCCTCGCCGTCCTCACCACCCCCACACCCGCCCGCAGGGCACGCAACCCTGTGGGCCACGACAGCAACCGGTCCCCGAAGACCGCAGACGCTGTCTAGAGATCGAATCTCAAGATCGGTCGCACTCCCCTGCGTTGCAGGGGCCGAGGCTCATTGCCAGCAGGCCGCCTCGCTGCCGCCACCGCCGTCCGCCGTGCTGCCGACCGACACCTCGTAGGCGATTTCCTTGCCCACCTCGGGCGCGGGCGAGTAGTCCTCCGTGCGGAAGTCGACGTCGAGCAGCAGGTGTCGGCCCTGGTCGGTCTTGGTCCAGCAGGCCTCCGGCGCGGTGGCCGGCGATGCCTCGGGGTCCGGGTTGCGCTCGAACCGCCAGCCGGCCGAGGCGGCGGTCCCGGTGTAGTAGGCGATCACGTCGGCGGGCTTGCCCGGGTACGTGTAGAGGCGGTCCGCGTGCAGCCAGGGCTCCCCGGAGCTGTCGTCGTCGCAGCCGGTGGTCACACCCACGCCGCGATAGTTGGCGGGTTCCGCCGCGCGGGCGGGCGCCGCGTCGAACAGCGGCTGTGCCGCCATCCCCTTGAGCGCAGCTTCCGTGCCGTGGCAGCCGTCCCCGCCGAGGACGGAGCACGCACCGAGGAAGGCGGTCGGCAGCAAGAGGGCCGCCGCCAGGCCGACACGGGTGGAGACGGACGACGATATGAGCGACAACGGTGCTCCTGGCGTCGGGAAATGACGGCCGGGTTCGGCCCTCCGGGGGGACCGTACCCGGCCCGTTGATCGTTCGGATCGTCGCGGACGCCGATGTCGAAAGCGACTACTCCCAGAGGTGCTTGTACGACAGCGGGGTGATCCTCAGTTCTCCGGCACCACGAGCGTGCAGGTCTGCCCCGGCGCCACGGTCACGGCCCCGTCGGCCAGGACGACGCGCAGCGGTGACTCCTCCGAGCGCGGCACCCGGATCTCCAACTGTCCGCTCCGGCGCCCCACGCGCACGCCCCAGTGTCCGCGGTAGCGCAGCGAGAAGCCGTACTCGGAGAGCGCCGGAAGGGGGACCGGGTCGAACCGGAGGGCGTCCTCGCGGGTCTCCAGGCCGGTCAGTCCTCGCTGGACCAGGTCGAGGGTTCCGGCCATCGCCCCGAGATGGATGCCCTCGCCGGTCGTACCGCCCTGGATGTCGGCGACATCGGCCTCCAGTGCCTCCTGGACGTACTGCCAGGCCTCGGCCCGTCGCGCTCTGGCGAGCACCAGTCCGTGGACCAGCCCGCTGAGGGTGGAACCGTGACTGGTACGAGGCAGGTAGTAGTCGACCGTCCGGTGCCAGACCTCGTCGTCCACGGCATAGCCGAGGCGCGCGAAGAGCCGCCCGAGTTCGGCGGGCGAGAACAGGTGGCCGAGCATGAGGACGTCGGCCTGCTTGGACGCCTGGTAGCGGTTGACCGTGTCGCCCTCGGCCTCCAGGATCCGGTCCAGCCGCCGGATGCTGCCGTACCGGGCCCGGTAGGTGTCCCAGTCCAGCTCGGCGAGATCGCCGTAACCCTCGAACTGGCTGATCACGCCCTGGTGGAAGGGGACCCGCAGCCCTCGGGAGACCTCCTCCCACCGGGGCGGTTCGTCGGCGTCCAGCCGGATGCGGTCGCACAGTTCCTCCCTGCGCCAGGCGGGCAGACGGCGCAGCAGTTCCAGGGCACGGACGAGGACCCAGGCGGCGGTGACGTTCGTATAGGTGTTGTCGTCCAGGCCCGGCCGGGCGGCGTCCGGGTAGGCGTCGTGGTACTCGTCGGGGCCGACCACGCCCCGGATGCGGTAGCGGCCCGTACCGGGGTCGAAGGCCGCGAGGCCTGCCCAGAACCGGGCGATCTGGAGGAGCATCTCCGCGCCCTTGGTGTGCAGGTACTCCGTGTCGCCGGTGGCCTCGCAGTACTGCCAGACGTTGTAGGCGATCGCCGAGCCCACATGGTGCTGGAGCCGGGAGTGGTCGGGCAGCCAGCGTCCCGAGGCGGGGTTCAGATGCCATGCCTGGCTCTCCTCGCGGCCGTCACATCCGCTCTGCCACGGGTACATCGCCCCGGCCCGGCCGGCCTCGGCGGCCGTCCGGCAGGCCCGCGGCAGGCGCCGGTAGCGGTAGTCGAGGAGCGCCCTGGAAACCTCCGGAAAGTGCAGGTTGAGGTACGGCAGGACGAACAGCTCGTCCCAGAAGACATGGCCGCGGTACGCCTCGCCGTGCAGCCCTCTGGCCGGGACGCCCACGTCGAGGTCGGCGGTGTGCGGGGACAGCGTCTGCAGGAGGTGGAAGAGGTGGAGCCGCAGGACGTGGCCCGCCCGGCCGGGCACCTGGATCTCCGCGCCTCGCCACAGCCGTTCCCAGGCGGCGGCATGGGAGTCCAGCAGCCGCGGGAAGTCCGCCGCCGTGGCCACCCGGTCGATCGCCGCGCCGAGCGGGTCGCCGATCGCCGAGTCGCGCGAGGTGTGCAGGGCGACGGTCTTCTCCACGGTGACGGGCCGGCCGGGGGTGAGCGGGACCACCAGCCGGTGCACGGCTCGGCGACGGGTCGGCGGGAACACGGACGTGACCGGGGCGGCGCCGGTGACGGCCGTACGGGCCGCCATGGCGACCTCGACGCCCGAGGTGCTGGTGCGGCTGGTCAGCCAGACCGTGCCGGGTTCCAGAAATCCGGTGCGTACACCGGTCAGCTGGCGGCGTTCGAGGGCTCGGTAGCGGTGCACGTTGCCGTTGATCACGTCGCCGTCGATGCCGGACCGGACCTCTACCTCACCCGACCAGCCCTCGGCCGAGAAGACGGTGCGCAGCGCGGCCAGGTGGGGCTCGCCCATGTGCACCAGCCGGGTCTGTTCGACGGCGAGCACGCCGCCTTCGTCCACCCGGTGGCGGAAGGCGCGGGTGAGCGTGCCACGGCGCAGATCCAGGGCGTGCCGGTGGTCCAGGACCGGGTGCGTGTCCGGGGTGAGCCAGGCGCCCCACGCTCCGCCGGCACGACGTACCCGGAAGCGCAGGAGAAGCCAGTTCGGCAGGTTGACCAGGTCCTCGTTCACCACCTGTCGTCCCGCCACCGTGGACTCCAGGCGGTTGTAGCACCCGGCCACATAGGTTCCGGGACAGTGCACCAGCCCTGCCCGGCACTCGGGCACCGCTCCTCGTGTGGCGAAGTAGCCGTTCCCGAGCGTGCACAGCGATTCACGCAGCTGCTCGCTCTCGGGGACGTAGCCCTCCCACTCCCACGTCCAGTCCGACATCCCGCGCCCTTCTCTCGACAGCAGAATCGGGCCGCGCGGTGGGTCTCGGTCGACCGCCACCGAGAGACCCCTGTGAATACCGTCGCACCGCCCCCGAGTCGGTGCGACACAGGCCGGCCCGCGCCGGCCGGGTTGCGCTGTGACGCGGCCCGGTGATGCTGGGACGTGGGACCGAAACCGCGGCCCGCGAGGACGGGACATGCCTGACAGCCCGCACATCGTCAGTGACGTGATGACCTACCCTGTGGTGGCCGTCCGGCGCGACACGCGGTTCAAGGACCTCGTGCGGGCCCTGGTCGACCGGAATGTCAGCGCCGTGCCGGTCGTGGACGGCGACGGGCGGGTCGTCGGCGTGGTCTCCGAGTCCGATCTGCTGCTCAAGGAGGAGTTCCGGGACCGCGATGTCACCCGCGCCGAGCAGCTGCGGCGCCCGTCCGACCTCGCCAAGGCGGCAGCCCTGACCGCCGAGGAGATCATGAGCACCCCCGCGATCATGGTGCACCAGGACGCCACCCTGGCCCAGGCGGCCCGGATCATGGCCGTGGAGCACGTCAAGCGTCTGCCCGTGGTCGACGAGGACGGGCGGCTGCGCGCCATCGTCAGCCGTGGCGACCTGCTGAAGGTCTTCCTGCGACCGGACGAGGAGATCGAGGAGGAAGTGCGCCGCACAGTGGTGTCGTACCTCTTCCCCGCGCTCGGTCACACGATCCACGTGTCCGCGCTCGACGGGGTCGTCACCCTTCGTGGGAAGGTCCACGACCCGTCGCTCGCCTGGGTCGCCGAACGCCTCGTCCGGGCCGTGGAGGGCGTGGTCGGCGTCGAGGCCAGACTCGGCGGCGAGGACGCGTCCCCGGACCGGTCCGGGGACGTGTGACCCGCCTACTGGTCCGCCGCGGTGATCCTGCGGCCGGTGAGACTCGTGGGCCGGATCGACACCCACATCCCGCGCGCTCCGCCCGGCCAGGGCGTGGTGTGGGCCCGTTCGGTGAGCCTGCGCGCGGCGTCGGGATCCGTGACCTCGCTCGCCCGTCCGACGGCGAGCACGCTCCAGCCCTGGCTGCGCGCGTCGTCCACGTGGTCGACCTCGAAGGCGACCTCCGCTCCGACGGCCGCCGCGGGCAGCGCGTAGGGGGCGGTCCTGAAGGCGATGACGTCGTCGACGACCTCGTAGTTGACCGGGACGATCGCCGGGCGGCCGTCGGGCGACGACACCGCGATGCGTCCCAAGCCGTGGGACGAGAGCAGGGCACGGCACTCGCCCGGGTCGAGTTCCTGAAGCCGCGGGTGCAGCAGGGCGTGGCCCTGCCCCGGCGGCCGGTCGACTCCCGCTCCACGCAGAACGGCCGCGGTCACGCCCAGCGCGTCGGCCAGCCTGATGAGAGCCCCCAGGCTCGGGTCGGCAGGGTGTTCCTCCAGGTACGACAGGTAGCCGGGCGACATCCGTGCCCGGCGGGCCGTCTCCTCCAGGCTGAGGCCTCGGCTGCGGCGTTCGGCGGCCACCCGGCGGCCGATGTCCCCGGGGTCGGCGGCACCGGCCGCCGGGTCACTCGTGAATGCGGCCTCCGTCGCAGCGATGTGCGGTGCGACGGGCCCCTGAGCCGTGCCGGACCGTTCGTGCTCCGGGTGGTGGATGTGCGCGTCGGGCCCGGGGAAGACGAGCGCCACCTCGTCCGTGTCCGACCAGTGCACGTCGTACGGCGGTGTGCCGTCCATGTGGTGGAGTCCCACGATCTCCCCGTCGCGCCGCGCCGCGCCGGGCTTCGTGCGTTCGACGACGAGCTGGTCACCGAGATGTGCTCGCATGGCGGCCGCCCTCTCCTGAAGATGGTGCTGTGTCTGCCGTGGGGATCCGGTCTCGCTGTCCGCCCACGCGGTCTCCCTGGCCCACATGCGCCGCGGAGGGAACTGGGGTACTTCTCGAAAAGGGAGAACGCACGCCCGGCATCTCGTCGGCGTCCGGACCAGGCGCGCGCCGCCTGACTCCTTCACCGTCATCTCCAGCTTCGTACGAGACGGAGACCGCCGCCATGCAGCCAGTCGTCACCGTGGGCCTGGACGGCTCACCCGAGAGCCTCGCCGCCGCCCGCTGGGCCGCCGACGAGGCAGAGAAGCTCAGGCTCACCCTGCAACTGCTGCACGCCTGGCCACTGCTGGCGCCGCAACCGGCCCTCGGCGCCGCCGAGGTCGACCAGAACTACTGGGCGAAGCGTCTCGTCCACACCGCGCGCGCCGAACTCCAGGCACGCCATCCGGGCCTGACCGTGGTCGGGACGCTGGTCCCCGAGGCCGCCCAAGGGGCCCTCGTCAAGGCCGCCGCCGAGTCCGAGATGCTCGTGCTCGGCTCCCGGGGACTGCCAGCCGCCGAGAGCTACTTCATGGGCGACGTCAGCATGCCGGTGGTGGCGCGTGCCGAGCGGCCGGTCGTCCTCGTCCGCGCGGAGCCGACGGAGGAGGGACCGTTCCACGCACCGACGGGTGGTGTGGTCGTGGCGTTGAAACTGCACGACAGCGGTGACGAACTGCTCGACTTCGCCTTCCACACCGCGGCGGCCCGGCATGTTCCCCTGCTGGCCGTCCACGGCCGCAGCGTACCGCTCCACGCGCGCACGCCCTGGGGCACGGACCACGCCGTCGCCGAGGAGATGACGAAGGAGGCACGCGAGGCGCTGGGCAAGGCGCTCCGTCCCTGGCACGAGAAGTACCCGCAGGTGGAGGTGGCCGACAGCATCCGTCTGGCGAGCCCCGCCAAGGCCGTCGTCCAGGCCGCCGAGGGCGCCGCGCTGCTGGTGGTCGGCCGGCGCGCGCACCGGCACGGGGTGGCACCGCATCTCGGTCCGGTCGCCCACGCCGCCCTGCACCACGCCCGCTGCCCCGTCGCCGTCGTCCCCCATGGCTGAGCCCGGCCCGCCCGGCCGGCAGCCGCCGCGGGCGGAGGTGTACGAGACCCACACCGCGATCCTGTTCTTCGCCGGCGACCGCGCCTACAAGGCCAAGAAACCCGTGAACCTGGGTTTCCTCGACTACACCGAACCGGCGGCCCGTCGCACGGCGTGCGAACGCGAGATCGCCCTCAACCGCCGCTTCTCGCCGGACGTCTACCTGGGCCTGGGCGAGATCTCCGGCCCAGACTCCGAGACGCCGGAACCGCTCGTCGTGATGCGCCGGATGCCGGCGGACCGGCGCCTGTCACGGCTGGTGCGCACGGGCGCACCGCTCGACGACGTGCTGCACGTCGTGGCCAGACGGCTCGCCGCCTGGCACACGCAGGCGCCGCGCGGCCCGGACGTGGACGCGCAGGGCACTCGGGACGCGCTGGCGGCACGGTGGGAGGCGAGCTTCGCACAGATCCGAGCGTTGACCGGGGAGGACTCCGTGCCCGACGGGGTGCCCGAGGTGGAGCGGCTGGTGCGCCGCTACCTCGCCGGGCGCGAGCGGTTGTTCGACTCCCGCATCGAGCAGGGGCGGGTGGTGGACGGCCACGGAGACCTGCTCGCCGAGGACGTCTTCTGCCTCGACGACGGACCCCGCATCCTGGACTGCCTGGAGTTCGACGACCACCTGCGGTACGTCGACGGTCTCGACGACGCCGCCTTCCTCGCCATGGACCTCGAACAACTCGGCGCCCCGGATGCCGCGGCCTACTTCCTCGCCCGCTACAGCGGGTACTCCGGCGATCCCGCGCCCCCGTCCCTGTGGCACCACTACGTCGCCTACCGCGCGTTCGTCCGCGCCAAGGTGTCGCTGATCCAGGCCGAGCAGGGAGCGCCGGGCGCGGAGTCGGCGTCACGACGGCTGGTCTCGACGACCCTGCGCCATCTGCGCACCGCCGCCGTCGGACTGACGCTCGTCGGCGGACTGCCCGGAAGCGGGAAGTCCACGCTCTCCGGCGCGCTGGCCGACCGGCTGGAAGCCACCCTCCTGAGCAGCGACCGTCTCCGCAAGGAACTGGCGGGCATCGCCCCGGAACAGTCAGCGGCGGCCCCCTACGGCGAGGGCCTGTACACACCCGAGTGGACGGCCCGGACCTACGCCGCCCTGCTCGACCGCGCAGCCGCCCTGCTGTCGTCCGGCGAATCCGTCGTCCTGGACGCGACCTGGTCCACGGCGGAGCAGCGTACGGCGGCACGGGCAGTGGCCGAGCACACCAGCGCCGACCTGGTGGCCCTGCACTGCGAGGTGCCGGACGAGGTCTCCGCGGCCCGCCTGAGCACGCGCGCGTCCGGGCCGTCCGACGCCGACCCCGACATCGCCGCCGCCATGGCGGCCGCCGAACCCCCCTGGCCCGAAGCCGTCACCGTCGACACCAGCGGGCCGCTGGAAGCCGCCGCCTCCCGGGCCCTGGCCGCCGTACGTCCGTGGGGCACCGCTCAGGCACCGGTGTTCCGCCGCCCGTACATGGAGCCGGACTGAAGACGGACGCGCCCCTCGGCACCGGCCAGGTCAGGCACGCGACGAACCGGCCGGGCTCCTCGGCGGCGCGCCAGCCTGGCCCACGGCAGCTCAGTGGTCGTCGCCCCCGCCCGACGCCGTCTTGGCGAAGCCGTCCTGCCACGCGGCCTTCGCCCCCGAGTCGCCGATGCGGTAGACGTCCACGACGGCTCCCGCGGCCACCGCGAGCGACAGCACCGCCGCCGCGACGCGCACCGGCACGCCGGACCGCCGTGTGGTGCCGGAGGCGCCGGACCCCGACCCGGCGGTCCGGCCGGTCGCCCACCAGACGGCGGCCGAGAGGAGGAACAGGCCTCCGGCCCAGGGAAGCAGGCCGTCGCCGAGTTCGGCGTGCCGGTGCACCAGCGCGTTGCCTGCGACGTGTCCCTCCAGCCATTCCCCGGCCTGTGTGGTGAGCGGAACGCTCACGAGCGTGACCAGGGCGAGCACGGGCAGGACGACCCCCATGCGTCGTGCGGCCCTGGGCCAGATCGCACAGGCCACGAGTGCCAGTGCGGTCAGGGGAACGAGGACGACAACGAAATGCACGAGCAGTATGTGTGCGGGCAGGCCGTTGACCAGGCTCATCGGCGCAATCCTCCAGCGAGTTGGGGTTCCCTGTGTTGATCAGGCGCGCCAGCCTCGCACAGGAACTTCTCAGCTTCTTCTGAGGATCTCTTGTGCCGACCCTCAGGCGTCCCAGGTCCAGTCCGCGACCTCGGGCAGGTCGGTACCGTATGCGCGGATCCATGCCTGGTGCCGGGTGCGCGCGTCGGCCATCTGCTGCCGGACGGAGGCGGCCCGCACGGCGAGGCCGGGGACACGGTCGATGACGTCCATGACGAGGCGGTAGCGGTCGAGGTCGTTGCGGACGACCATGTCGAACGGCGTGGTCGTGGTGCCGGACTCCTTGTATCCGCGTACGTGCAGGTTCCGGTGACCGGTACGGCGGTAGGCGAGGCGGTGGATGAGCCAGGGGTAGCCGTGGTAGGCGAAGATCACCGGCCGGTCGGTGGTGAAGAGCCCGTCGTACTCGAAGTCGCTCATCCCGTGCGGGTGTTCCTCGCGGGGCAGGAGCCGCGTCATGTCGACGACGTTGACCACGCGGACGGCGAGGTCGGGAAGGTGGCGGCGCAACAGAGCGGCGGCGGCGAGCACTTCCTGGGTGGGCACATCACCGGCGCAGGCCAGGACCACGTCGGGCTCGCCGCCGTTCTCCGTGCCCGCCCACTCCCAGATGCCGGCGCCGCGCGCGCAGTGGGCACGGGCCTGGTCCATGCTCAGCCAGTCGAAGCAGGGCTGTTTGCCCGCCACGATGACGTTGACGTAGTCGCGGCTGCGCAGCGCGTGGTCCGCCACCGACAGCAGCGTGTTGGCGTCCGGCGGCAGATAGACCCGTACGACCTCCGGGCTCTTGTTGAGGACGTGGTCGACGAAGCCGGGATCCTGGTGGGAGAAGCCGTTGTGGTCCTGGCGCCACACGTGCGAGGTCAGCAGGTAGTTGAGAGAGGCGATGGGCGCTCGCCAGGGCAGCTCCCGTGACGTCTTGAGCCACTTGATGTGCTGGTTGACCATGGAGTCGACGATGTGGACGAACGCCTCGTAGCAGGAGAACAGGCCGTGCCGGCCGGTCAGGAGATATCCCTCCAGCCAGCCCTGACAGGTGTGTTCGGAGAGGATCTCCATGACCCTGCCGTGATGTTCGAGGTGTTCGTCGACCGGCAGCCGTTCGGCCTGCCATGCCTTTCCACTGACGTCGAAGACGGCCTGGAGCCGGTTGGACGCGGTCTCGTCGGGGCCGACGAGGCGGAAGTCGCGTCGCCGCCCCGTGTCCTTCATCACCCGGGCCAGGAGGTCTCCCAGCACGCGGGTCGGCTCGTGCAGGGTGGCGCCCGGCTTGTCGACGGGTACGGCGAAGTCGTCGAGCGGAGCGATGGGCAGGTCACGGACCAGCAGGCCGCCGTTGGCGTGCGGGGTGGCGCCCAGCCGCTTGACCCCGTCGGGGACGCACGCGAGGACGTCGGCGGCGGGCCGTCCGTCGGGGCCGAAGAGCTCCTGGGGCCGGTAGGAGCGGAGCCAGTTCTCCAGCTGGCGGAGGTGTTCGGGGTTCTCACGGACGCCGGGCAGCGGTACCTGATGCGCGCGCCAGGTGCCCTCGACGGGCTCGCCGTCGACCTCGGCGGGGCCGGTCCAGCCCTTCGGGGTGCGCAGCACGATCACGGGCCAGTGCACGCGCTCGGTGACGCCGCCCTCGCGGGCGGTCTGCTGCATCGCGGCGATCCGGTCCAGGGCGTCGTCCATCGCCGCCGCCATGTCCCGGTGGACCTGGGCCGGGTCGTCGCCGGTCACGTGAAGGGGCTCGTGGCCGTATCCCCGCAGCAGGGCGTCGAGTTCGGCCTCCGGCAGACGGGAGAGCACCGTCGGGTTGGCGATCTTGTATCCGTTGAGGTGGAGGATCGGCAGCACGGCTCCGTCGTGCACGGGATCGAGGAACTTGTCGGAGTGCCAGGCGGCGGCCAGCGGCCCGGTCTCGGCCTCGCCGTCGCCGATCACGCAGGCGACCAGCAGATCAGGGTTGTCGAAGGCCGCGCCGTACGCATGGGACAGCGAGTAGCCCAGCTCACCTCCCTCGTGGATGGAGCCGGGCGTCTCCGGGGCGACATGGCTGGGCACACCGCCCGGGAAGGAGAACTGCCGGAAGAGCCGGGCCATGCCCGCACCGTCCCTCGGCACGTCCGGGTAGGTCTCGCTGTAGCTGCCCTCCAGCCAGGAGTTGGCCAGGATCGCGGGACCTCCGTGGCCGGGACCCCACACGCACAGGGCGTCGATCCCCCGGGCCTTGATCACCCGGTTGAGGTGGGTGTACACGAGGTTGAGGCCGGGCGAGGTGCCCCAGTGCCCGAGCAGCCGGGGCTTGATGTGCTCGGGCCTGAGGGACTCGGTCAGCAGCGGGTTGGCCATGAGGTAGATCTGGCCGGCGGCCAGATAGTTGGCGGCCCGCCAGTGTGCGTCCAGGGAGCGCAGCTCCTCGTCCGTCAGTACGGGGGCGTCCTGGTGTTCGGCCTTGGACATGAGGGGACTCCGGAAGTCGGTGTGGGGCCGTCGGGCGGTGGCGGCGGCATGGCCGGGCCGGCAAGAGGGCGAGGGTGATCAGGCGGTTCCGCGTGCGGGGGCCGCTGGTCCCGGATCGGGATCGACCGGCCCCCGAACGGCTCGGCTCGGTGGTCCGGGCGGGGGCCACCGAGCCGGTGCTGATCAGCGCAGCCAGCGGTGGTCGCGGACGAGGGGCAGTCCGGCCCAGTACCGGCCCGCGCCCAGGGTGTCGCCGGCCGCGGCGGCGGCCAGAGCGATCAGGGCGACGGCGTAGACCAGGTGGTAGTCGGCGAACGGGTTCGCCGACATGCTCGCCGAACCGTCCGCGAGGTGCCTGGCCGGCGGCCACTCGGCGATCCACATCAGCGCCATCATCGCCGTGCCCGCGACGGCGGCGATCCGCAGCGCGAGCCCGACGGTCAGGGCCAGGCCGATCCCGAGCAGGCCGAGCATGAACAGCCAGTCCGCCCACGGGGCGCCGGCCCAGGAGTGGAAGGTGGATCGCATCGGGCCGGCGGCGACGGAGCCGAGGAACCCCTTCGTCGGCGATCCGCCGTCGATCCAGCCCTTGCCCGACGGGGTGGCGTAGCCGAGCCCGAAGGTCTTGTCGAGGAAGGCCCACAGGAAGACGAACCCCGTGAGCAGACGCAGGGACGCGAAGGCGTAGGCCTGCGCGGTGTGCGTGCCGGCGTCCGCCGACACGGCCGACTCGGATGCGGAAGCGGTCCGGTTCCCGCGCAGCGACGGCAGGTGGAAGCCGGAGCCCCGGTGCGGGTGCTCGTGCAGGGCCATCGTGGTGGTTCCCTTCGGGAGTGGTCGGCTCGGTGCCTGACACTCCCTACTCTGGCCGCGCGCGCCGAACGGCGACGGATGCCGAAGGTCCGTGTCCGCGGGGCCGAACGGCCCTGTTCTGTCCGGCCGTTGGGCCGAGCGGGGCACACCGGGCAGACGGGCTCTCGGCGTAGCCCTCAGGTCCGGTGGATCATGGGGGCAGACGACGGAAAGGCGACACATGTCCAAAGGTTCGGGCAGGCACGTCCCGCAGTGGCGCCGGCTGGCTCCCGGCCTCGTCGCCCTGCTCGGTTACCGGCGGTCGTGGCTGTCGAGTGACCTGCTCGCCGGGGTGACGGTGGCCGCCTATCTGGTGCCGCAGGTCATGGCCTACGCCGGCGTGGCCGGGCTGCCGCCGGTCGCCGGTCTGTGGGCGATCCTCCCGGCCCTCGCGCTGTACGCGGTGTTCGGTTCCTCACGGCTGCTGTCGGTCGGCCCGGAGTCCACGACCGCCCTCATGACGGCCACCGTGGTCGCGCCCCTCGCCGCCGGGGACCCCGGGCGCTACGCGTCGCTGGCGGCGGCGCTCGCGGTCACGGTCGGGCTGCTCTGCCTGGCCGCCCGCGTGGTGCGGCTGGGCTTCCTCGCGGACCTGCTGTCCCGTCCGGTCCTGATCGGCTATCTCGCGGGCGTGGCGCTCATCATGATGGTGGACCAGTTGCCCAAGCTCACCGGTGTGACGACGAGCGGTGTGGAGTTCTTCCCTCAGCTGTGGTCCTTCCTCGTGCACCTGTCCGACGCGGACCCGGCGACCGTCGTCTTCTCCGCCGTCGTCCTGGTGTTCCTGTTCGTGACGGCCCGTTACGCCCGTGCCGTGCCCGGCCCGTTGGTCGCCTTCGTACTCGGCACCGCCGCCGTCGTGGTGTTCGACCTCGACGGGCGGTACGGGCTGAAGGTGATCGGTGAGGTCCCGTCCGGTCTGCCGGGTCTCGCCGTCCCGGACCTGGGTGAGCTGCCGCACCTCGTGCTGCCCGCGCTCGGTGTGCTGCTGGTCGCGTACACCGACTTCATCCTCACCGCGAGGGCGTTCAACGGCCGGGACGACGAGGGTCCCGGGCTCGACGCCGACCAGGAGTTCCTCGCTCTGGGCGCGGCGAACCTGGGCGCGGGGGTACTGCACGGATTCCCGGTGAGCAGCAGTGCCAGCCGCACCGCCCTCGCCGCCTCGGGGGGCGCTCGCAGCCAGGGGTACTCGCTGGTGGCCGCGGGGGTGGTGCTCGCGGTGCTGCTCTTCCTCAGCCCGCTGCTGACGCGCACGCCCTCCGCGGTGCTCGGCTCGCTCGTCGTCTACGCCGCCGTCCGTATGGTCGATCTCGGCGGCTTCCGCCGACTGGCGTCCTTCCGCCGCCGGGAGCTGCTCCTGGCGCTCGGCTGCCTGGCCGGGGTCCTCGCTCTGGACATCCTGTACGGCGTGATCGTGGCCGTCGGCCTGTCGGTGGTCGAACTCCTGTCCCGGGTGGCCCGTCCGCACGACGCCGTCGAGGGACTGGTCCCCGGGATGGCCGGCATGCACGACGTCGACGACTATCCGCAGGCCCGGACGATTCCCGGGCTGCTCGTCTACCGCTACGACTCTCCGCTGTTCTTCGCCAACGCGGAGAACTTCCGGCGCCGGGCCCTGGCCGCCGTCGACGGGCAGACCGAACCGGTCTTCTGGTTCGTCCTCAACACCGAGGCCAATGTGGAGGTCGACATCACCGCCCTCGACGCGGTGGACGAGCTGCGCCGCGAACTGATCGACCGCGGCCTCGTGTTCGCCCTCGCCCGCGTGAAGCAGGAACTGCTGGACGATCTTGAGGCGTACGGTCTCGCGGAGTCGGTCGGCAGGGACCTGATCTTCCCGACGCTCCCGACCGCCGTGGCCGCGTACCGCGGGTGGCTCGGCCGCCGATAGGCGATCGTCACCCGTGCACCACGCCCAACTGGCCCGGCTCGCTACGGTGTCAGCGGCCCCGGCGGATCCACTCCCCCAGGTGGGGTGCTTCCCGCGCGACGGTCGTGCCGTCGCCGTGCCCCGTGTGGACCCGGGTGTGTCCGGGCAGGCCGAGCAGCCGGTCGCGGATCGAGGCGATGACGGTCGGGAAGTCGGAGAAGGAGCGTCCGGTGGCGCCGGGGCCGCCGCTGAACAGGGTGTCGCCGGAGAACAGGGCGTCCGCGTCGGGCAGATGCAGGCAGACCGAGCCGGGCGAGTGGCCCGGGGTGTGGATCGCCGTCGGCTCCGTACCGGCCACGCGGATGCGGGTGCCGTCGGCTCCGTACCGGCCACGCGGATGCGGGTGCCGTCCGCGAACTCCTGGAAGGTGCGTCCCGGATGCGTCATCTCCCACAACTGGCGGTCACCGGGGTGCAGTCGGACCGGTGCGTCCAGCCGCTCACCGAGTTCGGGGGCCCGGTGTGCATGGTGTGGAAGGCGTCCTCGACGTCGTCCAGGCCGATGCGTTCGGTGACGAACTTCTCCAGCGGCAACCGGCCCTGCTGGTACAGGACAGCCGGACCCGGACCCACGCGCAGTGCCGTGACCGTTGGCCAGGAACAGCCGTTCATCGAGGGATGGTCAGCGCAACTTCGCTGATCCGCAAGGGCGTTCACGCGATCGGCCAAATTTCAACCTTGTCGGCCCGTGCCGCTCGCGCATCAATGGGACCCAGGATCCGACGGTCCGTCAGATCCGGCGCCCCGCGGTGTGACCGCACCCACCCGGACGGGGTCGCTTCCCACATGGCATTCCCACGTACGGGAAGGAAGCTCGATCCCATGAAGCGATTAGCCTCAGGTGCGGCACTCACGGCTGGCATCCTGGCCGCCACGGCGCTGGCCTTCGCACCCTCAGCGTCCGCCGCCGTCACCCCCGGTTCGGCCACCATCACCGCCAGCTGCGGTCTCTTCGGCGGCGGCACGGCCACACTGACCGCGACCCAGGTCAGCAGCACCTCGGCCACCATCACCCTCAGCTCCACCGCCATCACCACCCCGCTCGCGCTCACGGCGAACTCCATCAACTCCACGCTGACCATGACCAACTCCACGGGCGCCAACCGGGTCTTCAGCGGCACCGTGAACCCGGCCATGCCCGCAGGCGGGGCGGTCACCGTCGGTCCGCTCCCCGGCACCGTGGCCGTCGGCGACAGCCTGGACTTCTACAAGGGCTCGCTGAAGATGGTCATCTTCGGCATCACCGTGACCTGTACGTCGAGCGCCGCCCAGTCGCCAGGACCCTTCGTCTTCAGCTGAGCCGACTGCGCGTCGAGCGCTTCGTTCGTCCCTGATGCCGCGGAGACCAGCGGGTTCGGCCGCCCGCCAGGTCTCCGCGGCATCTCAGCACGGCGACGGAGCGTGGCCGGTGTGCTCCGGTCACCTCCGCCAGTAAAGGTGGTGCACGACGCCGCTCGCGCTGGGCACGGCCTCGTGATTGAACCGGTCCTCCAGTTCGTCGGGCGAGTCCCACAGCCGGAGCCCCGAGCCGAGTTCCACCGGTGCGACCGCCACGTGCAGGGTGTCGACGAGGTCGGCGTCCAGGAACTGGCGGACGGTGGTGACCCCGCCGCCGAGTCGGACGTCCTGGCCCTGTGCCGCCTCCTTCGCCTGTTCGAGGACCGTCTTCGGGTCGCCCTCGACGAAGTGGAAGGTGGTGTCGGAGAGCGTGAACGACGGGCGGCTGTGGTGGGTCATGACGAACACGGGGGTGCGGAACGGGGGCTCGTCACCCCACCAGCCCTGCCAGTCGTGGTCCTGCCAGGGCCCGCGCTGGGGGCCGAACTTGTTGCGCCCCATGATCTCGGCGCCGATGTTGCGGGGGAAGTCCCGGGTGAAGTAGTCGTCGAGGCCGCGGCTGCCGCCGGGGTCGGTCCGGTTGGGCCAGCTGGCCGTGGCGCCGGCCCAGGAGAACAGCCGCTCGGGACGGGGCAGGCCGAAGGGTTCCTCCAGGCTCTGGTCCTCGCCGGGTCCGCAGGCGATCCCGTCGCGCGAGACACAGAAGTTCATCACTCTCAGTAGCTGTTCTGTCATGTTTCCTCGTTCAGGTCCTGGCCCGTCCCTCGTCCGGCGACGGGCCCCACATCAGGACGTCGAACGAGGCGGTGCCGGATCGACAGTGCCCGGCAACTCTTCCCCGAAGAACCCCTGCGAACGCCGCCGCGGCGGTGCCGTCACCCGTTCCGGTCTCCCGGCGAGGGGCTGTGGCACCGCCGCGGTGGCGGGTCGGGACCGCTACTTGATGCCGGTCGTGGCGATGCCCTGGACGATCTGCCGCTGGAAGACCAGGAAGACCGCGATGAGCGGGATGAAGCCGAGGACGGAGGAGGCCATGATCTCGGCGTACTGGGGGCTGCTGGGGTCCACGAGGGAGGCGAGGCCCACCGGGATGGTCTGGGACCTGGTCTGGCTGAGCACCAGCAGCGGCCACAGGAACGAGTTCCAGGAGCTGATGAAGGTGAGGATCGCGACCGTGGACACCGCCGGGCGGCAGATCGGCATGCACACGCTGGCGTAGACCCGCCACCAGCTCGCGCCGTCGATACGGGCGGCCTCGATCAGCGCCGTGGGGATGCCGCGGAAGAAGGAGTGGAAGACGAACACCGAGATCGGCGCCGCCACCGACGGCAGGACGAGCGCCCAGAACGTGCCGAGCAGGTGGAAGGACCGGTACTCGATGAACTGGGGCAGCACCAGCGCCTCGGTCGGCAGCATCAGGCCGGCCGTGACGACCGCCATGACCAGGGCGCGGCCACGGAAGCGCAGGAAGGCCAGGGCGAATCCGGCCATCGAGCAGAAGGCCACGGTGAAGATCACGGCGAGCACCGAGATCACCAGGCTGTTGAGGTACCAGGTGCCGATCGGGTGGTTGTCCCAGGCGGTCGAGTACGCCTTCAGCGACCAGCCGCCGTCGAAGATCGACGTGGGGCTCTGGGTGATGGCGGCGTCGTCGCGCAGCGAGGTGATCAGTGCCCAGACGAAGGGCACCAGCCAGATCAGCGCGAACAGGGTCAGGCACACGGCGCAGAGCCGGTTGAAGAGTCTGGCGCCGTTGACCGTGCCGTTCGGTTCGGCGAGCTGCGGCTGGGTGATGGTGGTCATGGGTCCTCCGCTCAGGCCGCGCTGCTGGTCGCGCGACGGCGCCGCAGCCCGTACCAGGCCGCCGAGATCGCGACGATGATGACGAAATACACCATGGTGGCGGCAGCGCCGTAGCCACCCCGGTAGGCGGTGAAGCCGGTGTCGTAGATGTACTCGATGACCGGTCGGGTCGATTGGTTCGGTCCGCCGCCGAGCAACTGGTAGATCTGGTCGAAGACCTTCAGCGAGGCGAGGATCTGGAGGATCAGCACCAGGCTGGTGGTCCGGCCGAGCAGGGGGATCGTGATGTGGCGGATCTGCTGCCAGGGGCTCGCGCCGTCGAGGGCCGCCGCCTCGTAGACGTCCGCGGGGACGTCCTGGATCGCCGCGGTGTAGAGGACGAAGTTGAAGCCGAACGTCCACCACACAGTCATCAGCACGACGGCGGTCCAGCCGCCCGAGGTGCTGCCGATGAAGTCCGGCACCGGCAGTCCGACGGCGTCGAACACCTTGGGTATGAGGCCGATCTGCGGGGTGTACATCCACAGGAAGACCAGGGTGACCACGGAGGACGGCACGACGTACGGCACGAAGAACGCGATGCGGTAGAAGAGCCGGCCGCGGCGTATGCGCGAGGCCAGGATGGCGACGCCCAGGGCGAGGATCACCAGCGGGGGCGTGGTCAGCAGGGTGAAGAGCACCGAGTGCCACAGGCTCTCCCAGAAAAGGGAGTCGGTGAGCACCTCGCGGTAGTTCGACAGGCCGACGAAGTCCCCGAGGCCGCTCTTGACGGTGGTGGTGTTGAAGAAGCTCAGCACCACACCGACGAGCAGCGGGCCGACCAGGAACAGCAGGTAGATCACGAGGAAGGGGGCGGTGAGCAGTCGGCCCGCCCGGCGTTCGGAAGAGGTGGGCCGGTCGGCGGCGAGTGCCGTGGGGGTTGCGGCGGGTGCCGGTCGCGTCGAGACGACGGTCGTCATGGTGACTGCCTCCTACTTCATCGTGACCGGCGGTCGGGACGTGGTGTACCGCTTTAGCGCGGAGCGCATCGCGCCCGCCATGCCCGTGGGCGAGATCCGCCCGGCGAGCGCCTCGATGACCGTTCCGCCGATCACGCCCTGGAAGTCCGAGCCGGCGCCGGTGTACCAGGCGACCGGGTCGTACTGGGCGTTGAAGGCGGCCTCGACGTAGTTGCGCTGCGGCGACAGGTCGAGGAACGCCTTGCTCCTCTGGGTGGGCAGCCAGGCGGGGATGTGCCCGCCCTCGGCCCACACCGCGCTGCTGTCGAGCAGGCTCTTGACGAACTTCGACGCATTGCGGGTGCGGGTCTCGTCGCCGCGGTCGTTGCGCGGCAGGATCAGCGCGTGCGAGTCGGCGTAGGCCACCGGCTTGTCGCCGAGCAGCGCCGGGAACGGCACGACGTCGAACTTCAGGTTCTTGACCCCCCGGTACGACGGGATCTGCCATTCCCCGTCGAAGAGGAAGCCGGCCTTGCCCGTGCTGAAGAGGGCGTTGGCGCCCGCGCCGGTGAGGTTCTTCGGCATCAGGTTCGGGCCGGTCAGGCTCTGCATGAAGGCGACCGTCTCCCGCATCGCCTCGTCATCGATGGCGATCTTCGTCCCGGAGTCGGTGACGATCGGGCCGGCCAGGCCGGAGTAGACCATGCTGAAGAAGCGCCAGGCGGTGGACGGGTCGGCGGTGATCGACATGACCGCGCCGTACTGGGCGCCGCCCGCGTCCTTCATCGCCTTCACCGCGGCGACGAAGTCCTCCTTGCCCTCGAGGGGCACGAGACCGTCGCCGGCGGAGTTCAGCAGGCCCGCCCTGCGGGCGATGTCGACGTTGTAATAGAGGACGAAGGGGTGCGTGTCCAGCGGGACCGCGTACACCTTTCCGTCCACGGTGGCCTTCTTCCAGGCCGCCGGCGTGAACTTGTCCTCGGTGACACCCAGCTCCCCGAGGGGGGTGTCCTCGACCGGCTGAAGCAGGCCGGAGGCGGCCAGCAGCGGGAGCCGGGAGAGGTGGGTGATGCCGACGTCCGGCGGGGTGCCGCTCGCGGTGGCCAGTGCAAGCTTCGTGTAGTACGGATTGCCCCAGCCCAGGATGGTCGCGTCGACCGTCGTTCCCGGGTTGGCCTTCTGGAACGCCTTCTCCATCAGCACCATGTTGGCGCCGTCACCACCGGTGAAGAGGTTCCAGAAGATGACATCCGCCGTGTTCGGCTGCGAGCCCATAAGGCCGGACGCGAGCGGGGAGGAGCACGCCGCGAGCCCTCCGGTCAGGGCAAGGCCACCGCCGAGGGCAAGAAACCGCCGGCGCGCCATCGCTCCGCTCATAGGGGTATTCACCTCGTTAAATCGATGTGAACTCGATGGCGCAGACCCTCGCACACGTTTTGCAACGATGCAATAGACCGCGGCGAACAAGTCCGCCGGGCCGCTGCCGCGACCGAGCGTCACCTCGCGCGCGCCGGACTCCGACTCACTCCCGGGGGGCCTCGCGGCGCGAGGACTCCCGTACGACCAGCCGGTACGGTGTGGGCTCCTGGGGCGCCGCCACCACCGCGCCCACCTGCGCCTCCCCGTCCGGCGCGGCCTCCTCGGAGGCCCCGCGGGACTGGATCTGCTCCTCCAGCAGGGCCAGCGCGCGCTCGGCGATGGCGTCGAGGTCGGGGGCGATCGAGGTGAGCGGCGGGTGGGTGTAGGCCGACTCCTGGATGGCGTCGATACCGACGACGGCGACGTCCTCGGGCACCCGCACCCCGGAGGCGTCCAGGGCCCGCAGCGCGCCGACGGCCAGCGCGTCGTTGAAGGCGAAGATGGCGTCCGGCAGCGGGCCGTCGCCCTCCAGGAGCTCCCGCACGGCCGCGTAGCCCTGGTCCCTGGTCCAGTCCTCGACCGGTACGACCAGCCAGTTCACCCGTCGCACCCGGGCGGCGGACATCGCCTGCTCGTAACCCTCGGTGCGCTGGCGGCCGTTCTCGCTGCCGTTGCGGCCGAGCGCGACGATCCAGCGGCAGCCCTGCTCCAGCAGGTGCTCGACCGCGGTGCGGGCGGCCGCCACATTGTCGATACCGACGCGGGGAAACTGGTCGCCGACGCTGTGCTCACCCAGCATGACCAGCGGAAAGTCCGGCTTCTTGGCGGCGACGTCGCCCGCGGGCAGGGTCAGGGCGCTCAGCAGCACCCCGTCGGCGACATTGGTCAGACCGCCCTCGATGATCTGCCGCTCCACCCCGCTGTCGCCCGCGGTCGACTCGACGAGCACCGTGATGCCGCGCCGGCCCGCGGCCCGGATGACGGCCTGGGCGAGCTCGGCGAAGTAGGGCTCGGCGAGGAACGGCACCGCCAGCGCGATGAAGCCGGTGCGGCCCGAACGCAGGCCGCGCGCCAGGTAGTCCATGCGGTAGCCCAGCTCGTCCAGCGAGCGCTGCACCTTGGCGCGGGTGTCGGGGCTGACGTGCTCGTAGCCGCTGACCACGTTCGACACCGTGCGCACCGACACCCCGGCGTGCTCGGCCACGTCCCGCATCCGCACTCTGGCCACTGGGGCCTCCTTCCCGTCGTGTCGGCACTCGGAGACTGCCGGGTGGCCCCGTCAGCGGCCGGCAGGAACTCAGAGTCTGCCGCACCGCGGAGCCCCGACTCATCGTCGCATCTCCTCCAGGTCTTGCATCGATGCAAATGATCACTCATGATGACAGGGCTTCGATCGTAGAAACACGCCCATGCCGGGAATTCCGGAAAAGGGCAGGAGGAGGATCCGTGAGGGCGAGCGAGCAGGACGGGACGTATCCGAGGCCGATCCTGCGCCGGGAGCGGTGGCACAGCCTCGACGGCGTCTGGGAGTTCGGGTACGACGACGCCCGCGACGGCGAGCGCGACGCATGGTTCTCCGAGCAGGCGACGGGCGCCTTCGACCGGGAGATCACCGTCCCCTTCCCGCCCGAGGCCCCCGCCTCGGGCATCGGCGAGACCGCTCCGCACGCGGTGGTCTGGTACCGCCGCCGCATCCCCCACGCCACCCTCGCCGTCAGCGGCGGCGAGCGGGCACTGGTGCACTTCGGAGCCGTCGACCACCGGGCCAAGGTGTGGCTGGACGGCACGCTGGTGGCCGAACACATCGGCGGCCAGACCCCGTTCACCGCCGACGTGACCGACGCGCTACGCCCCGGCGCCGACGAACACGTACTCGTCGTGCGCGCCGAGGACGACCCGGCCGACCTGGCACAGCCCCGCGGCAAGCAGGACTGGCAGGACCGGCCGCACGCCGTCTGGTACGAGCGCACCACCGGCATCTGGCAGACCGTGTGGACCGAGACCGTCGCCGCCCAGCACATCACCGACCTGGCCTGGATCCCCGACCCGATGCGCGGCGTCGAGGCCGAGATCACCCTCGCCTCCACACCCGCCACCCCGGTGACCGTGGACATCGTCCTCAGCCACGAAGGCCGGACACTCGCCCGCTCCACCACCTCGGTCCACACCCCGCGCGGCCGCGTCGACCTCGTCGTCCCCGCCCTGCGCAACGGCATCGACCGCGAGGACCTGCTGTGGAGCCCCGAGCGGCCCACACTCGTCGACGCCCGGGTCACCGTCCGCGACGCCGCCACCTCCGAGGTCCTCGACACCGTCGACAGCTACATCGGCCTGCGCAGCGCAGGCGTCGGCCGGGGCGCCTTCCTGCTCAACGACCGCCCGTACTACGTGCGTTCGGTGCTCAACCAGGGCTATCGCCCCGACACTCTGATCGCCAACTCCGGCACCGCCGAACTGCGCCGCGAGGTCGAACTGATCAAGGCGATGGGCTTCAACGCCGTCCGCATCCACCAGAAGGCCGAGGATCCGCGCTTCCTGTACTGGGCCGACCGGCTCGGCCTGCTGGTGTGGGGCGAGACCGGAGCCGCCTACGAGTACGGCACCGAGGCCGTGGAACTGCTCACCCGCGAATGGCTGGACATGGTGCGCCGCGACCGCAGCCACCCCTCGATCGTCACCTGGGTCCCGGTCAACGAGAGCTGGGGCTGCTCCGACATGGCGAACGACCCGGCGCAGCGGGCCTACACGGTCGCCCTCGCCAACCTCACCCGCGCCCTGGACCCGACCCGCCCGGTCATGTCCAACGAGGGCTGGGAGCACACCGACAGCGACATCATGGGCGTGCACGACTACTCCTCCGACCCCGAACTCCTCACCCGCCGCTACGGCGACACCGACGGATTCGAGGCACTGCTCGCCTCGCCGGGCCCCGCCGGACGCGTCCTCTCCCTCGACGCACGCCAGACGGAGCGCTACCGCACCGGTGAAGCCCCGCTGATGCTCACGGAGTTCGGCGGTCTGTCCGTGGGCGCGGAGGAGGACGAGTTCTCCTACACGCGAACCAGCTCCGACACGCAGTACGCCGCCCTGCTCGGCGACATCTTCGGGGTGCTGCACAAGAGCCCGATCGTCGCGGGTTTCTGCTACACCCAGTTCATGGACACCGCCCAGGAGACCAACGGCCTTCTCTACGTGGACGGTTCACCGAAGCTGCCGCTGGAGACGATCCACCGCATCGTCACCGGCACCGCTCCCGCCCCCGAGGAGAAGCCCGACTCCCCGGCCCCGGCCGACCGGGTATGACGACCCACGGCGTTGCCGACACGGCTGCCCGGTGCGTGGGCACCGGACACCGCGTGGCAGCGACGCCGGTCGCGGCCGTGACGGAAGTCCGCCGGGGCATCGGGGTGTTCGTCAGGGCATGGCCGATTTCCGTTCGGCCTCCGTCACCGGCGGGCCCTCCAGGAACGGCTTGCGCGGGCCGAACAGCATGGGCAGGAGCATGTCGGGTGAGAAGAGCCGGGTGGCCGGCTTCTCCAGGCTCATCACGTCGAGCAGTGCGCCGAGCGCTCGCGGATTGCGGGCGCCGGTGGCGACGGCTCGATCGACGAAGCGGGCCAGGAACTTCTCCACGGCGGTGGGCGGGGTGTCGGCGGCTCCGGGATAGAACGCGTCCTGGCCGACGGCCAGGTCCCACGCGGCGGCGACGGGACGGGCCACGGCGCGCTGGACACGGAGAGCGGCGCCTGGGTCGGTAAGGTGCGCGCGGCGCAGGACGCGGCGCAGGGCGAGGGCGCTCTGGGCGGAGACGGTCAGGCCGTGGCCGTAGACCGGGTTGTAGCCGGCCACCGCGTCACCGAGGACCGAGAACCCCTCCGGCCAGCGCTCGGCCTTCTCGTAGTAGCGGCGTCGGTTGCCGGTGGCCCGGGTGGTCTCGACGCCTCCGATCGGTTCGGCGCCCTTGATCAGGTCTCCGATGACCGGGTCGCCGAGAGCGAGCGCGAAGTCCACGAAGGCTTCGGGGTCGGCGGTGGGTTCACCGCCCCGTGTACCGGAGAGCGTGACGATCCAGCGGCCGCCCTCGACGGGCAGGATGATGCCGCCGCGGCCGGGCGGGGCGGCGGGGTTGGCCTGCACGTTGACCAGCGGGAAGTCCATGTTCTCGGTGGTGCCCGGGGCCCGGTAGAGGCGGGTGGCGTAGGCGACGCCGGCGTTGACCGTCCGTTCGGTGACGTCCGGGAGGCCGAGGTCGCGCAGCCAGTGGGGGGCGCGGGAGCCACGCCCGGAGGCGTCGATGACCAAGTCGGCGGAGATGGTGAGTTCTTGGTCTCCCGCACTTGCCCGAATGCCGGTGACCCGCCGGGCGTCGCCTTCCAACGCGTGGACGGTCGTGTGCTGTTGCAGAGTGATGCGCTCGTGGGCGAGGACGCGGTCACGGAGCACGGAGTCGAGGAGGTCCCGCGAGCACACCAGGTTGCGGTGATGAGTGGACAGGAAGCGCCGGAACCAGATCTCGTTGGGGGCGCGGGAGACCATGTCGCCCATGATGTGGACGAGACGGCCACCACCGGCGACGATGCCGTCGACGAGCCCCGGCACGAGGTCGTCGAAGGCTCTGACGCCGCCGCTCCACACCAGGTGCGCGTGACGGGCCTGGGGCAC
Organism: Streptomyces adustus; assembly: GCF_009377175.1. GTDB lineage: Bacteria > Actinomycetota > Actinomycetes > Streptomycetales > Streptomycetaceae > Streptomyces > Streptomyces adustus. Next base: position 60,555 of record NZ_VJZD01000010.1, read on the forward strand.
ACCGGTACGCGGCTGCGGTCCGGCGGGCAGGACGTCGCGTTCGACAAGGGTGACATCGGCGAACTCGGCGAGCACGGACGCGGCGAGGAGACCGGTGACACTCGCGCCTATGACGATCGCGGTGGGCCGACCGGCGGTGGCTCTGTCAGGCATGCGGATTCACGCTTTCTGTGCTGATCACTTCGTGACGGATGCTGTCGACGATTCGCGGGCGGTGCATGGCTTGGGAGACGGCGTCGATACGGTCGCTCAGTTCGGAGGTGGACTGCGGAGCGGGATTGCCGGAGTGATGAAGGGGTCCTGCTCCTCGATAGGCGTCGGTGGCTGCCTGCACGGTGATCGCCCCGGCGATGCCGTGTGCTGCCTTCTCGGTGTGCGTGCCGAGCGCTGCCGTGTACGCCCGCGCGTAGAGACCGTCGTCCACATAAGGAGAGAGCAGACGCAGGGCGTCGTGAATGCGTTGTCGGCGTTGCAGCAGACGCAGGTCCAGGGGTGCCCACACTCCGATGCGGGCCTTGGCCGCCGCCGGGGACAGCAGGCGGGTCGCTCGCCACAGGGGGTACAGCCGGCGGTACTCACGTTGGTCACGGGTCCACTTCTGGAGGAAGGGTCCCGCCTGGGGAACGATGAAGCCCATGGCCACCAAAATGGCCTCCAGGAGTGCGAACGGCGGTGCCGCCTGTGTGCTGAGGGCATCCCAGTCGGTTCCGGCCCAGCGAGCTCCGATCGCGGCCCACTTCGCCGCGTCGTAGAGAAGACCGAAGGCGAACCCCGACTGCAGGCAGACCACTCCCGACTTCATCCAGCGGTTCTCCACCTGGGGAAACCACTTCCAGAGCATGTAGGCGGCGACCAGCGCCGACACCATGTGCGCCAGGAGGTAGAGCAGGATGTGCTCGCGCATCCAAGCGGTGCCGGCGTAGTAGGTGTCCAGGTCGTAGATCCGCGGGACGGGGACATCCGCCAGAAGGAACGTCACCCACAGGGCGGCGATGACACCCGCATAGACGAGGTAGATCAGGCGCATCCGGCGCCGACGCCGCTCGGACGGCTCTTCCCGCCACCGCATGATCATGGTCAGGCTCGTGGCGCAGAACGCGGTGAGGAACGAATAGGCCCACGGCGCGGCGATGTTCGGGACGCCGGTCCATTGGTTGAGCCGCTCGATGTTGGCGGGCGTGATGACGACGAGGACGGCTGCGGCCCAGGTCAGCAGCAGCGTGGTCGCCCGCACGTCCGGATCGCGCCAGGCACGCAGAAGCGTCGGGAACTTCAGAACAAGCGCCAGCACCAACAGCACGGTCGGTATCGCATAGGAAATGTGTAAGTTCGCGACGGTCACAGGATGCGCCCGCTTCTATGGCTCAGCGAAAGCGTGATGCGCCCTTCGACGGTGGCCGGGCTGAGGGGACCCTCCGCGTACCGGCCCCGCATCCAGGTGCGCACCTCCCTGCCGAACAGCAGGCCGAAAGTCTCCGCGTCCACTTCGTGCTCGTCGGCGGATTCGGCTCGGGCCGCGACGGCCAGCACGGCTTCGCGGGGCACTTCGTGTGCGGCCAGGAACTGCTCCACGGCGCGCTGGATCGCCTCGGGCGTCCGGTCGGCGGTCAGGGCACGGGCGGCGGCCGGGTACCCGACCGGGTGCTCGCCGCAGTCACCCTGTTCCTCGTGCCATAACTCATGTCCCAGGATGACCAGTTGGGCCTCGGGGGCCGTGTGTTCCTCCACCACGATGATGGACTGGTCCGCGCAGTCGAGGCGCATGCCGGAGACGGGGATGTCCGGCGGGAACGCGCGGAACACAAGCCGGATCGGCCGACCTGCGCGCACGCTCATGGCTCGACAGAACTCCCGCATCACGACCTCAGGTTCAGCCGGCCGTTGGATCGACCGCGAGGCCTCCTCACCCAGGGCGGCGATCAGGAGTTTCATGGCCTTGGTACTCATCGTCAGGGTCTCCCTTCTGGGGCAGCACGGACCGCAGGACTCCGCCCAGGACGCGCTCGAGCTGATCACGGGTCATGGAACCGTCCGTGCGCAGATCCGCGCTCCGCACTCCGAACTTCTCCATCAGAGCCAGCACGGGGTCCGATTCAGGACCCTCCAAGCGACGCAGGACCGGCAGGAGGACCCGGTTGAGGGCCTCGTCGGCCGGTGCGGTGAAAAACGCCTCTCCCCCGTCGACCTGGAAGAAGTCCACCAGGCTGTGAAGGAGTTCGACACTCGGCACCTTTTTGCCGTCACAGACCTGGCGGGCCCAGTATTCGGACACGCCCACCTGCTCGTGGATCTCCGCGGCGAGGTCCGACATGCGTGTGCGGGTACGGTCCAGACGGGCGGTGGCCAGCAATTTGATGCGCGCGCGAACACGGTCGTTGACACTGTCGTCCGGCGCACCGCCGCCACCGAGTAGGCTGCGGACGGTCTTTTCGGGCAGTGCTGTCTTCGCTGCCAGTTCGCGGGGGTCGAGCAGGTGTGACTGTTTGCCGTCCTCGGTGTCCATGTACGTCCTGAGGCGTTCCAGCGTCTCGCGGAGAGGCACCTTCGATTCCACTGGTGTACTCCCGGGGTTGGGATTGCCACGCCGCGCTTCCGCGGCGCGCCTGGCAGCCTACGCACCCCCACTCCGTCCATCAACGATCGATGAGCAGCCGAATTCGATCGTTGACGGAACTCATCACCATGTGCGGCCGGATCACGGCCGAGCACGCACACCAGGGAGAGTGGCAGCCCCACTCCGCAAGCGTCCTCAGCCAGCGCTACGAGGCTGCCGCGCCGCTCGCGGACGTATCCCGGGGGCTCACCAGAACTCGCCGCGGAATGCGCAGGGTCGAGACCCTGGCACGCCAGAAATTCCACGACCGCACCCTGGCGACCGGCACTCAACCACCGTCGCCCTGAACGGGGATTGTGGCTTCCATCATGGCGGTCGTGATCTTGTACTGGTGAGATCGCCGGATGTTCGACCGTGAAGACCGGGGCGGCTACTGCGACATCACCGTGTGGAGCACGTCCGGAGCCCTCCCGGACGACCAAGCCCTCGTCGACATCGCCGAGAAGGTTCTTCCGCGGATCCCCGAACGATCCGCCCGGTGAGACGCCGACGGGACTTCGGCCTTCGGCAGCAGCGTCGCTCGGTGGCCCCGCCTCGAACGCGCACGACACCGGCGGCGTAAGCCCCGGCACGACACCGGCGGCGTAAGCCCCGGGACGTGACGGCTAGGCTGCGGCGCATGCTCGTGGCCGCTGCCATCTGTCCCTGCCTGCCGTCGCTCACGTTCGCGACGGACGTGGGCACGCCTGCCGCGCCGGAGCGGCTGCGCGTGGCGTGCGCGGAGGCGGTGGCGGCCGTACTGGCCGAGGATCCTGAGATCGTGGCCGTGGTCGGGCCCGGTACGCGGTCCTTTCTCCACGAGGAGGGATTCCTGCCGTCCGCACGGGAGCACGGGCTTCCCGCGGGCGTACGGCGTGGGCACGGCCGGGCCCCGGAGGCACCGGCGGACAGCCTGCCGATGGCGCTCGGCGTCGGAGCGCGGCTGCTTCAACAGGCGGGCTGGAGCGGTCCGGTGCGCGCCTACGAGCTGGACGACGCCCGGAGTTGGCCCATGAACGGCGAGGACGGCGTCCACCTGGCGGGATGGGCGGACCGCGTCGGTCTGCTGGTGATCGGGAACGGTCCGAGCCACGCCGGAGCGGACGGAGCCCATCGCCCCGACCCGCGGGTCGAGGAGATCGACGCGGGCATCGCCGCCGCACTGTCCAGCGGTGACGTGACCGGATTCTTCCCGACCATGGATGTCGGGCTCGCTCGTGAGCTGGAGGTGTCGGGCCGCTCGCCCTGGCAGCTGCTGGACGGGGCCGACTGGGACCTGACCACTCACCGTCTCCTGCACACCGAGACCGTGGACGGCGTGAGCTGCTTCGTGGCCACCTGGTCACCCTGAAGCGTCGGCCTCCGTGGCTCCCCCCGGCTGAGCTGTCCGGTCTTCGGCGAGCCAGTCCAGTGCGGCGACGGTCAGGGCTGCGATGCCGGTGTCCAGGGTGGGCTGGACGACGGGGGCGAAGGCGGGCGAGTGGTTCACCGGGATGTCCTGGTCGACGGTGCCGTTGCGTTCTGCCTCGGCGTACTGCTCCGGATCGATCCCGCCGATGCCCCAGTAGCACAGCGGGGTCCCGAAGGCGTCGGGGATCTCGCTGAAGTCCTCGCTGGCGGTCTGTAGGTCGATGGTGCCGGCGGCGTCGCCGAAATGGGCGCGGAAGGCTCTGTCGAGCCGGGCCGCGGTGCCGGTGTCGTTGGAGGTGGGCGGGAATGCGGACAGCGTCTCGATGTCGGGTTCCTTGGGTGCCGCGGACGCCTGGGCCTCGGCGCGCACGCAGCGGCCGATCGCGTCGAGGATCCGGGCACGGGTGGCGTCCTTGTAGCTGCGCACGTTCAGTTCGAGGGTGGCGCTGTCGGGAATGACGTTCGGGCTGGAACCGGCGTGGATGCTGCCGACCGTCAGCACCGCCGGATCGGTGGCCGCCACCTCACGGGAGACGATGGTCTGGAGTCGAAGGACGCACAGCGCGGCCAGGACGACCGGGTCGATCGCGGACTGGGGCATGGAGCCATGGGCACCGCGCCCGTACAAGGTGATGCGCAGGTTGTCCGCCGCGCTGAGAAAAGGCCCCGGACGCACCCCGACGTATCCGGCCGGATAGGGCAGCACATGCTGGGCGAGGGCCACGTCGGGGCGGGGCACGCGGTCGGTCAGGCCGTCCTTGAGCATCGCGTCGGCGCCGTCGCCGTTCTCCTCCGACGGCTGGAAGAGCACCACCAGCGTGCCCCGCCAGCTCTGCCGGCCCTGTGCCATGAGCTGCGCGCATCCGAGCAGGCAGGAGACGTGGACGTCGTGTCCGCAGGCGTGCATGACCGGCACCTCGCGGCCCGATCGGTCGGTGGCGGTGGCGGTGGCGGCGTAGGGAAGGCCGGTGGCCTCCAGCACCGGGAGGGCGTCCATGTCGGCGCGCAGCAGGACGGTGGGTCCGCTGCCGTGGGACAGCACACCCACCACGCCGGTTCCGCCGAGGCCGTCGGTGACGGTGAATCCCCAGGTCCGCAGCCGCTCGGCCACGCGGGCGGACGTGCGGGTCTCGGCCAGTCCCAGTTCGGGATGGGCGTGCAGGTCCCGGTAGAAGTCCTCCACCTGGTCGCGGATCGCGTCCAGGCCGGCCAGCACGCTCTCAACGGCTTTCGTCATCCGGCGGCTCCTGCTTCGTGTGCTCGCCCGCGGCCCGGGTGCGGTACCTGCTCGTGCGGCCGCGTACCTGCTTCAATGCCCGCGTTGGCTCCAGTGGCAGACCGCCGGGCAGACTCCAGTTGCGGTGGTTGGCGACCAGTCTCAGCACCATGCCGCCGAGGATGCCGACGACGATGCCGATCGTGGGGGCGCCCAGCCGCGCGCAGACGATGTACACACCGGACACGGCCGCCGCGACGGTGGCGTACAGGCCGTTGCCTCCCAGGACAGCAGGTACGCGGCTCAGCAGCAAGTCGCGTACCGCTCCCCCGCCGACGGCCGACACGGTGCCGATGAGGACGGCGGCCAGCCAGGCCAGTCCCGCGGCGAGGGTCTTCTGGGTGCCCGCGATGGCCCAGAAGCTGAGGACCGCGGCGTCGAGCCACGCGAACAGCCGGTTCCACTGGGCCTCGCCGATGGTGAACAGGAACGCCAGGAACGCGCCCGCCATCGCCGTCGGCAGATAGGCGGCGTCGGTGAGCGCCACCGGGGTGCCGCGCTGGAGCAGGGTGTCGCGGATGATGCCGCCGCCCAGCCCGGAGACCGTCCCCACGGCGAGGTAGCCGAACAGGTCCAGGCCCGCTACCCGGGCCACCGTCCCGCCCAGCAGGCCGCAGATCGCCACCCCCGCCAGGTCCAGGTACCCGGTGACCTGGTCCACGTCCGCCGGGGAAAGCCACGACGCCACCTGTGCTCCCGCCTGCTCGGCCGCACCGACTGCGGCCGGCCCGATGTGCGGGACTCCGAGGCCCCTGGTCCGGCCTCCTACCGTGCCTGCGCACGGGCCTATTTCCAATCTGGCACGCCGGGCCGGTCCGAAGGGCGGATGACGCGGCTCCCGTACCCGGGCCGTCGGCACGACCCCCGACTGCCGCTCGTGCCCTGTGACGCTCGCGAGGTTCAGACGACGGACGGGCGCCTTGGATCGGTCGGGACGATCGCATGCTCGTCGAAGAGCTGTTCGAGTGCTTCGTGGCCGTGCTCGCGGCGGTATGCCATCTCGGCCGCGGTGACCGGCAGAACCCAGAGGACGCGGGCATGACCGTCCGGCAACGGGCAGTGCTCCAGGTCGGGGCCGTGCAGGTAGGGGAGGCTGATCAGCAGGTGGTCGCAGTGGGACCCGGGCAGCCAGGGCTCCCCTATCGGCAGGCTGTGCTCGAGGTCGAGGTGGTGATCAGCGTGGTAGCACGCGGTCATGGCCAGGAGATCGGCGAAGCGTTCGTCGTGGACGGGCGCGGTGAGGACGAATTCGAGGCCGTGGCCCTCCTGCTCGGCCGTGGCCCAGCAGCCGGCGGTGAGGTAGGCCCAGCCGTCGGCGCGTGGTCCCGGGCCGACGGTGAGGATCCTCAGGTCCGGAACCGCTTCCCGTCGCCCGGGTCCCAGGTCGTAGTCGTCGACCGTGATCGCATGGCCGGTGAAGAAGCCGCGAACGTGGGCCTCGACGCCTGCCGTCGCCCGTCGGCCGCGCTCGCTGTCGAACATGGTGGAGAGCATCTCATGGGCCGGTCAGGGCGGTGCGAACCGGTCGAGTCCGCGCCGCCCCTGCTGCCGCAGCGCGGGTCGGGCTGCCCGCGGGGAGTCAGCTCCTGCGGCTGTGTCCTTGGGACTCTGCCGGTTCGACGTAGCGCACGGTCTGCATCATGCCGAGGTCCTCGTGCTGGAGCTGGTGGCAGTGGGCGACGGCATCGCCGGTGAAGTCCTCGTACTTGACCAGGAAGGTGGCGGACTGGCCGGGCGCGCCGCCGGTCAGACCGATGGTGTCGTGCCAGACCGGCGGGTCGAGCCGCTTGCCGTTCCGGTGCGTGAGGAGGACGTGGTTGGTGTGCAGGTGGAAGGGGTGACTGTGCACCGGCACGGTCTCGTCGGTGCGGACGGTCCATCGCTCTACGGTGCCGAGGCGCAGGGTGTGGTTGATGTAATCGGGGTCGAACAGGCCGTAGGCCGGGTCGCGGGTGAGGTCGCCGTCGGGATGTGCCGCGGGGGTCGCGTTGGTGCCCAGCATGCGGAAGGCGTTGGGGAACGCCCCGGCGAAGACGCGCGCGTCGGCATGGAAGACCACCTCCCGGTCCGCGCCGGGGTTGGCGATGTCCTTCTCGTCGAGGAACGGCCTGCCCGGCGGCAGCGAGGCCGGCAGCCGCATCGGCGGATTCACGGGCTCCCCGGCCACCACGACCGTCATCAGCGGCTCGGGCACCATGTCGGCCCGCAGTTCGTAACGGCCCGCCGTGCCGCCGCGGATGAGGATGTCGGCTCGGTTGCCCATGGCCAGGTCCAGCAGGTTCCGGGCGCGGGGTGCGTCGAAGGTGACGCCGTCCTGGGCGATCTGGTGCAGCGTCAGACTGCCCTGCTCACCGGCGACTTGGAGGCGCAGAGCGGTGAAGGCGGTCGCGGCGACCAGCCGCCACCGCTGGACCTCGCCGGGGCGCAGCGTGAGGGTGGGATTGACCGCGCCGTTCACGGTGAAGGTGGACGGGACGCCGTTCACCCAACCGCCCGAGGTGAAGGCGGGGACCTTGCCGTCCTTGAACTTCAGTTCATTGATGCAGACGACGATGTCGGCGGCCGCCTTGATCTCCGGGACCTCGTCGACGTCCCCTTCGACGACGATCACCCCGGCCATGCCCCCGACGATCTGCTCCGCGGTGGATCCGTGCAGGTGCGGGTGGTACCAGTAGGTGCCGGCCGGATGATCGGACGGCACCTCGATGGTCGTCACGTACTGCGGCTCCGCGACACCGGCCGCGGCCTCCTCCGCGGTGCGCGGCGCGAACGCGCGCCGCACGTTGTCGGCGTTCCCGGACGGGGAGACGTGCATCCCGTGGGTGTGCAGGTTGAAGCTGTTGGGGTGGTGCGGCGTATGGGAGTCGCCGGTGTGGGACGGGTCGGGCGGCAGGCCGTTGACGTGCGTCAGCCGTAGCGTCTGCCCGCCGCGCACGCGCAGGGTCGGCCCCGGGATCGCTGCGTTGTACGTACGCGTGGTCACCCGGCGGTAGCCAGGGACGAGGACGTCGGTGAGCCGGACGTCGAGCGTCTGCTCGACCACCCCCGACGCCGAACCCGGCACCAGTCGCGCGGCCGACACGGCAGGCTGCGGAAACAGCGTCGCCGCGGCCGCACGCTGCCGGCCCGCCAGGATTGCCCCGGGCACCGCTGCGATACCCGCGACGGCGATGCCCTTCAGTGCCGATCGACGGCCGATCCCGCCACTTTCGCTCATATCTGGGCAATCTAAACCAAATCGATCAATCGGCTTTGACGGCACACCGAACCGTGTGGAGCCCGGGACGGATCACGCGGTCACGGCGGCCGCACGTCGGGCCCGCCGCCGCCCACACGGGACTACTCCACGGCCGGGTCTTCCTGCGCATGCCGCACCGCCTTCTTCGCCGCCTGCTCGACCTCGTAGCGGGACATGGTCACGTCGTCGCGGTTTGCGTACGCCGTCGCCGCGGCCTGGAACTCCTCCGCCGCCGTGCGCCAGACCCGCCACTGCGCTTCGTACTCGTCGCCAGAGAGCCCGGCCAATTTGGCACGCTGCGTCTCGGCAGCACATTCCAGCCTGATCAGATCATCGGGAACATCAGCCACGGCCTGGGACCCTAGACCGGAAGAGCGTGCGTCCCGCCCCGGCGCGCGGCGAGGGACGCGCGCAGCAACCATCTGGACCCGTAGCGGCGTCCGCCCGACGATCCACGTCTCATGCGGCGAAACCGACGTTGGTGACGTACTCGTACTGGCCCCACTGCGAGCCGAGGTCGACGACCTGGTCGATCCACGCGTCGTCCAGTGCGCGGTCGTCGTCGGCCGCCCAGGCGGCGACGATGCGGTCCCAGCGGCGCACGTTCAGGGTGCGGAACTCCACCACGCGCTGGCGCGGCCGGTCGACCTGGGACTGGTTGAGCGGGTGGATCTCCACGCGGGTGCCGCGGCCTTCGCGGTTGAGGCGGGCGGTGAGGTGACGGGCGACGTTCTCCCGCCGCACGGTGCGGTAGGCCCGCTCGACGAGTTCCAGGTTCTTCCGCGAGGGTGAGCGGGTGCCCTGGAGCCAGGCGCGCAGGGTGCGGGCGGTGACCGTCAGACCGGCCGCGCGGGCGGCGGCGCGGGCGTGGTCGGTGCGGGTGAGGTAGTGCAGCCGGGCGAGCAGGCCGCGGCGGGCGGTGACGGGCGTGGCGATGTACCCGGCGAGCGCGTCCAGTTGGCGGGCGACGGCCTGATGGCCCTTGATGCCGCCCGCACCGTACCTGCCGAACTCGATGTTCCGTTCAGGCATCGTCTCTTCCGGTACTCGATGGGTGGATCACTGTACCGGCTCGTGAAAGCGGGCCATCCGTCCCGACGGTGTAGGTGTCCTTGACCTTCACCTCGGTCACGCCGCGACCTTCGGCGAAGACCGCGCGCCAGTCGCCGGTGACGTGCAGTTCGTCGGTGCCCATGGCGCGGACCACCATCAGTCCCTCGTCGTAGGCGCGGTGGGCCTTCCACCACAGGTTCGCGAACGCCTGGGAGCGGATGAGGTGCATCCAGTCGGTGCGGTACAGCTCCCGGTTGTAGTTCGACTCCCCCAGCGTGGAGACGAACTTCGCGTACATCGCCTTGACGTATTCCAGTGTCACCTCGTCGTCGTCGGCGATCGCCCGGTCCCGGGCGTCCTTCAGGGCGACGCGGAACTTCTCCAGCAGTTGCTCCGTGGCACCGGAGGTCCAGGACTCGTGGATCCGCGGCGGGTCGCACAGGCCGTACTTCGGGCCCGCCAGACGCAGCAGCAGGCGCAGGGTCGGTTCGGTCACCCACAGCGGGCCCGGTTCGTCCCTGTTGCCGATCGGGTTGGGCAGGTAGGCGTCGTGCTCCCAGTCGGGCGGGGTGATCAGGTGGACGCCTGCGCGGCGCCGGTCGTGGTCGTCGCCGACCGAGTGCTCCAGCTGGCCGATCGGCAGGTGGGTCTTGAGGGCGGAGAGGTAGGCGCCGTTGACGTCGAGGGCGGTCACCGCGTGCTCGCCGGGCGGCAGTTCGGGGCGGGTCCACTTGGGGCGCGCCTCCCAGACCTGGTCGGCGCCCCGGGCGCTCTGCTTGCGCAGGATGTCGGGCAGCCAGGGGTGCGCGACGATGTCGTAGCGGCCGCCCCTGCGCGTGTGGTCCAGCAGGGCCATCGCGTCGGGAATCGCCCGCTTGAGCAGCGCGGCACTCGCCGCCTCGACGTCGCCGGCGTGCTGAGCCAGCGCCTCGGTCACGGCCCGGTGGATCAGGTCGGGTTCCGCGTCCGCGGGCCGCACCCGGCGTCCGGCCGCGACGATCCGAACGCCCTGGCCGCCGCGGTCCGCGGACGGACGGGCCGACTCGGAAGGGGCGGGTACGGAGGCCGCGGGCACGGTCGGTCGCGGGGAGCCGGGCGCCGCGCACTCGGCGGGGTCCAGGTGCTGCGGGAACCCGGCGACCTGGTGGCAGGCGGGTTGCCCGCACAGCACACACGGCTGGGGAACAGCGAGCACGTCGAGGTCGTCGTCCTGGCCGGCCTCCGGCTCCGCAGCCGAGTGAAACGCGTCCGCCGCATCCGCATCCGCATCCGCATCCGCATCCGCGCGAACCTCGTCCTGCGACTCCTCGTCCCCGGCATCCCCGACCGCATCCGCTGTCTCGGCGGCCAGCTTCGCCTTCGCCCCTTCAAGGAAGTACGCGTACTTCTCCCGCACTTCGCCGCTCGGGTCCCGCCCGGACTCCCAGCCCCCGACCGTGGACGGGCTGACATTCAAGGCTTGTGCGAGCTGGGGGCGCGAGAGGTTCAGCCCCTCGCGCAGGGCACGCCGCTCCCCGGCGGGCGGCAGCACGGCCTCCTGCCTGGCCGAGGCGAGCAGGGCATCGATCGCGCCGAAGTCCGTCATCGCCCGCCCCCGTCCCGCAGGGCCGCGGAGCGTGCGCCGCTCGCATGGCGGCCGGGAATCCTGCGGCGTTCCGCGGGCAGCGACTCCGCGGCCCTGGTGGGCCCCGCGAGCAGGTCGAGAGCGTCGATGCCGTAGTACGCGGCCACCGCGTCGCAGTCCGCCAGACTCCAGGCGGCCGTACCGGACTGCCGGCGGCTCACCTGAGCCTGACTCACCCCCAGGGCTGCGGCGAGTTCGGTCTGCGACTCACCGGCCGCGTGCAGGAGCGCGGCCACAGCGGACCGTACACGCTCATCAAGACTCATACTCACAACGTCAACGATACCGCTCAAAGCTCATGTGTCATGCGTTAACCGCATTCCGCTCCGCATGCGTGCCCGTGTCGGTCGTCAGATGTGCATCGGCCCCTCGGCGACGAGCTCGGCCAGCCGATCGGTGAGGCTCTGGATGGCCTCGCTCGGGCTGGAGTCCGCCCGCCGGACGAGGCCTCAGCGACGACATGGTCGAAGGCCTCACCGCGTTCGCCCAGAAGCGCCCTCCGCAGTGGAAGAACCGCTGACCCGAACCCGGACGGCACGTCAGCAACCATGAGCGGGCGTGCCGTTCACGCCGCAGCCCGACGGGGCTGCGGCGCGGCCCGCGCCCCCGAAAACCTGCGCCGACATGATTGATTCACGCTACACCTACATGCATAATGCAGTTATGCATAAGCAGGTTATGGACCACGGCACCGCAGAGATGGTCTCCGACGACCTCATCGGTGCCGTGGAACAGATGGTTCGCTACGTGCGGCAGAGCGCGACCTCGGGCGGCCTCAGCATCGCGGCCTCCTCCGTCCTGGCCCGGCTGGGCCGCGAAGGCGCCCACCGGCTGACCGAGTTGGCACGTTCCGAGGGCGTGTCACAGCCGAACATGACGCAGCTCGTCACCCGTCTGGAGCGGGACGGTCTGGTACGCCGCACCGCCGATGCCAGCGACGGCCGGGGCGTGCTGGTCGAGGCCACCGCCGACGGACTCGAACTCTTCCGGCAGCGCCGCGCCGAACGCATGGACGCCCTCCAGGAACTGGTCGACGAACTCACCGCGGACGAACGGCAGGCCGTACAGGTCGCCCTGCCCGCCCTGGCGCGTGCCGTCCAGCACCGGCAGACCCCCGTCTGACGCCGCCGACGGCTTCCCCCGGCTTCCGGTCTCGTCCCGCTCACACCATGTCGGCCCATGTCGGCGCATGCCGACGCCCAGAAAGAGATCTCGAATGAGCGCTCCGCACCAGAAGGTCGCCAGCCCGTTCAAACAGCCGAAGGCCGTCTGGGCCGTGGCGTTCGCCTGTGTCATCTCGTTCATGGGCATCGGCCTGGTGGACCCGATCCTGCCCGCCCTGGCAAGCGATCTCCACGCCACACCCAGCCAGGTCTCGCTGCTGTTCACCAGCTACCTCATCGTCACCGCGGTGGCGATGCTGATCGTCGGCTGGGTCTCCAGCAGGATCGGCGCCAAGCACACCCTCATCGCCGGACTCGCCGTCATCGTCGTCTTCGCCGCCCTGGCGGGCATGTCGGGCTCCATCAACGGCATCGTCGGCATGCGCGCCGGCTGGGGACTGGGCAACGCGCTGTTCATCGCCACCTCCCTGGCCGTCATCGTCGCCTCGGCCAGCGGCGGCTTCGGCGGCGCGATCATCCTCTACGAGACGGCTCTCGGACTCGGCATCGCCGTCGGACCGCTGCTCGGCGGTGAGTTGGGAGCCATCAGCTGGCGCGGCCCGTTCTTCGGTGTCTCCGCCCTCATGGCCATCGCGCTGATCGCCACCGTCGCCTTCGTGCCGCAGCTGCCCAGGCCGGCCAAGCGCACCTCTCCCCTCGCCCCGCTGGCCGCCCTGCGCCACCGCGGTCTGCTGACCATGGGGATCATGGCCCTGCTGTACAACTGGGGCTTCTTCACCATGCTCGGCTACGCCCCCTACCCGATGGAGCTGAACGCCCACGAACTCGGGCTGGTCTTCACGGGCTGGGGTCTGCTCGTGGCCGCCTTCAGCGTGTTCTTCGCCCCTCGTCTTCAGGCCCGTTACGGCACCGCGCCCGTGCTCTACGCCAACCTCGTCGGCCTCGGCATCGTCATGGCGGTGATCGCCGCCGGTGTCGACACCCCGTCCGTGGTCATCACGGCCGTCATCGTCAGCGGCATCTTCATCGGCATCAACAACACGCTCACCACCCAGGCGGTCATGCTCGTCTCCCCCGTCGAGCGGCCCGTCGCCTCCTCCGCGTACGGCTTCGTCCGCTTCATCGGCGGCGGCCTCGCCCCCTACGCGGCCGGAAAGATCGCGGACGCCACCGACCTCGGCGTCCCCTTCTACGTCGGCGCCGCCAGCTTCCTGCTCGCCATTCCGGTCCTGGCCAGCGGCCACAAGCTGCTCACCGCGGCCGAGCAGCGCCCCATGGAACCCGAGCACCTCACTCCCGCCCTGATCCCGGTGGGCAACCAGGCGGCACGGGGCGAAGCCTCCGTCATCGTCGCCGTCGGCAACCACCCCGGCGCCGACGCCGTCGTCGACGCGGCCGCCCGGCTCGCCCACGACACCAGCAGCGCCCTGGAGATCGTGCACGTCCAGCAGACAGCCGTCGTCGAGGAACAGGCCGTCGACACGGAGACCGACGAGCAGGCCCGCGCCGCGGTCGGTGCGCATCTGGCCCGTCTGACCGCCCAAGGCGTCAGCGCCACGGGTCAGGTCCTGCGCAGCGTCGGCGACCACGCCGCAGCGGGCCGGGCCCTGGCCGCCCACGCGGACCGGGTCCACGCACGCGCCGTGGCGATCGGCCGCTCACCCCGGGGACCCCTCGCCCAGTTCGCCGACGGCAGCTTCACCACCGCCCTGGCCCACGGCACGCACCGCACCGTCGTCCTCGTCGACCCCCAGCACACACCCCGCGAGCTCACCGCCACGACCATCGCGGAACTGCGAACCGCCGCTCACTGACGCGTCACGTCCGGCCGCCCGTCACCCGGACTGCGCGGCATCCGACGGCCCGGCGGTCGCAACCGCGGACGAGGGGATGAACAAACTCCAGAAGTAGGCGAGTTGGTCGGCCATATCGATCTCGGGGTCGTACATCCACTGCGTCTGCAACCCGTCGATGAGGGCGAAGAGGAGACCGGCCAGGCGGTCGGGGTCGAGGCCCACGGGCAGCGCCCCGGCCGTCTGCCGGTCCCGGACCAGCTCGGCGACGAGGTCGCGCGCGGTCGCGTAGCGGTCGCGGAAGTACGCGTGGGCCGGATGGCCGGGCTCGGTCGCCTCGGACGCGAAGCGTGAGAAGAGCTGCGTGAGGCCCGGCACCTCGGCGTTGTGGCGGACGAGCGCGGTGAACACCCGACCCAGGTCCGGCGACGCATCGGCCGCCGATCCGAAGGGCTCCTCCAGCAGCCTCCGGTCCACCTCGTCGCGGCGGCGCAGGATCTCGACGAAGAGCTGCTCCTTCGTCCCGAAGTAGTGCAGCAGTCCCGTCTGGCTCAGGCCGACCGCCTGGGCGAGCTCGCGCACCGTCGCGCGGCTGTAGCCGACCCGCGCCACGATGTCGAGCGCCGTGTCGAGGATCTCCTCCCGCTTGGCGATGCCTTTCGCGTACGAACCACGTCGTGCCATGCGCACGACTCTACGGCACCGGAAATTCGCTGGTGGGACCCCTTGTCGCCGAAAACCGAATGTCATACTGTTTTTGCGTCGGCAGGGTGGCCGAGGCTCTCCCCGGCGCGCGCTCACCGACGGCGCCACACGCGCTCCACCGGCTCTACCGCCGTCCCGTAGGGCAGGCACCGCACGACCCGAGGAGACTCCCGTGACCGCGAACGCCCCCGCTTCCCTCACCACGGCGCAGCAGGCCGCCCTGGGCAGCGGCGCCGACTTCTGGAGCACCAAGCAGGTCGACGACGTCCCCTCGCTGGTGCTCACCGACGGGCCGCACGGAGTGCGCCGCCAGGTGGGCGCCACCGACCACCTCGGCCTCGCGGGCAGCGAGCCCGCCACCTGCTTCCCTCCGGCGGTCGGCCTCGGGCAGAGCTGGGACCCGGACCTGACCGGAAGGGTCGGTACGGCCCTGGGCGTGGAGAGCCGCGCGCTCGGCGTCGACGTACTGCTCGGCCCCGGCATCAACATCAAGCGGGACCCGCGCTGCGGCCGCAACTTCGAGTACTACTCCGAGGACCCCCACCTGACCGGCGCGCTCGCCGCCTCCTGGGTGCGAGGCCTCCAGGAGACCGGTGTCGGCGCCTCGCTCAAGCACTTCGCCGCCAACAACACCGAGCACGACCGGATGCGCTCCAGCTCCGACATCGCCCCGCGCCCGCTGCGTGAGATCTATCTGCGCGGCTTCCAGCACGTCGTGCAGACGGCGCAGCCGTGGACGGTGATGTGCTCCTACAACCGCGTCAACGGCACCTACGCCGCCGAGAACCACTGGCTGCTCACCCAGGTGCTGCGCGACGAGTGGGGCTTCGACGGCGTCGTGGTCAGCGACTGGGGCGCGGTCTCGGATCGCGTCAAGGCGGTGGCGGCGGGCCTCGACCTGGAGATGCCCGGCACCGGCGGGGTCACCGACGCGCAGGTCGTCGCTGCGGTCGAGGCGGAGGAACTGGACGCTGCCGTACTCGCCCGGGCAGCCGCGCGCGTGGTCGCGCTGGCCGCGAAGGCCCAGGCGGGCCGCGCGGCGCGGGTCGTCGCGTTCGACGCCGACGCGCATCACCGGCTGGCCCGGCAGGTGGCCGCCCACTGCGTGGTCCTGCTCAAGAACGACCCGGTCCAGGGGCAGGCCGTGCTGCCGCTGGAGGAGGGCCGTTCCCTCGCGGTGATCGGCGAGTTCGCGCAGTCCCCGCGCTACCAGGGCGGCGGCAGCTCGCACGTGAACCCGACCCGCGTGGACGTACCGCTGGACGAGATCCGTGCCCTCGCCGCCGGCAGCGATGTCAGCTACGCGGCCGGTTTCACCACCGACGGCTCCGGCGACGCGGCCACGCTGCGGGACGAGGCCGTCCGAGCCGCGGCGGCGGCGGACACCGCCGTCGTCTTCCTCGGCCTGGCAGCACACCAGGAGTCCGAGGGCTTCGACCGCGAGCACATCGAACTTCCCGCCGGGCAGCTTCAGTTGCTGGCCGCCGTGCTCAAGGTCCAGCCGCGTACCGTCGTCGTCCTCTCGCACGGCGGCGTACTGCGACTGGCCGACGTGGACGAACTGGCTCCGGCCGTACTGGACGGCGCGCTGCTGGGCCAGGCGGGCGGCGGCGCGCTGGCCGATGTGCTGTTCGGGCGGGTCAACCCTTCCGGGCGGCTGACGGAGACCGTACCGGCACGCATCGAAGACACCCCCGCCTACCTGGACTTCCCCGGCGAGCACGGCCATGTCGCCTACGGCGAGGGCCTGTTCGTGGGCTACCGCTGGTACGACGCCCGCAGGATCGAGGTCACCTACCCGTTCGGGCACGGACTGTCGTACACCGCCTTCGCCTACTCCGACCTCGAACTGACCGCCGGCGCCGAGGGTGTCACCGCGACCGTCACCGTCACCAACACCGGCGAGCGGGCCGGCCGCGAGATCGTCCAGTTCTACGTCGCCAAGCCCGGCTCGTCGGTCGCCCGTCCGCCCCAGGAGCTCAAGGCCCACACCGTGGTGACGCTCGCACCGGGTGCCGGCGACCGGGTGAGCGTGCTGATCGAACGTCAGGACCTGGCGTACTGGGACATCCGCGGCAACCGCTGGGTCGTCGAGGGCGGCGGCTACGAGGTGCGCGCCGCCGCCTCCAGCCGCGACATCCGCGCCACGGCCACCGTCGAGGTGGAAGGCGACGTGTTCGTCCTGCCCCTCACCCTCGACTCCACACTGGGCGAGGTCTTGGCCGCACCCGGCGCCGCCGAGGTCCTCGGATCGCTGATGCCCATGCCGCAGCCTGCCGCCGAGAGTGATGGGCTCGGCGTCGACATGGCCAGGTTGATGGCGTCCGTCCCGGTGGGCCGCCTGCTCAGCTTCGCCGGGGGCGCGGTCACCCTCGGGGACCTGGAGAAGCTCCTCGCCCAGCTCGACGCCGCCCGCACCGCCGTGGCCCAGGCCTGACCTCCGGGCGGGGCGGCGAGCGCCGCCCCGCCCACTTCCATCGAGGTCGCCGCGTCAGCCCAGTACGATCCGGGCGGCCACCGGCAGGTGGTCGCTGCCGGTGCGCGCCAGGGTGCGGATGTGGCCGACGGTCGCCGAGCGCGCCATGACCTGGTCGATCCGGGCCAGCGGGAAAGCGGCGGGAAAGCTGAAGGCGAAGCCTTGGCGCGCCGTGTTCAGCCGGGAGGTCAGCGGGGCCAGCCCGCGGTCGTCGACGGTGCCGTTGAGATCACCGAGCAGAAGCACCGTCTCCAGTTCCTCGGCGGCGATGGCCCGGCCCAGCAGGCCGGCGCTCTCGTCCCGCCACGAGGAGGCGAAGCCGCTCACCCCGACCCGGACCGAGGGCAGATGCGCGACATACACCGCAACAGCGCCGCGGGGCGTACGGACTACCGCGCGCAGCCCGCGGCTCCAGGGCTCCGTGATCTGCCGAGGCTTGATGTCCACGTGCCGGACATCGGTCAGCGGATGCCTCGACCACAGCCCGACGGTGCCGCGCACGGCGTGGTACGGGTAGTCGGGGCCGAGGGTCCGCTCGTACACCGCCAGCGCCGCGGGCAAGAGCTCCTCCAGCGCGATCAGATCAGGTCCCGCACCGGCCAGAACGCGGGCCGTACCCGCCGGGTCGGTGTTCACGTCACTGACGTTGTGCTGCACCACGACCAGGTCGTCCCGCGCACCGTGCCCCGTCCCGAGCAGCCCGCCGAACAGATGGGTCCAGACCGCCACCGGCAGCAGCACGACCACCAGCGCGACCGCCGAACGGCGCACCAGGGCCACCACGAGCAGCACCACGGCCACCAGGCCGAGCCACGGGAGGAAGGCCTCCAGCAGACTGCCCAGCCGGCCGACCTGGTTGGGCACCGTCCGGTGCAGGCCCATGAGCCCGGCCGTCAGCACCGCGAGCACGGCAGTCAC
>NZ_VJZD01000110.1 GCF_009377175.1 Streptomyces adustus
CCCCCACGGCCAGGCCCCCGGCGCGCTGCCCTGGGGCGTGGCCGTCCTCGCCGCGGGCCTGGCCGTGGAGGCCTACGCGAGCCGGTCCACCGGCGCCGGGCCACGGCTGCCCGCCGGTCTGGCCACCGGACCCGCCGGCGTCCTGGCCGGCTGGCTGCTCACCGCCCTCGGTCTCGCCCTGGCCGGCCCCGGCCTCACCCACCTGTGCGGAGTGCTGCTCCAGGCGGGCCGGCCCGGCGCCCTGCGGCTGCTGGCGGGCCGGGTCCTGATGGCCGAGGCCGCCCGCATCGGCCGCCCCCTCGGCGTGGTCTGCGCGGTGCTGTCGGCGGCGTACGCCGCCGCGACGCTGGGCGACCCCGGCGGTGCGTCCTTCGGCCCGCTCACCACCCTGGGCGGCCTGCTGGTGCTGGGCTGCACGGTGGCGACGCTGCTCACCGCGGCCGTCGAGGCCAGACAGATCCGCTCCGACACCACCGCCGCCCTGCTGCGCCTGGGCGCCCCGAGCACGATGCTGCGCAGCGCGGCCGCGCTGCGGGCCGGCGCGCTCGTGGCCCTGTTCGGCCCGCTCACCCTGATCGTGGCGGAGCTGGCGGCCCTGCCGCTGGGGCCTATCTGACCATTCCCGTCTGCCCGGCGACGCGAATCAACGAACAGGCCCTGGCCCACCGATGAGTTCCACCGCGGTCCCCGGTCTGCACATCGCACGTCATCACTTCCGACGCACACCCGAACCGATGCTCAGGGGAGCCCTCGCATGTACCAGCAGATGATCTTCGTGAACCTGCCCGTGACCGACCTCGACGCCTCGAAGAAGTTCTTCACGGAGCTCGGCTACACCATCAACCCGCAGTTCAGCGACGAGAACGCGGCGTCCGTGGTGATCAGCGACACCATCGTGGCGATGCTGCTGACGAAGTCGTTCTACGCCACCTTCACCGACAAGGAGATCGCGGACGCCAAGAAGACCAGCGAGGTGCTGGTGGCCCTGAGCGCCCCGAGCCGCGAGAAGGTCGACGAGCTGGTCGAGCGGGCCCTGGCGGCGGGAGGCATGGTCAGCGGCCGGACGCAGGACCTCGGTTTCATGTACGGCCGCGCCTTCGACGACCTCGACGGGCACACCTGGGAGATCATCTGGATGGACCCGGCGGCCGTCCAGGGCTGACCGCCCCCACTCGAACGGCCCTCCTAGCATGGGCGGGTGAATCCGACACCCGCCCGACCGGGCCACCGCGTCGACGGCCTTCGCGACCGCGAGATCGAGACCCTGGACGAGTTCGACGAGGTCCTCTCCGCGCTCGACACCCCGTCCCTCCCCCGAACTCCCGAGGCCGCCGGGACGGGAGCGACCCATCTGCGCGTCCAGGCCGTCGACCTGACGGACCGTACGGACGTCCTGCTCGGCCTGGACGGCGCCGGCGCCGTCTTCCTCGGCTGCCCGATGGCGCCGGAGGCGGCCGCGCACCTGCGCGCCTCGGGCGCCCTGGTGTTCCCGCCCGTACCGGGCCTGCCCTTCGACCCGTACCGCGGCTTCGTCTACACGCCCGACGAGCTGTTCGCCTCCCTCGACCAGGGCTACGAGGGGACGCCGGACGCCCTGACGTACGACTGGTTCCAGCGCACGAGGACGAACGGCGACATCTTCGCCTCCATGCTGCGCTCGATCCACGACGACGCCGTCTCCGACGCCCTCGACGAACTCCTCGTCGGCAAGCGGGTGGTGGGCGTCATGGGCGGGCACGCCATGGCACGCGGCACCGAGGAGTACGCGGGCGCCGCCCGGCTCGGCCGGGAACTGGCCCGCGCGGGACTCACGGTGGCCACCGGCGGCGGCCCCGGCGCGATGGAGGCCGCCAACCTCGGCGCGTACGCCGCCCCGTTCGACGACGGGATGCTCACCGAGGCGCTCCGCATCCTCGCCAAGGCTCCCTCGTTCCGGCCGTCCGTGGCCGACTGGGCGCGGGCCGCCTTCGAGGTGCGCGAGCGCTGGCCGGACGGCGGGGTCTCGGTCGGCGTCCCGACCTGGTTCTACGGGCACGAGCCGCCCAACGCCTTCGCCGCGCACATCGCCAAGTACTTCGCCAACGCCCTGCGCGAGGACGGGCTGCTGGCCCGCTCGACCGCGGGCGTGGTGTTCCTGCCGGGCGCCGCCGGAACCGTACAGGAGATCTTCGACAACGCGACGCCCAACCATTACGAGTCCCGCGGCGAGCCCACTCCGATGGTGCTCGTGAACCGCAGGCACTGGACGGAGGAGCTGCCCGCGTGGCCGCTCCTCCAGGCGCTCGCGCGGGGGCGCTCAATGGAGGCCCGAATAGCCCTGGTTGACCGGATCGAGCAGGCTCCTGACGTGCTGAAACATCTTTGACGACAACGAATGGGTAAAGTCGGCAGCGCGCGGGCGCATATGCATTGACACTGCTTACGCGACACTTATAGACCTGTGGGTCTCCTGGGGATTCTGAAACTCTCCCCGGAGCCACCTCATCTCCGCCACAGCCCCCCGCAGTTGTGCATCCCCCGAAGGGCAAACGTGTCCATATCTCGTCGCACCGCACGTCGTTCCGTGCGCATCCTCGGCGTCGCCTCCGCTTCGGCCGCACTCGCGCTCGGCGTCGCGGGCAACGCCCTCGCCTGCAACATCTCCGAGTTCCAGGACATCAAGGCCACCTGTGACGGCGCCAAGGGCGCCATCAGCGTGACCAACTTCGACGCTTCCAAGACCACGGTCGCCATCTCCGTGTTCCTCGAGAACAACGGCGCGGACGAGCGCAAGGTCGGCGAGCAGACGGTTCAGGGCTCCAAGGAAGGCGTCGTCGTCTCCTTCCCGGAGGACTGGCAGCCGAACGCCACCTACCGCATCCTCGTCCAGGCCGGTACGAAGAAGATCGGCGAGAAGACCCTGACCACCCCGGCCGAGGCCTGCAAGGCCGAGGACACCACGACGCCGTCGACCCCGTCGACCCCGTCGTCCCCGGCCGAGTCGACGACCGCTCCGGCCGACGACGAGTCCGAGAGCGCGTCCCCGGCCCCGTCCGCGACGGAGTCCGAGACCGCCGCCGCGGCCCAGGGCAACGCGCCCTCCGCCGCCGAGGTCGGTGAGTCCAACCTCGCCGAGACCGGCGCGAACTCCAACACCGGCCTGATCGCCGGCATCGCGGGCGCGCTGGTCGTCGTCGGTGGCGGTGCCGTGTTCCTCGGCATGCGCCGCCGTGGGGCGAGCAGCAAGAGCTGACCCCGCAGCACGTACACGCCAGTGGCCCGTCCCGCACCGGGGCGGGCCACTGGTGTGTCGGCCGGACCTCGACCGTGCCGGCCAGGGGCGGAACCGGGACCTGTGCCGTGCGGGCGTTCGGTCAGTCGAGCACCACGACGTCCGAGGAATCGAACCGCACTCCGACCGTTTCCCCGGTCTCCGGCGCCGTCCGCAGCGCGCAGGCCGCCTCCAGGCGGGGCGCGTCCCGGGGCTGGAGATGGACGGTGACATGAGTGCCCTTGAAGGCGCGGGCCGTCACCGTGCAGGGCAGCCCCTCGTCCACCGGCACCAGCCGCACGCCGGCCGGGCGCACGAGCAGCGTGCGCGTCCCCTGCGGGGCGCCCTCGCCCACCGCGACCTTGCCCCAGGGGGTGTCCGCGGCCTCCCCGGCCACGGTCGCCTCCACCACGTTGTCGAAGCCGAGGAAGCGGGCCACGAACGCGTCCGCGGGCCGCTGCCACACCTCCAGCGGGGTACCGGACTGGGCGATCCGCCCGTCCCGCATCACCACGACCCGGTCGGCCAGCGCGAACGCCTCGCCCTGGTCATGGGTGACCGCCAGCACCGTCGTGCCCAACCGGCCGAACAACTCGCGCAGTTCGACCACCAGCCGCTCGCGCAGCGACCGGTCGAGCTGGCCCAGCGGCTCGTCCAGCATCAGCAGCCGCGGCCGGGGCGCGAGCGCCCGGGCGAGCGCGACCCGCTGCTGCTCACCGCCCGACAGCGCGGCGACCGCCCGGCGCGCGGCCCCCGGCAGCCCGACCAGGTCGAGCAACTCCCCCACCCGGGCCTCCTGCTCGGCACGTGACGCGCCGCGCATGCGCAGCCCGAACGCCACGTTGCCGCCCACGTCCCGCTGCGGGAAGAGCTGGTGGTCCTGGAACATCAGCCCCACCTCCCGCCGATGGGCGGGCACCCCGGTCTGGTCGCGCCCGTCCAGCACCACCCGTCCGCCGTCCAGGGGTTGCAGCCCGGCCACCGCCCGCAGCAGCGTCGACTTGCCGCTGCCGCTCGGCCCGAGCACACACACGACCTGGTGCTCGGCGACGTCCAGGTCGACGGCGTCGAGCACGGCCCGGCCGCCGAACCGCACGGTCGCCCCCGCGAGAGACAGCAACATCAGAACTCCCCCGTCCGATCCGCGCTCCGCAGCCCCTCCAGCATCAGCAGGGACACCGCGCACACCACCATCAGAATCGTCGAAAGGGCCATCGCCTGGCCGTAGTTGAGTTCACCGGCGCGGCCCAGCAGCTTGGCCACCGCGACCGGCAGGGTCGGGTTGTCGGGCCGCGCGATGAACACCGTCGCCCCGAACTCGCCCAGCGACACGGCGAAGGCGAACCCGGCGGCGATCAGCAGGGCCCGCCGCACCAGCGGCAGGTCGACCTCGCGCCAGACCCGCCACGGCGACGCCCCGAGCACCGCCGCCGCCTCCCGCAGCCGCCCGTCCACCGCCCGCAGCACGGGCAGCATGGTCCGTACGACGAAGGGCACACCCACCAGGGCCTGCGCGAGCGGTACGAGGATCCAGGAGGCCCGCAGATCCAGCGGCGGCTCGTCGAGCGCGATCAGGAACCCGAAGCCGACCGTCACCGCGGACACCCCGAGCGGCAGCATCAGCAGCGCGTCGAAGCCGCGTACGAACCGCCCGGTGTCCCGCCGGGTGAGGGCCGCCGCGGCGAGCCCGCCGATCAGCACCGCGATGGCGGTGGCGGCGAGCGCGTACGTCAGGGAGTTGCCGACGGCCTCGATCGGCGGCACCAGGAAGACCCCCGAGTCGGACGAGGTCAGCGCCCGGTAATAACCGAAGTCGGGCGCGTCCAGCGACCGCTGCACGAGGACCGCCAGCGGCAGCAGGATCAGCACGGCGACCGTGCCGAGGACACCGGCCAGCAGCGCCCACTGCCCGGCCCCGCGCGGCCGTCGGGCCGTGCGGGCCGCGTCCACCAGCCGCAGCGCGCTCTCCGAACGCCGTACGGTCCGGGCGTGCACGGCGAGGATCGCGCCCACCGCCGCGAACTGGACGAGGGTGAGCACGGCGGCCGTGGCCAGGTCGAAGATCTCGGAGGTCTGCCGGTAGATCTCGACCTCGAGGGTGGAGAAGGTGGGGCCGCCCAGGATCTGCACCACGCCGAAGGAGGTGAAGGTGAAGAGGAAGACCATGAGCGTGGCGGCGGCCACGGCGGGCCCGAGCGCCGGCAGCGTGACGGTGCGCCAGGCCCGCAACCGGGAGGCGCCCAGCATCCGCGCCGCCTCCTCCTGCCGCGGGTCCAGCTGCGCCCACAGACCGCCGACCGTACGGACGACGACCGCGTAGTTGAAGAAGACGTGCGCGAGCAGGATCGCCCACACGGTGGTGTCCAGCCGTACGCCCCACAGCTCGTCGAGCAGTCCGCCGCGCCCGACCAGCGCCAGGAACGCCGTACCGACGACGACCGTCGGCAGCACGAACGGCACGGTCACCACCGCCCGCAGCACCCGCTTGCCCGGGAAGTCGAGCCGGGCGAAGACATACGCCCCCGGGAGGGCGACGAGCAGGGTGAGCGCGGTGGAGGCGAGCGCCTGCCAGACGGTGAACCACAGCACGTGCCGGATGTCGGACTGCGCGAGCACGTCCGTGATCCGCCCGAGGTGCCAGGCACCGTCGGACTTCAGCCCGCGGGCCGTGATCGCGGCGACGGGCCAGGCGAAGAACACGCCGAAGAACGCGACGGGCAGGGCCATGAGCCCGAACCGCGCCGCGTTCCCCTTCCGGCTCCCGCGGGGGGCTACTTCAGTACGAGCGAGGTCCACGACTTGACCCACTGGTCACGGTTGGCCGCTATCTTCCCGGGGGCCACGGTCTCGGGGTTCTTGGCCGCGGGACCGTACTGGGTGAACTCGGCGGGCACCTTCGCTCCGGCGACCACGGGGTAGACGAACATGTTCAGCGGCATGTCCTCCTGGAACTCCTTGGAGACCAGGAAGTCGATGAGCGCCTTGCCGCCCTCGGTGTTCTTCGCGTTGCTCAGCAGCCCGGCGAACTCGATCTGCCGGAAGCAGGTGCCCTCGACCACTCCGGTGGGCGCGGTGGTGGGCCTGGGGTCGGCGTAGATCACCTCGGCGGGCGGCGAGGACGCGTACGACACGACGAGCGGCCGGTCGCCCTTGGCCTTCTTGCCGCCGGCGGAACCGGAGAACTCCTCGTTGTAGGCCTGCTCCCAGCCGTCGACCACCTTCACGCCGTTGGCCTTGAGCTTCTTCCAGTAGCCCTGCCATCCGGAGGTGTCGCCGTCGCCGTACTTCGCGGCGGTGCCGAGCAGGAAGCCCAGGCCCGGCGAGGAGGTGGCGGCGTTCTCGGTGACCAGGAGGTTCTTGTAGGCGGGCTCGGCCAGGTCGTCGAAGGAGGTCGGCGGGGTCAGCTTGTGCGCGCTGAACCAGGCCTTGTCGTAGTTGACGCAGATGTCGCCGTAGTCGATCGGCGTGACCCGGTGCTTGCCCTGGTCGAGCTGGTAGGCGGCGCCGACCTGGTCCAGGCCCTTGGCCCGGTACGACTGGAACAGTCCGTTGTCGAGGGCCCGGGACAACAGCGTGTTGTCGACGCCGAAGAAGACGTCGCCCTGCGGGTTGTCCTTGGTGAGGATGGCCTTGTTGACGGCCTGGCCCGCGTCCCCGTCCTCCAGGACCTTGACCTTGTACCCGGACTGCTTCTCGAAGTCCGCGAGCACGTTCTTGGAGACGGCCCACGAGTCGTGGCTGACGAGGGTGACGGTCTTGGAACCGCCGGAACCGCCGGAACCCGCGCCGCCCTTGTCGCCGGACGAGCCGCAGGCGGACAGCGTGACCAGGCCGAGCCCGATCGCCGCGGCCACGAACGTCTTGGTGTGCACTTGATTTCCTCCTGGGGGTGACCAGGAAGAGACGCGGCCCTGCCCGGGGCCGTCGGACGGATCCGCCGGCTCCCGGGCAGGGCGCAACAGCTCGAGTGAAGACCGAACTTCCTACCCAGAATGACCTGGGCGAGGTTCAGAGGGTCTGCGGCCCGATTGCCGCACTCTCAGCGCTGTGGCGCTCCCCTGTCGGAATATGAAGATGTGTACGGCGTCAGCCTACCGTCCGCCGAATCGCCACCCTACGGCTACCGCCCGGTACGGACGGCAACCGCCGGGTGGGGTCAGCGCTCCGTGGCGGCCAGCTGCCCGCACGCCCCGTCGATCTCCTGACCGCGGGTGTCCCGGACCGTGACGGGCACGCCGTGGGCCGCGATGGCCTCGACGAACGCCTTCTCGTCCTCGGGCCGGGAGGCGGTCCACTTGGAGCCGGGCGTCGGGTTCAGCGGGATGAGGTTGACGTGCACGGGCTTGCCCCGCAGCAGGCGTCCCAGCCGGTCACCGCGCCAGGCCTGGTCGTTGATGTCCCGGATCAGCGCGTACTCGATGGACAGCCGGCGGCCGGACTTCTCGACGTACTCGAAGCCGGCGTCGAGGACCTCGCGCACCTTCCACCGCGTGTTCACGGGGACCAGGGTGTCGCGCAGCTCGTCGTCGGGCGCGTGCAGGGAGATCGCCAGACGGCACTTGAAACCCTCGTCGGCGAACCGGTGGATGGCGGGCACGAGACCGACGGTCGACACGGTGATGCCGCGCTGCGACAGCCCGAGCCCGTCCGGCGCGGGGTCGGTGAGCGCCCGGATGGCTCCCACCACCCGCTTGTAGTTGGCGAGCGGCTCGCCCATGCCCATGAAGACGATGTTGGACAGCCGGGCCGGTCCGCCGGGCACCTCACCGTCCCGCAGGGCCCGCATCCCGTCCACGATCTGGTGCACGATCTCGGCGGTCGACAGGTTCCGGTCCAGTCCCGCCTGCCCGGTCGCGCAGAACGGGCAGTTCATCCCGCAGCCCGCCTGCGAGCTGATGCACATGGTCACCCGGTCCGGGTAGCGCATGAGCACCGACTCGACGAGCGTCCCGTCGAACAGCCGCCACAGCGTCTTGCGCGTGGTGCCCGCGTCGGTGGACAGATGCCGCACGACCGTCATCAGCTCGGGAAGCAGCGCCTCCTGAAGCTTGCCGCGCGAGCCGGCGGGGATGTCCGTCCACTCCGCCGGGTCGTGCGCGTAGCGCGCGAAGTAGTGCTGCGAGAGCTGCTTGGCACGAAACGGCTTCTCCCCGATCTCGGCCACGACGTCCTTGCGCTCGGCAGGCGTGAGATCGGCAAGATGCCGCGGCGGCTTCTTGGCTCCGCGGGGGGCGACAAAAGTGAGTTCTCCGGGTGCAGGCATAACACCTTCAGTGTGGCAGATCATCTGCGGGTCCCCAGGCCAGAGCGGGGTGGGGGTGGTCACCCCTGGGCGGCCTCTGTCAGCTTCTGTCGACCTTTCACGGCCCAGGGACGGCCCAGGAATGATCTTGCGCGAGGCCTCTGACCGGCCATGAACGGTGGCAGGGAAGAGTCGGGGGCGGTCGCGGGTGTTGATGCCCCGCGACCGCCCCCGATTTACTGACGATCAACGATTGATCGGAATCTCGTAGACGATCTCGCAGTGAGCGACGGGCACGACGATGTCCGCCGTCTCGACGGGCCGTCCGTCGTCGCTGTAGTAAGTCCGCCGGATGTGCGTGACCAACGCGGCCTTCTGGATACCGAGCAACGACGCCTCCTCGGCGGTCGCCGTCCGCGGTTCCGGCTGTTCCACGGCGTGGCTGATGGTCACACCGATCGCGGCCATGCGTTTCACGACACCGGCTCCGGCATGCGGGCCTCCCTCGGGGAGGACGACGAGAGTGCCCGCGGTGAGGTCGTACGGCTCCCAGCTCGTAGACAGCTGCACCGGCCTGCCGTCGGCCAGGAACTCGTAAGCAGTCCGGACGCACAGCTCGCCCTCGTCGATCCCGAGCCGCGCGGCGATCTCGGCGGGCGCCGGCACCTTGGCATCGGTCCGACTCTCCCAGTCCCCCGCCCTGCCGATATCCCTCATGTCGGCCCGGAACGGCGACCCGTCACGCCGCTCGCGCGCCGCCGACCGGACCACCCGCACCCGCTGCCGGGGCTCGGCGACATACGTACCCGATCCGGCACGCCCCTCCAGCAGCCCCTGGGAGATCAGCAACTCCTGGGCCCGGCGCACCACGTTCTCGCCCACGCCGCACTCCTGACCGATCTGGGTGCGGGAGGGCAGACGGTCACCCGGCTCCCATACGTGCTCCGCGATCCGCCGCCGGAGTTCGTCGGCGATGCGGAGATAGGGCGGCTGCTCAGGCATATGGAAAATCTAGTCCACTAGCCCTAATCTAGTTAACTAGCTTCACTCAAAGTGATCGCCGGTGACGGAGGCTGCCCTGTGCCCGCTTCGGGAGTTAGCGCGGCGGCCATCGCCGCCCGACTGTCCGCTCTCGGGCTTCCCACACAAGTGGAGGAACACGGGGGTCACACGACGGTCGAGGCGGAGATACCGGAATCGCTCTCCGCCGAGTCATGGCGGGAGGTCCTGAACGTGGTGGCCGACGCCGACCGGTTCGGCCTCCTCGCCACCAGCCTGAACGGCCGCACCCTCTGGGCGGCCGTACGCAAAACGGCCCCCACGACGGGCGATGTCGGGGGACCGAGCCATCAGCGATAGGAGCTGAACAGCGTGCTCAACCGTATCCGCCGAGCCGTCGCCCTCACCAGGGCGCGGTACTCGCCGCACTCGCCCAAGGGGAGGCACCGCCGCCCCTTAACACCCGCCGGACCGCCGGCCGCTCCCGCTTCTTTCCTCATGTCCGCGGACGCGTTGACGCTCACCCTGGCCCGGGCTTCCATCACCACGGACCACCGAGACTCGCTCGCAGCCGAGGACATCGCACTCGTCCGCCCGTACGTGCTGGCCTGGGAGAAGCGCGTGCGGTCGCGCTCGACGGTCGCCGTTACCCGGCCGGCTCTCGCGGGGGCCTTCTGATGCCGGTCCGCAAGCAGCCACAGCCGCACGCCACGGCCATCCCCTATCAGTCAGCCGCCTGCCGAATCGGCACGCACCCCACCTGCGCGGAGCACTCTCCGACCACGACGCCGGAGGACGTACCGGTGATCTACGAGACGTGCGGCTGCCCATGCCACGCGACACCCGACCGATCCTGGCCCGCCGAGGAGCTCTAGTGAACAGATGGACCCCCACCGGCGCTCTGGCCTCCAACATCGAGGTCACAGCGACCACAGTGCAGCGCGGCGACGTCATCCAAGTCGGCGGCCGGGCCTGCCGGGTGAGCGACCTCTTCCAACTCCCCCAAGGCGCCAGGCAAATCCTCTTCGAATCAGGCGAGCTGCTGACCATAAATGCCCGCACTCGGCTCGCCGCCGTACGCATGCAGAGAAGGCGGTGATCCGATCCGTGCCCTCCCGCCAACACGACATCGCCGACGACCTTCGCCAGCAGATCACAACCGGTCGCATCAGCCCCGGCGAACGCCTCCCCTCCGAAGCCGACCTGGCCAGCCGGCACAAGGTCAGCACAGTGACGCTGCGGAGGGCCCTGGCGGTGCTCCAAAGTGAAGGCCTCATCGAGAAGGTCCAGGGCAGGGGGAACTTCGTCCGCCACCCCGTCCGCAAGATCGTGTACGTCGGCGGCTGGGGGACGCTGGACCCGCGAACCGCGGCTGAACCAGCCCTGCGCGTCACCGTTCGCAGCACAACGGTGCAGGCCCACGGGCAACTGACGACCCTGCTGAAGGTGCCCGCGGGCAGCCCTCTCGCAGAGTTCTCCTGCACCAGCTTCGAAGGGGAGTCACCGCACGGGCTGGCCCGCATCTACATCCCTCGCGACCTTGCACCTGCCGGACTACTCGACAACGCATCCGCATACCGGGCCCCGATCACAAGATTCGCTGTCCTCACCGTCTCGCCGGCCGCTGTCCGGGAGACGGTCTGCGCCCGCCCACCGACACCGGAGGAGGCATCAACTCTCCGGATCGCCTCTGCCGCGCCGGTCCTCGCGATCACACGCGTCGCGACCGCCGCCACCGGCCGAGTCGTCGAAGCCGCCCTCCTGGCCTTCCCGGGGAACCGCATCGACGCGGTCTTCACCACCCACCACATGCTCGACGAGAGGCAGACGCAAGGATGACGCCCCGAAACGAACTGCGCCTCCTCCCATGGTCAGGGCCGGAGGGCAAGCCCTGCTATCTGAGCACTGACGACCAGGACGGCTACATGTCCCGCTTGGCGGACAACATCGAGGCAGTCCAACTCGGCACGGCAGCGGAACTGCTGGAGCGGTCGTCCGAGCCGCTCGACGACCAGGACACGGACCCAGAGGAACTGCGGCAGTTTGCGCAGGAACTCACTGCCGCACTGCGGGATGTCCTCCGCGTCGCGATCAGTCGCGGGCATGGTCTGGCGATGAACGAACCTCGAGGAACCTGAAAGCGCAGGCGCGACATGGCTGGGAGGGAAGCCAAAGGTAACCCGGCTTCCTTCCCAGCCGCGACACACGCCCCTCTCCCGCGGACAGTCGCGGTCCCGGCTCGCCGGGCCGGATCCGGGCCTGCGGGCCGTGTTCCCTGGATTCAGGTTGCTGAAGGTTCGTCGGCGATGAGGTCCAGAAGCTGGTCGGGGGTGAGAGTGGCAAGGTCGATGGAGCGGTCTTCGCGCACGAGTCGTGCCGCCGCCTGCTGATCCCTGAGCTGTTGGGCGCGTTCGATGAGTTCGCTGGCGCGGCGCCGTTTGTGGATACGGTCG
Source organism: Streptomyces adustus (assembly GCF_009377175.1). Taxonomy (GTDB): domain Bacteria; phylum Actinomycetota; class Actinomycetes; order Streptomycetales; family Streptomycetaceae; genus Streptomyces; species Streptomyces adustus. The sequence continues at coordinate 11,945 of NZ_VJZD01000110.1, forward strand.
GTGATGTCCGCGACCGCGAGCATGGCCGATGGAATGGACACGACCAGGGACGCCACCGCGACAGGATCGACGCCCTTGGTGTCCGGACCGGTCGCCGGTTCCACTGTCGGAGCTGGTTCGGGTTGGTAGCCCCAGCTCGAAGTCAATGCGGCGACGCTCTTCCCTGCGGCTTCGGCGTCCGCTCCGACAAACTCGATGATCACAATTCCTCGTTTCCGTCGTTGATGGCATTCAGTAGTTCATCGAGCTGGTCAACAACATCCGACAAACCGATCTCGGCGGCAGCGGCTCGGCTCGTCTGAAACACCTGCCGGGCCTGCACGCGTTCATCCGCGGCCAGCAGAAGTTGCCCCAAGACAGTACCGACGACCGCGAGGCCATCCGGCCGTTGAAGCTTCAGAAGGAGCTGAAACGAGATGACCAGTCTCGGCACCGCCGCGTCGCGATCCTGACGATTCAGATCGATTCGCGCGAGGTCCCAGTTGGCTGCCGCGATGCCGTCCATGTCGCCGAGCTGCTCACTGACTTGCAAGCGCTTGAGCTGCAGTTCGAGGGCCTCGTCGGCCTTGCCCCGCTGCTCGTAGATGTCGGCGATCTGGCCCCAGGTGACCGCGAGCGCGCGGGTGTCACCGATCCGCTCGTACACCGGCAATTCGACCTCGCGGCGAATCCGCAGCGCCTCGTCAACCTCGCCCCGCTGCTGGATGATGTCGGCGATCTTTCCCCAGGTGACCGCGACCGAGCGGGTGTCACCGATCCGCTCGAACACCGGCAGGGTGACCTCGCGGCGAATCCGCAGCGCCTCATCAACCTCGCCCCGCTGCTCGTAGATGTATGCGATCTTTCCCCAGGTGACAGCGACCAAGCGGGTGTCACCGATCCGCTCGTACACCGGCAATTCGACCTCGCGGCGAATCCGCAGCGCCTCGTCAACCTCGCCATGCCGCTGCAAGATGTCGGCGATCTGGCTCCAGGTGACCGCGAGCGCGCGGGTGTCACCGATCCGCTCGTACACCGGCAATTCGACCTCGCGGCGAATCCGCAGCGCCTCGTCAACCTCGCCCCGCTGCTGGATGATGTCGGCGATCTTTCCCCAGGTGACCGCGACCGAGCGGGTGTCACCGATCCGCTCGAACACCGGCAGGGTGACCTCGCGGCGAATCCGCAGCGCCTCATCAACCTCGCCCCGCTGCTCGTAGATGTATGCGATCTTTCCCCAGGTGACAGCGACCAAGCGGGTGTCACCGATCCGCTCGTACACCGGCAATTCGACCTCGCGGCGAATCCGCAGCGCCTCGTCAACCTCGCCATGCCGCTGCAAGATGTCGGCGATCTGGCTCCAGGTGACCGCGAGCGCGCGGGTGTCACCGATCCGCTCGTACACCGGCAATTCGACCTCGCGGCGAATCCGCAGCGCCTCGTCAACCTCGCCCCGCTGCTGGAAGATGTCGGCGATCTTTCCCCAGGTGACCGCGACCGAGCGGGTGTCACCGATCCGCTCGTACGCCGGCAGGGTGACCTCGCGGCGAATCCGCAGCGCCTCGTCAACCTCGCCCCGCTGCTCGTAGATGTCGGCGATCTGGCCCCAGGTGACCGCGACCGAGCGGGTGTCACCGATCCGCTCGAACACCGGCAGGGTGACCTCGCGGCGAATCCGCAGCGCCTCATCAACCTCGCCCCGCTGCTGGAAGATGTAGGCGATCTTTCCCCAGGTGACAGCGACCAAGCGGGTGTCACCGATCCGCTCGAACGCCGGCAATTCGACCTCGCGGCGAATCCGCAGCGCCTCGTCAACCTCGCCCCGCTGCTGGATGATGTCGGCGATCTTTCCCCAGGTGACCGCGACCGAGCGGGTGTCACCGATCCGCTCGTACGCCGGCAGGGTGACCTCGCGGCGAATCCGCAGCGCCTCGTCAACCTCGCCCCGCTGCTCGTAGATGTCGGCGATCTGGCCCCAGGTGACCGCGACCGAGCGGGTGTCACCGATCCGCTCGAACACCGGCAGGGTGACCTCGCGGCGAATCCGCAGCGCCTCATCAACCTCGCCCCGCTGCTGGAAGATGTAGGCGATCTTTCCCCAGGTGACAGCGACCAAGCGGGTGTCACCGATCCGCTCGAACGCCGGCAATTCGACCTCGCGGCGAATCCGCAGCGCCTCGTCAACCTCGCCCCGCTGCTGGATGATGTCGGCGATCTTTCCCCAGGTGACCGCGACCGAGCGGGTGTCACCGATCCGCTCGTACGCCGGCAGGGTGACCTCGCGGCGAATCCGCAGCGCCTCGTCAACCTCGCCATGCCGCTGCAAGATGTCGGCGATCTGGCCCCAGGTGACAGCGGCCGAGCGGGTGTCACCGATCCGCTCGTACACCGGCAATTCGACCTCGCGGCGAATCCGCAGCGCCTCGTCAACCTCGCCCCGCTGCTGGAAGATGTCGGCGATCTTTCCCCAGGTGACCGCGACCTCGCGGGCGTCACCGATCCGCTCGAACGCCGGCAGGGTGACCTCGCGGCGAATCCGCAGCGCCTCGTCAACCTCACCCCGCTGCTCGAAGGTGTCGGCGATCTGGCTCCAGGTGACAGCGGCCGAGTGGGTGTCACCGATCCGCTCGTACACCGGCAATTCGACCTCGCGATGGATCCGCAGCGCCTCGTCAACCTCGCCCCGCTGCTCGTAGATGTCGGCGATCTGGCCCCAGGTGATCGCGACCGAGCGGGTGTCATCAGCATCGGTGAAGAGTTGGCGGGCCTGGTGGAGCAGGTCCTCGGCTTGGTCGGTCTCACCGCGGGTGATGAGGCGGTTGGCGTGATCGTAGAGGACTGCGGCGTGGTCGGCCGGGTTGGTCTGCCGGTCACTGGTCTGGTTCTGCTGGACGGCACGGTGGAGCAGGGTGTCGGCGTGATCGCCGTCGCCGCTGGTGACGGCCGCGTCGGCGACGGCCCGTAGCAGGGTGACAGGAACCTCGTGGTTGTGGCGGTCGAGGAGGGTGATCGCGTGGTGGCCGAGTTCGGCAGCGGTGGAGGCCGGGCCTTGTCGCAGGGCGTACACGGCTTCGGCGGCGCAGTCGGCGGTGATGGTCGGGTTGTCGGCGGCCAGGGCCAGGTGGGTCAGCTGCAGGTCCAGGTCGCTGCCGCGGGCGGGGCGACGTGTGGCACCGCCCCACTGGAGGTAGAGAGGTTCGGCGGCCAGGGCTGCGAGGGCGACCTGCTCGTCGGGGGTGAGGGGGGTTAGGCGTCCGGCCGCGAGGGCATTGACGGCCAAGGCCGGGATGTCGGGGCGGTGCTGGTCGGGAAAGGCGTCAAGGAGCCCGAGGCCGCACAGGCGGGACGCCGATCCGCCGACAGCGGCGGCGAGGGCCTCGATGACGGGTTGCGGGACCGGGACGGTGAACAGAGTGCAGGCGCGCAACAGATCGCGATGGGCGGACCCAGCCTGGTCGAGGAGGGTGTCGAGAGCCAATTTCTCCAGGAACTCGCCGATGTCGGAGTTGCCGGTCGGCAGGTCACCCTGCTGAAGGTAGGCCTCCATGCCGACGACGGCGGCCTCGGCCCGGGCCTGGTCGACCTGGCTGCTGTAGACCAGGCGCAGCCCGATGAGGTCCTGCAGCCCGGGGTTGCCGCAGCTGACGTCCAGGGCCCGCTGGGCCAGGTCAGCGCGCTGGGTCCGGTATTCGGCCGGGGCGAGGTCCTGCTGGCGGCGTTGGAGTTTACGCTGGGCCGCCGGTGACAGGGGCTGCAGCTGGACGGGTTCCAGTCGGGCCTCCAGCCCGTCGAGAGTGAACGTGTAGCGGCTGGTGACCAGGAGTCGGCTGTCGGTGATGGCCGGGTCGAACGCGCAGAGCACGTCGGCGAGTACGGTGGCGTGCTCCAGGTCGAGCCGGTGCGGGCCATCAGGGTTGGCGGTCAGGATCTGTTCGAGATCGTCGATGATCAGCAGGAGGGGTTTGCGGACGTCGTCGAGTTCCTGGGCGCACGGCCCGGCCAGCAGATCGATCAGCAGCGGTTTGAGGCGGTCCGGCTGGTCGCGGACCTCAACACGCCTTGCTTCGATGAGGGTACGGGCGTCAGCATTGGTGGCGACGGCGTCGGCGATGGCGTCGAGGATCGCTGTCGGGGTGTAGTCACCGAACACGACCGCCACGGCCCGGTTGGGGTGACGGTCGGCGATCCGGGCGGCCAGGCTCGACTTGCCCAACCGGCCCTGCCCATGCAGCAGGACCCCGGCCTTCTGCCCACCTCGCAGAGCCCGCAGCGTGCGTTGCATCTCCGGGCGGCGGCCGACGAACATTTCCGCAGCCGCGACCGGCAGCTGACGCTTGCGGTCCAGGAACGTCTTGGTCACATGATGCGGAGGCACCATCTGGCGTTTGCGGATTCCCGCGACCAGCGGACCACCACCAGTCGGCCCAAGCCACAGCCGCGCCAGGTGCCACTCGGCGCGCTGGCGCTCATCGGAACAGGCCAGCAGGTGGCGGCGGGCCTCGGCGACGGCCACGGCCACCCCGACACGGCGGCCGAGCTGCGAGTACAGGCGTTCGGCGAAGCGAGTGGCTGCCTGGTCGCTGACCGAGCCGTCCCAGCCGATGACTGCGGGAATCCCGGCGGCCACCAGCCCGGTGGCCATCGAGTGCACTATCGACATGGCGGGCTCGACTGTCGGACCGCCGCGGTGGCCGGCGCCAGCGGGAACATGCCCGGCCACGTCGGCACCGGTGGCGGTCAGGCAGGCCGACACGAACGCCAGCCGCGGCCGCGGAGTCAACAGGCCCACCAGCGCATCCGCGCTCGTCGGACGCCCGTCCCCGAGATCATCCTCCATCAGCAGGACAGGAGTGGCCGGTTTGTCAGGCCCCGGGCGCCAGTTGTGCAGCCCGTGACACGACAGATGAACCACCGGCATCCCCCCGAGCTCGGACAGACGCAGTCCAAGATGCTCGGGATTGCCGGAGTCCTCGACAACGAGGTCAAGGCTCGTCTCCCCGACGGCGTTGAGGATGGCCATCTCCTCGGCCTCGAAGTCCAGCTCGTGCTGACCCCGAGGCGCCGAGGCCATGAACGCCACCCCGAGCCGGTACCCGTCCAGGGCCTGCGCCGGGCTCGGATGACCGAGCCGACGCGCTACAGCGAACAACTTCGGCGCCTCGGCCGCGAGGAATCCACTCGCGGGGGTGGCCAGCAGCTCGTACGGGGCCCGCAGCAACGCCCACGCCGCTGCGGACGGTCTCGTCGGCGCTCGGACCTCGAACACCAGCGGTGCCGACGCTTCATCGAGCAGGCGCGTCAACTGGCCAAGGTCACCATCGAGCCACCGGTACAACTCGCGTCCCACCGCGAGCAGTGCCTGGTCCTTGGAGCCATTACGTACGGCATCCACATACTGGCCAGCAACGGCATCCAGTAGCTCAACGTCAAAGGTCTGCAACATCCGACGGGGACCGACCCGTCGGCCATCGACGACCAGCTCAAACCCGTTGGCATCCACAACCAGCCCGGTGACCATGCGTCATATTAACGTCGCTGACCGCCACTCCAGGGCCCGAATGGCGCATCAGCCATCCGATTGAATTCGTTCCGCGGCCGCCTCGTCTCAGCCGGGTATTCTGCCGAATCGTGCTCGCCTCCGCCCGGTTCGGTCTCGGTAAGCCTCGAACACGGCGAAGGCCAGCCCGGGAGGAAACCCCTCTGCGACACCTGCTTTAGGAGTTCGATCAGGGTCGGCATAGTCTGCCCCTAAGTACCTTCGGCCGGAGCTTCCTGCTCCTACTCCGGTCGCCTCGATCCGCTGTCGTCCGATGCCGTTGATGTCAGCTGGCGATCTCAGACCGCCCGCTCAGGCCAGGGCAACATCCACGGCCTGACTTGCCCGTCTACTGATCACCGGTCTGGCTGACCAGCGAGACTTACGAAGCCCACGGCTCTGACCAGCTCAGACGCCGTGGGCTTCTGTCATCGTCGGTCGGCGACGGCTGACCTCGCACGGCCCAGGGACGGCCCGGCGGAGATCACTCGGGAGCCGCTCCCGCCTCGTGCAGGCGAACCCGCACCTGACAGTTGTGGTCAGCATGCGCGACGACCTCGCCACGGACGCGGGCCCCGAGGGAGGGTAGTCCCATCCCCTCGGGCATGGAGATGATCTCCGCCAGCGCCACGGCGTTCGGAACCCCGTCGATCCGGAAGAACACCCCGAAGGGCTGACGCCCGATCACTTCTCCGCTCACGGAGGTCCCCAGCGGCAGCGCCGCGACGGTCGCCTCCCACACCTCCTGATACCTCTCTGCCGGCACCCTGGGGCGCGTCGGCCATGTGTATTCGTCCATGGGCAGATCATGAGGGCTGGGGGCTGCGATCGCTACGTTGCAGGCGTGGGCCCGGCCGTCACAGAGGATGCCGGGGGAGCTCCGGTCCGAGCAGCGGCCCAAACCAGAGGTGCGTCTCGGCCGCGATGCCCCATGACCGACCGCCTAATGCGGTTCGACTGCGGTGCCGGAGAGGGGCCTCGGGCTTAGAAGGCGCTCTGTGGCTGCGTCCCGTCCTCCTCTTGACCTGTGGCTCCTCCTCAGCTGAGCTGCTTGCCGGTAAAACTTCGACACGGATTCGGCACGCAGTGTCGTGGCGGATCTGTACGGTGCGGACGACGCACATGTTTGGAACGAACTGTTGGGGGCGGGCATGACGGAGTATCTCTCTGAGGTTGATCAGCGATGGGCTGAGCACTCTGGCGAAGCGAAGCACTATGGCGCGCCGGAATGGAGCCCGGAGGACTTGGAGCGAGCCGCGGCGTTCCTGGCTGAGCTCGCCCCGCAGGCCCGGCGGATGTTCGAGTACATGCTGCGTACCCCTGGCCGTACGATCCACTGCACGGAGCTGGCGGACAAAGCTCTGGGCTGGCCGAACGAGGGGAATCTGGCAGCGCGCGTGGCGGGTGTGGTGCGTGGAATGGACAAAGGCCAGAGCAACAGTGGGCGCCGGTATCCGTTCTACTGGTGGGCGGCTCCTGAGGGGAGCACGGGCGCAACGTACGCAGTCCGCCCCTCGGTTGCAGCGGTGTTCCTGGCTGCTCAGCTCGGCGCCGCGTGATCTGGCGCAGCCGCAACTGATCTTGAGCGGCCGCGACCTGCGGCCGCCGTACCGATCAACGTCCTGACCTGCTGCTGAGCTGTCGGCACCTGTCGACGTTAGTAACCGTTGAGCGCCCTTCCACGGCCCCAGGACGGCCCTGGAGGGCGCTCGCGCGTTGAGGGGGAGACAGCCGCCTTGTAAGTTCGCTCCAACAGGACCTTGGCTGAGGCCGGCTCCGCACCGAACTGCCGCCTGCAACCGCTCAATGCCGCAACTGTTCGTGGTCGTTGATGTCAGCGTTGGATGTCACCGGAACAACTGCGGCAAGGGACAGATCTCCAGGGGGTCGCCCGGCCGATCCGCCCAGTTCCATCAGACGTGCCGACTTGCACACCTCCACAGCGATCGGCAGGTCCGCCGGCCGTCGTCCTCTCGCTTGCAGAGCACGAGGCCGCCAAACTTCAAGAGCTGGCCGCACTCGGGACATGCAAGGGTGTCACTGGTCATGCATCGCACGCTAACCCGAGCCCTCACCCCCAGGGACATCACAAACGTGATCACCCAAGCGTGCCCCCGCCTCGTGCAGCCGAACTCTCACCTGGCGGTTGTGCTCAACGTGGTCGATCACCTCACCGCGGATGCGTGCCCCCAGAGCGGGCAGTCCCATCCCTTCGGGCATAGCAATGATCTCGGCCAGCCCCACAGCTCCCGGAAGCCCGTCGATCCGGATGAACACGCCGAAGGGCTGACGCCCGATCACCTCTCCTGCGACAGAAGCCCCAACGGGAAGTGCGGCAATCGTCGCCGCCCAAGCTTCATCCGGCGACAGCCCCGGCACGTCGGGGCGACGCGCTGGCCACGTGTACTCCTCCATGGACTGATCACGGCCGGTCGAGAAGCCCGTGACTACTGCGTTGTAAGGGCGGACGTGGTCGGCAATATGTTCGCCCAGGTCACCTGGGCGGCCGCAGCGGCCGCCCAGGTGAACGGCGCATCTCGACTGCGGCGAAGCATCGTTGACCGTGGCTGACTGCACGATGTGGCACGGCTGTGGCACGTTCCGAACGACCAAGCGCTTAGAAGATGCGGGCACGCTTTGGTGGACTGAGCCGACCGTCAGCGCTGCCGTCACTGCCGTCACTGCCGTCGGCCGCATAGTCGTGTGACCACCGCTTGAGGAGTTCGATCAGCCGCCAGGGAGTCACTGGCGCCTCCAGCACGGGATGGCCACGAAAGGTCTCTCGGGGTGCCCATGTCTGATGTTGTTGATGTCCAACGTGGACCACGTACGTCGTCTGGCATGCCGTCCTCCGTACTGAACAGTTTGCCGTCGTCTACCGGTTCCAGAGGGCAACAGAGGTGCGGGTGATTGTGTGAACCGCAGGCCTGGCCGCCTCGGTACACGGCATGCTGTTCCTGCGACGTCACAGACAGAGGTAGCGGAGTGACATCGCTGGCTGACGGAGCTCTGGTGCGGACCGTCAACCACGCAGCTGGGCTTTAGATATAGATGAACCTAGGGGCAGCAAGAAGTTGACCACTAACGATGTTCCGGAGCTAACTCAACTGCTCATCAACACGCCTGTCGAAGATTCAGGCACTGACACCGCATCGCGCTATAACTTTCAATATCAATGCGCGGCCCGGCATTGCATTGCAATGCTCGAAGACGCGACGCTGCGATCTGTTATCTGCGAGTGGCATGCCGATTTCGTTCTTGAATATTCTAACGATACGTACGAACTGACATCAGTAAAGCATCGAGAGCTCGAACTCGGCCCCTGGCCCTTCTCGGATTTGTGGGATCGTGGCGGATTGGTCAAACTCTACGAACGGTGGAAAGAATCTCCTGAAATGCGCTGTCGCCTCGTAACGAACGCGGCAATGAAAGCTGGCAGGGATTCGGCTCTTACTTTCGCGCAGGCTTGCAACGCCGATGACGTGCAAGGACTTGCACCATTCGTCGAACCTGCGTCTCGAAGACTTGGCTGCAGCTCGGACGAGGCACGTGCATTTCTGGAGGCACTGAGTGCGGAATTCAGCGTTCCAGATCGTGTTTCAATCCGTGCATACCACATTGTCAACACTGTGGAGCCGGCACTGCGTGCTGCAGGATTGACGGATGTTGACGCGGTATCCGCATGGGACTCAATTGTAAATTTGGTCGCACTTAAGTCAAGAGACTTTGACCACCGGAGATTTTCATCTATTCGATTGGCGCGCCCAGATGCACTAACTCCATCCTCGATTAGAGAGGCAACTATTGAGAGGAGGCGTGTAACGCGCCAGGATGTAGTTGATGCCATCTCGAAGCCTCCAGCAGGGAATAATGCGACAGATCCACAGACCTCCAACCTATGGACTCGTGAGCCCAGCCCCGAATTCACAGGTCGAGATGACGTCATCAGGCAGATTGGGGAGACTGTCTCAACGGAAGACTCCGGAAATCCTTGTCAAGCCGTTGTTGGAATCAGTGGAATCGGTAAGAGTGAGGTCTTGGCGCAGTATGCGTGGCAGAATGTCGGCCACTATGAATTTGTGTGGTGGGTGAGGGCGGATTCATGGGCCTCGACTGTAGCGGATCTCTCAGATTTCGCCGAAGAGAAGGGGCTAGCCAAGCCAACGTCTGCGTCGGCACTGGATGAAATGAAGAAATTCTTCCATAAGCACAGAGGGCTCATTTTGCTTGATGGCGCCCCCGCGGAAGAGGACTTCATCAGATTCATTCCAAGAAAATCAGCCACTAGATTCCTGATCTCTAGCGTGGACCAACGTTGGACTACGCACGTGCCGACACTGCGCCTCGAGCCACTATCTCCACAAGCTGCTAATAAGCTTCTTAAATCCATGCTTCCAAGCGTGCCAGATAGCGAGCTGACGCGCCTGAATGAGGCGCTGGGGGGTCTACCTTTGGCCCTCAAACAAGCAGCCAGCTACATGAGTGTTTCTGGTATTGCCACTCATACTTATACTGAGCTGTTGCGCAGCAGGGCGAAAGACCTACTCAGCCGAGCGGCGCCGCCCGAACATGCTGGACTGGCAGCAGCATTGGCAATCACGTTGGACCGCCTTGAAAATGACCAACCCCTTTCCCTGTTCCTGCTTCAAGTGCTCTCCTACGTAGCCCCTCAAGACTTCCCAACTGAGCTATTTGGCCTGAGTGCGGACCGGGAATCGGACGGCTTCAGCGACGTTCCTGAGAGTACGCCTACTGGCCGTAGATCTCTTCGAGCCGTGGTCGCGGAAGAACTCGAACAGCTCTCCGAGGAATCCGCTAGAGTGATTCAGGAACTCGACGATGAACTCACACTTCATGACTGTATTGTCAGTTTGCAGAAGTTCTCCCTGGTTGAGACGCAGCCTGGGGGTATCCACTGCCATTCATTGACTCAAGCCCTGGTGCGACAGTTTCTTCCTGAAGTGAATCGACGTACGGTAATTGATATGGCTACGAAACTGCTCAATGTGGTTGCTAGCCTAAACCCGGTCGACTCGCAATACTGGCCGCACTATCGTCAGATGTTGCCGCACTTTGAGGCTTTCATTGCTTGGCTGGAAGAGCAGAACGCTCGCTCGCCGATCCGGCTAGCCTTTTGCTGTTCAATCTCAATGCATCTAGCCCAGGTGGGCATGCAGGAGAGTAGCCTCACGTATGCGGAGAAGGCAGTTGCCTTCGCGGAAGCTGAGTCCTCTTGCGAGCTCGACGCCCGCTTGTTCGCCCATGCGACGCTGGCCGAGGCGCTGACCCAAATGGATCGATGGACCGAGGCACTCGACTTTATTGACTCCAGTATCCGCCTGGCGGAACAAGAGGAGGCAGATGCAACCTCGACCATTCCACTCTATGCTAAACGTGCCGCCGTATTTGGCCTGCAGGGGAAATTTCAAGCGGCAATCCATGAACTGGATCGTGTAAAGCAGTTGGCTAGGGCGATGGGCGATGAGGACGGAGCGCAGCACGTCAGGCGTGCAGTGGCTGCTAATATCGCTAATATGCGTAGAGAATACGGAGATACGCATGGCGCGGTAGTCGACTTCACTGAACTCATCACCCAACACTCGGCAGAAGACCCAAGGAACGAACTTGCTACTCTCTACTGCAATCTGTCCCTTGCACATTTCGACTCAGGGGACTTCTCTGCCGCTTTGGATGCATCACTCAAAGCTGTAGAGATCGATAACGAGATCTCCGGCGGCGTTCATGTTGCCGCTGCGCGAGACTGGAACAACGCTGGCTTGGCTCTAATGGAGCTGGAAGACCATGCAGCGGCTGCCAAGGCATTTGATAAGGCGTTGCAGATTCACAAAGCTCTTAGAGACGTAGACAGTACTCGTTCGCTTACTGCCGAGGCAAATTTGGCTCGGACCTGGACTGCCCGGGGAGAGTTTTCCACTGCCAGGAAAAAGCTTGAAGAAGTCCTTGCCAAGCAGGAGAAGGTACTGGGCGAGAGTCATCGGGATGTAGCGACTACACTAACGAACCTGGCGGTAGTCCTCAGCCATCTCGGGCTGAATGGGGATGCGGCTCGAGTCGCTCTCCGGGCTGTCAAGATCGACATCGCGGTGTATGGCGAAAAGCATCCTGAATTGATTCCCGACTACAATAATCTCGGTAGCGCCCTAATGCATCTAGGTCAATATCGCGCAGCGCTGAAATGGCTGAAAAGGGCCTATGAAATTGCGCGTGAACACTTCGGTCCGAGTCACGATCGAGTGGGCCTCTGCCTGGAGAAACTTGCACTGTGTCAATACTGTACTGGTGATCGAGTGGATGCGATTAAGAACATCGGACGGTGTGTTGAGATTCGAGAATCCCGCCTAGGTGTTGACCATTGGCAAACAAGGCTTGGGCGATCAATTCAAGCGCAAATGGTGTCAGGTAGGAATCCGATCGAAGTATCCGTTACTCAATCACTTTAAGAAATGGTCGGGCTGGTCGAGGAGGCTCGTCACTGCCGTTGAGGTCCGCGCCGTGTAATGCGAAGCGGTCGGCGGAGCGGCTTTGGGCTGGAGCTGCTTTGGGGCGAGTGATCATGGCCCCGTAAGCTTCCGGCGCGTCGGGCAGTCTTTGGACCTGCCCGCTAAAGCACGACGTTGGGGCCATGATCTTCGAGGCTCGCCCCAAAGTGGCTGCCTAAAGCCGTGGAGCCGACCGTCCTCAGCCACAGAGGGTGTCTCGCTACTTCTGCCCGCAGCCGCCGAGCGCGCCGCCGGGCGCGGCCAGCCGGGGCGAAGACAGGAGGCAGGCCGCGCCGCAGAGGCGGCGCGCGCCCGCGCCGTGCGCGGGCCTTGATGATGGAGAGAAAGTCTTATCCCACTGGGATCAGGCGCTTGCCATCGTGACTGCGGACGTGGGGGCCGTTGCCGTCCAGGGCGTCCAAGAGTCGGACTGCGAAGACCTCGGACATGCGGTCGTTGACCTCATCGGGGGTAAGCCACGAGACCGCCGTGGACTCGGTGGAGGTGCGTTCGGTGCCGCCCGACGGCTTGCAGCGGAAGACCAGGGCGACGATGCCGCGGGTCATGTTCTTGTAGACGCCGGTGAGTTCGTCCACCTCGACGTGGATGCCTGTCTCCTCCAGGACCTCGCGGGTGACGCCGGCCTCGGGGGTCTCGTCGAGTTCGAGGATGCCGCCCGGGAGCTCCCAGTTGCCGTTGTCGGCTCGGCGGATCGCCAGGAGGCGGCCGTCCTCGCGCACCACTACTCCGGCAACGGACACGGAGTGCAGCGGGGGCGGTGTCGCTTCCTGTGGTTGACTCATATAGAGGAGCATAGGAGGCAGGGAAGGACTATGGGAACTGCGGCGGGTGGGGTCGGTTCCGGGCCTCGATACGTACAGATCGCGGACGAGATCGTGCAGCAGATCCGGGCGGGGGTTCTCAAGCCCGGCGACATGGTGCCGAGTGAATCGGAACTGGTGGAGCGCTACGGCGTCGCCGGCGGAACGATCCGTAAGGCCATGGTCGAGGTGCGGGCGAGCGGGCTGGTCGAGACCCGGCACGGCAAGGGTTCGATCGTGAAGAGTCGGCCCCCTGTGCGGCACCGTTCCTCCGATCGCTTCCGGCGTTCGCTGCGGCGGGGAGGGCAGGCGGCCTACCTCGCGGAGTCCGCGCAGTCCGGGGCCACCGCCAAGGTCAGCGTCCTCTACATCGGGCCCCTGGAGGCGCCTGAGGATGCCGCCGCACGCCTGGGCGTCTCCACCGGTACTCAGGTGCTGGCGCGTCGGCGCCTCTACTTCCGCAACGGCACGCCCGTCGAGACCGCCACGTCCTACCTGCCCTGGGACGTCGTGAAGGACATCCCCGAGCTGTTCGCCGAGAACCCCGGCGGCGGTGGCATCTACGCCCGGCTCGAAGATCACGGGCACGAGTTCGCCGAGTTCGTCGAGACGGTGCAGGCACGGCCGGCCTCCAAGGCGGAGGCCTCGGAGCTCGCGCTGAGCCCGGGTGCGCCGGTGGTTCACCTGATCCGGGAGGCTCGTACGACCGCGGGTCGCGTGGTCGAGGTGTGTGACACCCTCATGGCCGCTGACCAGTTCGTTTTCGAGTACAGGATCCCTGCCGAGGACTGACGCCCACTCAACTTTGCTCAGCCCGTCGCGAGTTCTTCTTCGTGGCGGGTTGACTCATGTACAGGAGTGAGGCATTCTTCTTCATGTCACTCCTATACATGAGTGACGGAGTTTAGCATATATAGAGGAGTGATCTCTGTGCGTCAGATTCCCGTCGACACCTCCGGTGCGGTCGTGGTGGTCGCCAAGTCTCCGCAGGTCAAGGTGCGTGACCGCCGTACTGGTGAGATCGCCACCGACGCCGAGACGGGGGCGAAGCTGATGACCGTGGACGTGATGTTCGCGGCGAACGAGGAGGTGGAGATCCTGTCCATCACCGTCCCGGAGCCGGGCATCTCCGGTGAGCTGGCCATGGGTACGCCGGTCGCGCTCACGGGTCTGATCGCCCGCCCCTGGGAGAATGACTTCAACGGACAGCGCCGGCACGGCATCGCGTTCCGCGCGGTCGCGGTCACCTCGCTCGCTGGCGCTGCCGTCGCCGCAGGGTCCAAGGCGGCCTGATCATGACCCGCTTCACGGTCGTTCTGGTGCTGGTCGTCGCCGCCGCGGGTCTCCTGCGGTGGCGGCGCCCCGCCTGGTACTGGTTGACCTTCGGGGTCACGCTGGCCGTGTTACGGGTCCTGGCCCGGTACCGGACGGTGATGGACGCGTGCGGACTGACCGTCCCACCCGCACGGTGGCGGCTCGCCCTCGCCCGTGCCGCCAACCGGCCGATACCTGAGGCGCGTCCGCCGCGCATCCTGCGGCTGCGGCCGACTCGTACCGGCCTGGTCCTGCGGCTCAAGCTCCGCCCCGGACAGGACGCCTTCGACATCGCCGCCGCCTCGGACCGGCTCCGGCACTCGTTCTCGATGTATGGCGTGACGTCACGCGAACTGCGCTCCGGCGTCGTCGAGGTGCGGATGACCGGCTACGACGTACTCAAGCGGGTGCAGATGCCTGCCGAGACCGATTCACGGCCGATGCGGGTGCCGGTCGCCCTGCGGGAGGACGGCTCGGTGCACTACCGCGACTACCGGGCGGTACCTCACGCCCTCACCCTCGGCGCCACGGAGTCCGGCAAGTCCGTCTACCAGCGCAACCTGGTCGCGGGGCTCGCCTCGATGGACGTCGCCCTTGTCGGCATCGACTGCAAGCAGGGGGTCGAACTGTTCCCGCTGGGCCGCCGTTTCTCCGCGCTGGCCGACGATCCCGACACCGCCGCGGAAGTGCTCGACGCGCTCGTGGAAAGGATGGGACGCGTCTATCAGCTCATCCGGTCCCAGCAGCGGATCACGTCCGACGTGCCGGACGCGGAGATCGCCGCCGACATCTGGGACCTGCCCGACGACCTGCGCCCGGTTCCGGTCGTGGTCCTGGTCGACGAGGTCGCCGAACTCGCCCTGTACGCCAACAAGGAGGAGGAAAAGCGCCGGGACCGGATCATCACCGCTCTGGTCCGCCTCGCCCAGCTCGGCCGCGCGGCCGGCATCTACCTCGAAATCTGCGGGCAGCGCTTCGGCTCCGAACTCGGCAAGGGCATCACGATGCTCCGCGCCCAGCTCACCGGCCGCACCGCCCATCGGGTCAACGACGAGACCTCGGCCAACATGGCCTTCGGCGACATCTCCCCGGACGCCGTCCTCGCCGCCATCCAGATCCCGGCCGAGCTGCGGGGGATCGCCATCGCGGGCGACTCCTCCGGCGGATGGCACCGTATCCGCGCCCCGCACACCTCGCTCCGCCAGGCCGTGAACATCTGCAACCGGCATGCCGACCGGACCCCGGACCTGCCCGAGCTGGCCCCGTTCCGGCCCGCCCTCCCCGGCTCCGCGCCTGATTCTGCGCTCATGCCGCTGGTCAAGGCTTCCTCGGCCACCGCCTGATCCCTGCCCCGTCCCCACGGCAGGCGCGACCGCCTTCGCGCCAAGTCCCTACCCCGCCATGCCCAGAGAAGGGAGATCCCGTCATGTGCCCGGACTGCGAGGACTTCGCCCGGACCGTGCTCCTGCTCGGCCAACTCGCCCTGTACGCCGACACGGTCGGCGCGGACCTCGACTTCGTGGCCGTCGTCAGCCCGTCGCTCGCCGTCTCGCTGCCCGAGCCGCCGCCCGGCTTGTTCCCGGACGACTACGACCCCGACGGCGGCCCTGCCTACCCCGGTGACTCCTGATGGGCGGGCGTCACGGCCTCCGTGTCGACGCGGTCCTGATTCAGGCCGTCATCGCCGGGGCCCTGTCCTTCGCCCACCTGCACGACCTGGCCGCCGCGGCCGGACAGAACGGCTGGAAGGCCTGGGCCTACCCGGTCAGCGTCGATCTGCTCCTGGTCGCCGCCTGGCGACGCCTGCGCAGTGAGGGACCGTCCCGGCTGGCCTGGTGCTGGTTCGTCGTTGCGCTGTTCGCCTCGCTCGGCGCCAACGTCGCCACCGCCGGATTCCTCGACCTGACCGACCCGCCCGCGCTGCTCCGCCTCGGCATCGCCGGATGGCCCGCGCTCGCCTTCCTCGGGGGAACGCTCCTCGCGCACTCCCCTGCCCCGGAGACGGAGACGGCTCCGCCGGCACCAATCACCTCGATGCCGGACGCCGCACACTCGCACGAACTGCCGTTGCCGGACGCCGATCCCGTATCGGTCACGGAAGCCACGCCCGAGCCTGCTGCGGCGCCCGTCCCCACCGCGGAAGTCACCACTCCCCCGCAGGTCCCCGCCGTCCTGGTCGACCACGCCCGCAAGGTCGCCGACGAGTACCGCGCCCGTACCGGCTCCGCGATCGACCCCGACACGCTGCGCTCCCGCCTCGGCGTCCCGCCCCACCTCGCCGACGCCATCGCCGCCCACCTCAGCTGACCGCAAGGGAGATCAGACCATGCCCGCCCGCGACAACTTCCACTCCCTGATGCGGATCGGCCCCGTGCAGATCGGCACCCACCGCGACCGCAACGGCCGCATCACACACGCCGCCGTCTGCACCGCCGACCGCTGCGGCTGGTCCGCCGACTACTCCAGCCAGACCGCCGCCCAGCTCGCCGCCCGCACCCACCGCTGCCGCGTCGCTTAGGAGACACCGTCCGTGGACGTCCCCCTCTGGTTCGCCCTGCTCGCCGTCGGCTACCTCGGCGTCAAGCTCGTCCGCCCGCCCTGGTGGCTGATCTGCGTGCTCCTCCTCGGCGGCTACCTCCTCGCCGACAGCCTCTTCGCTCCCGTCATCGACACCGCCGTCAAGTAGCCCGCCGCGAAAGGAGAACCGCCCATGTTTCGGCCCAAGCTCCCGACCATGCCCCAGCCCACCGGCCTGGCCACCCCGCCCGCCGTCATCCAGCCGACCACCATCACCC
>NZ_VJZD01000111.1 GCF_009377175.1 Streptomyces adustus
GAGGCGGTCGTGCGCGTCTCCGGGCGGCGGGCACCGCGCCTCGGGCGGCGGGGAGCGTCTGCGGGAGCAGTACGGCTTCGTCGGCGAGGTGGTGCGGAAGAGCTGTCGCGCCTGCCGGTCGGCGAAAGGGCGGAACAGCACGGAGAAATGAATCGGCATCGGCGCCCATGAAGGGCGTGCACTGATGCTCACCGCACTGTAGCACACAGCGGGTTGGCGGAACCTCGGAACGTCGGTCACGGGGTGTCGGCGGGCGGCCGCGGACCGGCGGTGCGGGACATGTCCCGAGTCGGTCGGGAGGAGCCGCGGAAGCAGCCCTCGGCAGGCAACTCCCGTGGTCTGCAAGCACGTAGACCACGGTGGCACATGTGGGACGTGGCGCTTTCGCGCCACCGGTCTGCTGTTCCCCCCGCAGGTTTCCGACCGGTAGGAACCGCAGCATGACTTCCCTCATACCTCCCCGCCGCAGACGTCGGCGGGCACTCGCGGCGGCGGTCGGCACCGTGGCCGTCCTGACGTCACTGGCCGGGCCGACCGGCCCCGCGGTGGCGAGCGTGGCGACGAGTGCGGACGCGGCCCACCCCGTCGCGGCGGCGGACACCACGGACACCGGCGTACACACCGTCACCCTCCTCACCGGTGACGTCGTCCGCGTCACGCAGGCCGGCGGCGGCAAGCAGACCGCGGACGTGACCCGCCCGGGCGGGGCCACCGGCGGCGTGCGCACCGAGACTGTCGGCGGCGACCTCTACGTCTACCCGGACGAGGTGCTGCCCTATCTGGCCGCGAACCGCCTCGACCGGCGGCTGTTCGACGTCACCTCCCTCATCGAGCAGGGCTACGACGACGCCCACAGCGACGGCATCCCGCTGATCCTGAGCTACGGCGCCAAGACCGCGACCGCCGACCGGAGCACGCCCACCGGCGCCACCAAGGTGCGCTCCCTGCCGACCATCCGCGGCGCGGCCGTCCGGGCCGCGAAGAAGCGCGCCCGGACGGTGTGGAAGTCGGTCGCCCCCGCGGCCGCCGCTCCCACCGCCTCCGCCCTCGCCGCCACCGGCGACGCTCCCGCTGCCGAGCTCGGTGACGGCCTGTCCAAGGTCTGGCTGGACGGCAAGGTCAAGGCCACCCTCAAGGACACCACCGCGCAGATCGGCGCGGCCACCGCCTGGGCGAAGGGTTACGACGGCCAGGGCGTCAAGGTCGCCGTGCTCGACACCGGCGCCGACCTCAACCACCCCGACCTGAACGGCCGGATCGGCGAGTCGCAGAGCTTCGTGCCCGACGAGACCGTGCAGGACGGCCACGGCCACGGCACCCACACCGCCTCCACCGTCGGCGGCAGCGGAGCAGCCTCCGACGGCGCCGAGAAGGGCGTGGCGCCCGGCGCCGACCTGATGATCGGCAAGGTGCTCTCCAACGCCGGTTACGGCCAGGACTCCTGGATCATCGCCGGCATGGAGTGGGCCGTCGACCAGGGCGCGCGCGTCGTCAGCATGAGCCTGGGCTCCTCGGACCCGTCCGACGGCACCGACCCGATGAGCCAGACCGTCAACAAGCTCACCGAGGAGAGCGGCGCGCTCTTCGTGATCGCCGCCGGCAACTACAGCAGCGAGGCGAGCATGGGCACCCCCGGCGTCGCCGACGAGGCGCTGACGGTCGCCGCGGTGGACGCCAACGACAAGCGGGCGTCGTTCTCCTCGCAGGGCCCCCGTCTGAACGACTACGCCCTCAAGCCCGACATCTCCGCGCCCGGCGTCAACGTCCTCGCCGCCAAGGCGGGCGGCAGCGCCGCGACCGGCTGGTACCAGACGATGAGCGGCACCTCCATGGCGACGCCGCACGTCGCCGGAGCCGCCGCGATCCTCGCCCAGGAGCACCCGGACTGGAAGGCGCACCAGCTCAAGGACGCGCTGATGAGCACGTCCAAGCAGCTGACGGCGTACACCGCCTACCAGGTGGGCTCCGGCCGCGTCGATCTCTCCGCCGCCACCGCCGCCGCGGTCACCGCGACCGGCTCGGCGTACTTCGGCATCGACTCCTGGCCGCACAGCGACTCCGCGCCGGTCGACCGCACGGTGACGTACACCAACACCGGTGACACCGACGCCGAGCTGCACCTGGCGCTGAACGCCTCCGTCGCGGGCGGCCCGTACGACACCGACCCGACCGCGGGCAAGGGCACCCCGGCCCCCGACGGGATGTTCACCCTCTCCGCCGACACCGTGACCGTGCCCGCGCACGGCACCGCGACGGTCACCGCGACCGCCCGGCCGAGCCTGGGCACCGACGGCCGCCGCTACCTCGGCCAGATCACCGCCACGGACGGCTCCGGCGCCACGCTGACCCGCACGCAGGTGGGCCTGTACCGGGAGGACACCCGCCACACCCTGCACATCACCATGAAGGACCGTTCCGGCAAGCCGGCCGCGGGCTGGGTCGAGATCCAGCGCCTCGGCAGCACCGAGGACCCGTACAGCGTGACCATCGGCGACAGCGGCAAGCTGGACCTGCGCATGCGCGAGGGCACCTACAGCCTTCTGACGTACCAGGACGTGCCCGGCAGCCACGGCCCCGACTCGCTCGGCATGGCCCTGATGGGCGACCCGGAGGTCGTCCTCGACCAGGACCGGAACGTCGATCTCGACGCGAGCCGCACCCGTGAGGTCACCGCGGAGGTCCCGCGCCGGACCGAGGACCGGGCACTGTCCATGAACTGGTACCGCGCGGACGGCCAGGCGGCCAACTCGTACGGCGTGGGCGTCGTGGAGGTGCAGTACCTGCTCGCCTCCACCTACGACAGCATGTTCGTGCTGCCCACCCGCAAGACGACCCAGGGCACCTTCGAGTACGAGACCCGCTGGCGCAAGGCCCTCCCGCTGCTCACCGTGACCGACGACGGCAGGCCCGTCCAGGTCATCGCCCAGGCCAACTCCGCGCGGTACGACGGGCACAAGCGCCTGGAAGCGGTGTACGCGGGCACCGGCACCCCCGCCGAGTACGCAGGGCTGAAGGCCAAGGGCAAGGTCGTGCTGGTGACCCGCGCCGACGCGATCACCGCCGCGGCACGTGCACAGGCGGCGGCCGACGCCGGAGCGGCGCTGCTGCTCGTGGTCAACGACGAGCCGGGCAAGCTGATCGAGTCCGTCGGCAGCACCGTGCCCGTGTTCTCCGTGACCGCCCGCAACGGGGCCCCGCTGATCGCCGACGCCAGGCGCGGCCGGCTGCGGCTGGACGTCGAGGGCGTGCCCAACTCCCCGTACGTGTACGACCTGTCCGACCCGCACCCCGGCCAGATCCCGTCCACCGGGCTGACCTACCGTCCCCGTGCGTCCGAACTGGCCACGGTGGAGATGCGGTTCCACGGCGCCACCGCCACGCAGAGCGGCGAGTGGCGGTCCGGCTTCCGTCCGTACCGCAAGTACGGCTCCGGGTACCTGCTGCGCCAGGACATGCCCGGCACCCGCACCGACTACGTCTCGGCGCAGGAGGGGACGCGGTGGGTCGAGAGCATGGGCACCGGGCCGGGGCTGCTCCTGTCGAGCCAGAGCACGCGCACCACGTACGAGCCCGGCTCGTTCCAGGTCCGCGACTGGTTCAAGCCGGTGACGCACCCCGCCAACGGAGGCACCTACTGGTGGTCGCAGCGGCAGAAGACCTCGCTCGCGTTCAACATCCAGCCCTGGTCCGACAGCGGTGACGGCCACGGCGGCGTCATCCAGAGCAACGGTCCGGCGAAGACCAGCCTGTCGGTCTACCAGGACGGCACCCTGCTCAAGACCGTCAACTCGTCGGCCCTCACCATCACCCGCCCGCCGACCGTCCCGTCGGTCTACACCCTCGACCTGACCGCCGAACGCGACGCGGACACCTACCGGCTGTCCCCCCGCACCCACACGGTGTGGCAGGTCGAGTCCGCCCCGGTCACCGACCCGACGGTGATCGACCGGGTGGCGGTGCTCCAGATGGGCTACGACGTCGACACCGACCTGGCGGGCGACGCTCGTGGCGGCCGCCAGACGCTCCGGCTCACCCCGCACCACCTCGACGGCGCGGCCGGCGCCGGAAAGATCCAGGGCGCGACCCTGTCGGTGTCCTACGACGACGGCGCGACCTGGACCCCGGTCGACACGAAGGGCAAGTCCGGTACCTGGACCGCCCGTTACGACGCTCCGCACCACGGCTATGTGTCGCTGAAGGCCGAGGGCTGGGACGACGCGGGCAACCGCATCAGCCAGGAGGTGATCCGCGCCTACGGTCTGAAGTAGGCGTCCACGAAACGGAGTCGGAGGCTGTCGAACCCCCGTCGAGTCACCCCAGGTGACTGACGGATCGGCAGCCTCCGTATTCTCGTGGGAGCTTCATCGACCACGAGGAGGTCCCGTGCTCTCGGTGCTCGGGCTCGGCCCGGCCGAGGAGGAGATCTACCGTCTCCTGGTCTCGCGGGCGGGCGCCACCGCCGACCAGCTCGCCGACGAGACCTGCCGCGCCCCCGGCGAGACGCTGAAGCTGCTCACCGCGCTGGCCGCCCGCGGTCTGGCCGCAGCGGCCCCGGACGCCGCCGACGGCCTGGACGGCACCGACGGCGAGCCCGGCACGGTGACGGTCTTCACCGCCGCGCCCCCGGCCGTGGCTCTCGGCGGCACCCTGCGGCAGCGCCGCGACGACCTGCGGGCCGCCGAGGAGGCGCTGCTCGCGCTCACGGAGGAGTACCGCAACGCGGCGTCGGGCGGCAGCATCGTCGAGGTCATCACCGACCCCGCCGCGGTACGGCACCGCTTCATGCAGCTCCAGGAGTCCGCCCGGCACGAGATCCGGGCCATGATGGTGCCCGAGTCCACCGTCGTGCGGCGCGAGCACAACACCGCCGAGGACGCCGGGGTGCGCCGCGGCGTGCTCTATCGCACCATCGTGCAGCGCGACATGCTCGGCCAGCCCGGCATGGTCGGTGAGGCCCTGGCCGCCCTGGCGTCCGGCCAGCATGTCAGCGTCGCCGAGTCGGTCCCGGTGAAGTTCATGATCGCCGACCGTGAGCTGGCGATGCTTCCGCTGCTGCCCGGTCGCCGTACCGCCCCCGCCTCGATCCTGGTGCACCACTCCGGGATGCTGGAGGCGTTGATCGCCTACTTCGAACTCGCCTGGGAGCGGGCCTATCCGCTGTCCCCCAACACGGTGGACGGCGACGGCGTCACCGAGGTCCGCCCCGACGGCCTGGACGAGATGGACGCCCGTGTCCTCGCCCTCGTCCTCGCCGGTCTCACCGACCAGGCCGCCGCGGGCCAGCTCGGCGTCTCCCGGCGCACGGTGCAGCGCCGGATCGGTGAACTGATGCTCAAGGCGGGGGCGGAGAGCCGCATACAGCTCGGCTGGATCGCCGCCCGCAGGGGGTGGGCCTGACGGCCGAGGGGTCCCGCGGACGGGCTCAGCGCGGGCGGCCCGGGATCCCGGGTGACAGCCGTGCGGCGAGCTGCTCCAGCAGTGCCACCGTCCGCGCGATCTCCTCGGCGTCCTCGGTGCCGAGCGCGGCGCCGAGCGCCCCGTCGACCGGTGCGGCGGCGACCTGCGCGCGGTGGCCCGAGACCTCCGGGTTGCGGCGCAGCAGGGTGCGCCGGCGGTCGGCGGGGTCGGGCGCGGCGAGCACCGACCCGGCCTCCCTGAGCCGGGCCGCGCAGCCGGAGACCGCGCTCTGCGGCAGACCCGTACGGGCCGCGATCTCGCCGACGGTGGTGTCCGGGTGGGCGTACACGTCGAGCATCACGACCAGCATCGACCGGGTGCTGGTCGGGTAGTCCTCCAGCCCCTCGGTGGGGATGGCCTCTTCACCGATCTTCATCAGGGTGCGGCCGAGAAGGAACAGTTCGACTCCGTTCATGACTCCAGATTACATCAAGATTGATGTATCGATTGAGATGCATCAATCTTGATGCATCAGAAAAGATGGATTACATTCGAGGTGTCACCTCGACGTCCCGGGGTGACGCCACGACGAAGGAGTCCGTCATGACCACCGCCCGCAAGGCCGCCCTGGCCGTCCCCGGCGCCACCCTCCACTATGAAGTCCGCGGCAGCGGGCCGCTGTTGCTCGTCTCCCAGAGCGGCGAGGGCAACGCCAACCGCAGCGACACGCTGGTCGACCACCTCGTCGACCGCCACACCGTGGTGACGTACGACCGCCGAGGCCTGTCCCGCAGCGTCCTCGACGATCCCGCGCGCGGCGCCACCCTCGACGAGCACGTCGACGACGTGCACCGGCTGCTCGCCCACCTCACCGACGAACCCGCCCGGATGCTGGGATGCAGCATGGGCGCGGTCATCGGGCTGCGCCTCGCCCGGCGCCACCCCGGTCGGTTGGCCCTGCTCGTCGCCCACGAGCCCGCCATTCCCGGCCTGCTGCCGGACGCCGAACGGCTCAGCACACAGCGCGAGTTGGACGAGATGCGCCTCGTCTTCCAGCGCGACGGCTGGCTCGCCGGGGTGCGCCGGATCGGCGAGCTGCTCGGCATCGACCCCGCCCGCCAGGAGACCGAACCCGGCGCCCGGCTCGCCCCGTTGGACGCCTCCCGTGAAGCCGACTTCCGGTTCTTCGTCGAGCGCGACGCCCTCACCATGCGGAACGCCGAACTCACCGCCGACGACCTGACCGCCCTGAAGAACGGTCCCGTCCGCATCGTGCCCGGGGCCGGACTCACCACCCCGCGCACGGTCTTCGACTACCGTTGCGCCGAGGAACTCTCCGCAGGACTCGGCGCCGGACTCGTCCACTTCCCAGGCGGCCACAACGGCAACATCACCCACCCCAAGGGCTTCGCCGAGGTGCTGCGCGGACTGCTGTGAACCGGCGGAGGCTGTCAAGCCGGACGCGGCCATACCAGCCATACGAACGCCTGATGGCCCTTCGGTGACGCATTTCTTGTTCTGGCCAAAAGCCCTCCCTACGCTGCCACCACCGCACTTCGGCGGCACGGGAACAAGGGACTGCACCGATCATGGGTCGACTGGACGGGAAAATCGCCTTCATCAGCGGCACGGGAGCCGGAATCGGAAGGGCGGCGGCCCTGATATTCGCGGCGGAGGGCGCCCGCGTATTCGGCTGTGACATCGACGCCGACAGCGCGGCGGAAACCGTCGAACTCGTCCGAAAGGCCGGGGGAGACATGAACTCCCTGGCGCCGGTGGACCTCTCCACCGAGGCCGGAGCCCGACAGTGGATCGACGCCGGCATCGCCGAATTCGGCGCGATCGACATCCTCTACAACAATGCCTCCGCGCTGCGGAACGGGCCGTTCGAGACCATGCCGGCCGAGGACTGGTACTTCACCATCAAGAACGAGCTCGACATCCCCTACTTCTGCACCCGGGCCGCCTGGCCGCATCTGATCGCCCGCGGCGGCGGAGCCGTCCTCAACGTCGCCTCCGTGGCCGCCGTGCGCGGTGCGCCCTTCATGCCGATGGTGCCGCACGGCGCCGCCAAGGGCGGGGTGCTGGCGATGAGCAGGCACCTGTGCGCGGCCGGCGCCCCGCACGGCATCCGGGTCAACACCATCGCCCCCGGCATGACCCGCACCTCGGCCACCGCTCCCTTCCTGGACGACCCCGAAGGCCCCAGGGCCCTGCTGGAGGCGCGGATCCCGGTCGGCCGGGTGGGCGAGCCCGAGGACATCGCGCGGGCCGCGGCCTTCCTCTGCTGCGACGAGGCCGCCTTCGTCAACGGCGCGAACCTCATGGTCGACGGCGGCGACAGCGCGATGGCCGGCTGAGCCGCGGTGCGCACGCGACTCGACCACGTCGGCGTCAACGTACGCGATCTCGCCGCCCAGACCGACTGGTACCGGGACGCCTTCGGGCTGCGGACCGTCTTCGAGTTCCACCTCGACGGGCCCGGCCTGCGCGGTGTCGTCCTGGAGCACCCGCACGGCTGGCGCGTCGAACTCCTAGCCCGGGCGGGCTCCGCCGCCGGACTGCGGGCCCCGGACCCGCTGACCGCCGCCCTCACCGAGGGCTATGGACACTTCGCGCTCACCACCCCCGAACTCGACCCCGTCCACGCGGCCCTGGTCGCCCACGGAGCGGGCGAGGTCATGAGCCCCGGACCCTCACCCGAACCCGGCGTGCGCATGGCCTGGGTCAGTGACCCCGAGGGAAATCTCATCGAACTCATAGAGAAGTTCGAAGTCATGGAGAAGTTCGAACCCGCGGCGGAGTTCGAACCCGCGGCGGAGTTCGAACTCACCGAGAAGATCGAGCCCGCGGGGGATTACGAACCCGCGCCGAATTTCGAACCCAGAGAAAAGAACGTCGGAAAGCACACCGACCGGACGCCGGAGCGAGGGCAAGCACAATGACGGAAATGACCTCCCTGAAAAGACTCGACATCGGGACACTCATAGCCTGCTGTCTCGCCGTGGCGGCGGCACAGATGTGTATTACGGTGCCCTCGCCCATCAACGGTGAGATCCAGGCCGCATTCGGCGCGTCGGGTTCCCAGGTGGCCTGGGTGACCTCCGCCTTCATTCTGCCCACCGCGATTCTGGAACTGAACTTCGGTGTGGTCGGCGACCTCTTCGGCCGCAAGCGCCTGCTGGTGCTGGGCGGCTTCGTCCTGGCCGTCGGCGAACTGCTCAACGCCACGTCGCAGAACGTCACGATGCTGTGGACCGGCCAGGCCCTGGCCGGCATCGGCGCGGCCGCACTGTTCCCCAGCTCCCTCGCCGTGATCGCGGCCGCCACCCCCGGTGAGAAGGACCGCGCCAAGGCGGTGTCCACCTGGGCGCTCAGCATCTCCATCGCCTCGGCCGTGGGCCCGCTGTCCTCGGGCGTGCTCGCCACCGTCGCCGACTTCCGCTGGGCGTTCGTGCCCCCGGTCGTCCTCGGCCTCGCCGTGGGTGTCGCCTCCTGGTTCCTCGTCACCGACTCCAAGGCCCCCGAGGGCCGCACCCTGGACTGGCCGGGCCAGATCACCATCGCCGTCGGCCTCACCGCCCTGCTGTGGGGCATCATCGAGGGCGGCGACCGCGGCTGGAGCAGCCCCGAGATCGTCGGCGCCCTGGTCCTGGCCGCGCTGGCCCTGGTCGGCTTCGTGATCGCCGAGAAGCGCTCCGAGTCGCCGATGTTCAACCTGGACCTGCTGAAGATCCCGTCGTTCGCCGCGGCCGCCGTCGTCGCCCTGGCCGGCATGTTCGGGTTCATCGGCACCGCCTACTGCGTGTCCATCCGGCTCGGCGCCGTCATGCACCTCAGCGCGCTGCGGGCGGGTCTGCCCTTCGTCATCCTCCAGCTGATCCCGCTGCTGCTGGCACCGGTGCTCAGCCGGATGCTCACCCGCATCGACGCCCGCTGGCTGCTGATGGGCGGCCTGCTGCCGATGGCCGCGGGCCAGTTCTGGATCGCCGCGCTGCCCATCACGACGACCTCCCTGGCCGCCTTCCTCGGACCGGTGCTGCTGCTGGGCGTCGGCTTCATCTGTGTGGTGTCCTCGCTGACCTCCGCCGCCGTCAACGCCGTACCGATCCGGATGACCGGCATGGCCAGCGGCGCCACCAGTCTGGTGCGCGAGTTCGGCCAGGGCCTCGGACCGGCCGTCATCAGCACCATTGCGATGAGCGCCGCGTCGTCCGCGCTGGTCGGCAAGCTCAGCGGCGCCGACGCGGGAATGGAGGCGGCCGCCGGACCGCTCGCCGTCGTCAACGCGGGCAGCGACAGCGCCCGGGCCGCCGCCCGGACCGCCCTCGGCCACGGCATGGCCCTCGGCGTGGTGATCTGCGGCTGCGCCTCCCTGCTCGGCGCGCTGGTCACCCTGCTGCTGGTGCGCAGGAGCCCGGCCCGCGCGGAGGCGGGAGCGGCGGTGCAGCCCGCGTCCGCCTGAGCACCGAGCCGCGTCGCGACAGCCGTCGGCGGCGGGAGGCCGGGGTCCATCACCCCGGCCTCCCACCTTTTTTCGGCGCCCGGGTGTCGATCCGGCGGTGTGCCGTTCGTCGGTGGGGTGTAGGAAGCCAGTGAGTACCGGGAGGAACCATGAAGTACATGCTGCTGGTCTGCGGCGACGACACCGCCGACGCCTCGGACATGGCACCCGTCGAACCCTGGGTCGAGGAACTCGGTGCCGAACGCGGCGTACGCCTGCACGGCCATCGCCTCGCCCGCCCCGAGGACGCGGTGACCGTGCGCGTGCGCGGCGGCGAGGTGCTGCGCACCGACGGCCCGTTCGCCGAGACGAAGGAGTACGTCGCCGGTTACGACGTCCTGGAGTGCGACAGCCTGGAGGAGGCGGTCGAGGCCGCCGCGAAGCACCCGGTGGCCGCCATCGGGGCCATGGAGGTACGCCCCTACTGGGAGGACGAGAACCCCGAGGGCGCGATCCGCGGCCTCGACGCCGAACTGACCGAGGCCGCCGCGCAGCGGGACGTCGACCGGGCCCTGGCCTGCTACACGGCCGACGCCGCGATCGTCCTGCCGGACGGCGGGCCGAGTCCCCTCGACACCGAGGCCCTGCGCAAGACCCAGCAGGCCGCCTACGCGGATCTCGTCGGCCCGGTGCGCCGCGAGGTGCTCTCCTTCCGCCTGCGCGTCGACGAGAGCGTCGCCTTCGCCCACGCCCTGGTCCGGATCCGCGCCGACCGCGCCGACGGCACCGAGCTGGACCGGACCCTGCACGTGACCACCGGCTACCGCGCCGTCGGCGAGCGCTGGCTGATCGCCCACGAGCACGTCTCGGCCCCCGCGGACGGCGGGTCGTGAGGTACGCGCTGCTGGTCCGCGCGCAGCCGGCCGACGCAGACGGGACCGGGCCCGGCCGGATGCACGGCGGCATCTGGCTGCGGCCGGCCGCCGACGCCACCACCGTGCGCGTCGAGGCCGACGAGATCCTGCTCGACGACGGCCTGTTGCCGTCCCGCGGCGACGGCCCGTTTCCGGACCTCGGCGACGGGCGCTCCACGGACCTCGGCGACGGCCCGTTCGCGGACCGGGGCCCGGCCGGGTACGTCGCCGGGCTCGACCTCGTCGAAGCCGCCGACCTCGACGAGGCCATCGCCCTGGCCGCCGCGCACTCCCGGGCGTGCGGCGGTGCCGCGGTGGAGGTGCGGCCGGTGTGGGAGTGACCGACAGGGACGCCGCGGAGGCGGTCGCCGCCGCCTTCCGCGAGGAATGGGGTCAGGTCGTCGCCGGGCTCATCCGGCTGACCGGTGACTGGGACCTCGCCGAGGAGTGCGCCCAGGACGCCTTCGCCCAGGCCCTGGACCGGTGGCGGCGCGACGGCGTGCCGCGCCGCCCCGGCGCGTGGCTGACCACCACCGCCCGCAACCGCGCCCTCGACGTACTGCGCCGGCAGGCGGTCGGGGCGCAGAAGTTGAAGGAGCTGGCCGTGCTCGCGCGCACCGACGACCCGTACGGCCCCGAAGACCCCGACGCGGGCGGCGGGGTCACCGACGACCGGCTGCGGCTGGTCTTCACCTGCTGCCACCCGGCCCTGCCGATCGAGGCCCGGGTGGCCCTGACCCTGCGCACCCTCGCGGGACTCACCACGGCCGAGATCGCCCGTGCCTTCCTCGTCCCGGAGGCGACGATGGCGCAGCGCCTGGTCCGCGCCAAACGCAAGATCCGGAACGCGGGCATCCCGTACCGGGTGCCGCCCGCGCATCTGCTGCCCGAGCGCACCACCGGCGTCCTCGGCGTGCTCTACCTGCTCTTCAACGAGGGGTACGCGGCGACGGACGGCACCGAACTGGTCCGTACCGACCTGTGCGCGGAGGCGATCCGGCTGGCCCGGCTGCTGGCCCGGCTCATGCCCGACGAGCCCGAGGCGCTCGGCCTGCTCGCCCTCCTGCTGCTGCACCACGCCCGCCGGGCCACCCGGGTGGACGCGGCCGGCGACCCCGTCGGCCTGGAGGACCAGGACCGCACCCGATGGGACCGGACGGCCGTCGACGAGGGCACCGGCCTCCTGGAGACCGCCCTGCGCCGGGGCCGCCCCGGCCCGTACCAGGTCCAGGCGGCCATCGCGGCCTGCCACACCACCGCGGCCACCGCCGCCGAGACCGACTGGGCCGACATCGCCGGTCTGTACGGCGAACTGCTGCGCCGGATGCCCACCCCCGTGGTCCGGCTCAACCGCGCGTTCGCCGTGGGCATGGCCGACGGCCCGGACCGGGGCCTGGCGCTGGTCGCCGAACTGGAACGGGAGGGCGACCTGACGGACTACCACCTGCTCCCGGCCACCCGCGCCGACCTGCTGCGCCGCGCTGGGCGACCGCGGGAGGCCGCCGAGGCGTACGAGCGGGCGCTGGAGCTCGTACGGAACGCGGCGGAGCGCCGGTTCCTGGAGCGGCGGCTCGCCGAGTGCCGCCCGGTGTGACACCCGCGGCGCGGGACCCGGGGTGGTGGACGGGGCCGACGGTTCAGCCGTCGGCCCCGTCCAGCGCGTTGGTGATCGCCCGTACCCCGCCGTGCGCCGCGTAGCCGCCGTCCACCGTGATCTCGGCGCCGTTGACGTACGAGGCCTCGTCGGAGAGCAGATAGACGACCAGCGGCGCCACCTCGTCCACGGTGCCCGCCCGGCCCTGCGGCGTCATGGACACATGGGCGCGCACGAACACCGGGTTCGCGGACGCCATCAACGGCGTCTCGATGTACCCGGGATGGACGACGTTCGTGCGGATCCCGCGCGGGGCCAGCTCCAGCGCGGCCACCCTCGACAGGCCCCGCAGCGCCCACTTGCTCGCCGTGTACGCGACCGCGTGATGCGCCGTCAGGCCCGCCACCGAGCCCACGTTCACGATCGACGACCCGGCAGGCATCAGCGGGGCCAACGCCTGGATGCCCAGCAGCGCGCCCGCGCAGTTCACCGCGAACGCCCGGTTGAAGTCGGCGAGTTCGACCTCGCCGAGCCGGGCCCGCATCGGGATGCCCGCGTTGTTCACCAGCCCGTGCACCCGGTCGAGCGAGGCGGCCAGCGCCGCCCAGTCCCGCTCCGACGACACGTCCAGGTGCCGGTAGGCGACCTCCAGGCCCTCGGCGCGCAGGGCCGCCGCCAGCTTCTCCCCGGGCTCGTCCAGGACATCGGTCGCGATCACGGTCGCGCCCTCCCGGGCCGCGGCCGCCGCCTCCGCGGCCCCCTGGCCCTGCGCTGCTCCGGTGACGACGACGGTACGGCCCGCCAGGCGGGTACGGTTCACGGCTCCTCCACTGGGCGCGGTGCCTCTCCCGTCCGGATCTCTTCCGTCCGGGTCTGCGCCGTCCACGCTAGGAAGCCACGGGCAGCTCCGGAAACGCGTCTTCGTCATGACTGGCATCCGCACCGGCGATCTCCCCCGGAGCGGGCTCGTCCAGCGAGGCGCCCACCCTGCGCACCGTCTCGCGCAGCCACCGGTGTGCCGGGTCCGCGTGCCGGTTGTGGTGCCAGTACATGGCCTCCACCAGCGGCACGTCCGGGAACGGCGTCGGTACGACGGCACAGCGCGCGAAGCCCTCGTAGCGCCGCGCCAGCCGCTCGGGAACCAGGGCGACCAGGTCGGTGCCGCTCACCAGGAACGGCAGCACACTGAAGCCCGGCGTGCTGACCTGCACCCTGGGAGTGATGCCGAGCGTCTCCAGCTGGCGGTCGGCCGGGGTGTGGCTCTTGCCGATGGCGCACGCCGCGTGCGGCATCTCCGCCAGGTCGCGCAGTCCGAGCCGGCCGTCCTGGAGGCGCGGGCTGTCCGGGTCGACGAGACACACGAACCGGTCGTGCATGACTGCCTCGCTGACCCCGGGCAACTGATAGCCCAGCGGCACGATCATCAGGTCGTGGCAGCGCAGATGCGTCTCCGTCTCCAGCTGCCCGTCCACGATGGGGTGGAAGTCGAGGCGGACGCCGGGCGCCTCCTGCGCGATGACCCGCAGCAGCGGCTCCACGAACACCGACATCACATAGTCGGACATCACCACCGAGAAGCGCTGCCTGCTGCGCTGCGGGTCGAAGTGCCGGGTCAGCGACAGCGCCTCCTCGGCCTTGTGCAGTGAGGCCTGGACGACCGGCAGCAGCCGCTCGGCGAGCGGGGTCAGCTCGTACTCGCGGCCCACCCGCACCAGCAGCTCGTCGTTGAAGTGACGGCGCAGCCGCGCCAGCGAGCCGCTCATCGCGGACTGGCTGGTGGACAGCCGGACTCCCGCGTGGGTGACGTTCTTCTCCTCCAGGAGCGCTTCCAGCGCCACCAGAAGATTGAGGTCGATCGCCCCGAGACCCATCAGTGTGTCCTTCCGGCCGCGTCCTTGAAGCTCGGTGAAACCGGAGCGTAACCAGCGGTTTCGCGCCGAGGAAGACTTCCGGCGGCAACTCACAGGGATCTGATGGCAACCATCGGATCCCCGGATGTGCGCAGGTCAGGCGGGTGGTGGAGGTTGTCGTGCACGCCTGCGCCAGGGGAGCGGCGTCCTCACTTGAGCGCGATCGGGTTGACGGGGGCGCCCACCGCGCCGGTCACCGGCAGTGGGGCGGCCACCAGCAGGAACTCATGGACGCCGTCGGCGGCGCAGTCCGCCGCCAGCGCCTCCAGGTCCCACATCTCGCCCAGCGGCAGCCCCATGTTGGGGATGGCGATCTGGTGCAGCGGCGACATGGCGGGTTCGGCGAACTCGTACGGCCGCACCTCCAGGCCCCAGGTGTCGGAGGCGATCGCGGCGATCTCCGTGCGGTGCAGCCAGCCGAGGGTGGTGAAGGACAGGCCGGGCGCGTCCCCGGCGGCGTACGTGCCCCAGCCGCCCTGCCGCCTTACCCGGCCGAGCTGCCCGGTGCGCACCAGCACCAGATCGCCGCGGCGGACGCCCGACGTGGCGCCCTGCGCCTCGATCGTGGCGCGCAGATGCTCCTCCCGGACGGCGAACCCGTCGGGGAGTTCGCCGTGTTCGTCACCGAACGCGCGGCCCACGTCGAGCAGCACGCCGCGTCCGGTGAAGGCGTCCCGCATGTGCTCGATGCCGGTGACCGAGTCGCCGTCGCCGTTGACGATCGTGCACGGACGGCCGTTCCAGGCCCGCTTGTCGTCGAAGATGTGGCCGAGGCCGTCCCACTGCGTCGAGGCCTGCAACGGCATCACGACATGGTCGTCGGCGCCGCCGAAGCCGTGCGGGAAACCCTGGGTGCCGGCCGCCGCGTCCGAGCCGGTGTCCTTCATGTAGTGCACGGGGTTGATCCGGCCGCGGAAGCCGCGCTGCGGCCCGTCCTCGTTGAACTCCAGCGCCAGCGAGAAGGACCGGCCGCGCCGGACCAGACCGGCCGCGTGCGCCCGTATCGCGTCGTCGAGGAAGTTCAGCGTGCCCAGGACGTCGTCGGGCCCCCAGCGCCCCCAGTTGCGGTAGGCGGCGCGGGCCTTGGCGAGTTCCTCCGCGACGGGGCCGAGGGGGGTGGGGGTCATCGGGTACGTCCTTCCGTCAGCAGGGCGAGGGCGTTGCCCCCGGCGATCGCGGCCCGCTCGGCCGGAGTGAACCCGGCGGCGTCCAGCCGGGCCACGGGGTCGGTGACCCCCATGTCGAAGGGGTGGTCGGTGCCGAGGACGACCCGGTCGGCGCCGACCTCCGCGACCAGGTGGCGCAGGGCCCGCGGGGTGTAGACGAGCCCGTCGAACCACATCCGGCGCAGATAGGAGCTGGGCGGTGCGGCGCAGCCGCGGGCGTCCTCGCGCACCAGCCAGGCGTGGTCGGAGCGGCCGACGTAGGTCGGCAGGTAGCCGCCGCCGTGCGCGGCCACCAGCTTCAGGCGCGGGAAGCGGTCGAGGACGCCGGTGAAGATCAGGTGCGAGAGGGCGACCGTCGTCTCGACCGGCTGTCCGACGGTGTTGCCCAGATAGTGGCTCGCCAGCCGTTCGCCCAGCGAGCAGCCCCACGGGTGTACGAAGACGACCGCGCCGAGTTCCTCGGCCCGGCGCCAGACGACGTCGTGCGCCGGGTCGGCGAGCTCGCGGCCGTCGACGGTGGTGGAGACGCTGATCCCGTACAGACCGTGCTCGGTGACCGCCGTGTCCAGCAGGGCCACGGCGAGGTCGGGATGCTGGAGGGGCACCGTGCCCAGGCCGTACAGCCGGCCCGGCGCGGCGGCGCAGTGCCCGGCCACCGCGGTGTTGACGGTACGGGCCAGCCGCACCGCGAGATCCCGGTCCGCCCAGTAGTGGTGCATGGGCATCGGGCCGACCACCTGGATGTCCACCCCCATCGCGTCGAGATCGGCGATCCGCGCGTCGATCCCAGTCAACTTCGGTGCCAGGCGCTGGAGTTGGTCCCGGTTGACGGCCGTCGAGGCGGGGGAGTGGCCGCGCCGCTCGGCGGCCAGCTCGGCCGCCAGGCCCGCGCTGCCCGCGACGAGGGCGGCGGCCGCCGGAACGGCCAGATGACCGTGGAAGTCGACGACCGGGACGGCCGACGGGGTCCCGGCTCCGACGGCCGGGGCGGCCGGTTGTGCGTGGGGCCCGGGGGCCGGGCCGGCCTGCCCGGCCTCGACGGTCGGCCCGGCATGCTCGACGACCACGGCGCTCTCCTGTCGATCTCCTCGGATGGGTGCTCCGAGCCTGCGCGGCGGCCCGTGGGGTGGTCAACGGATCGAGGCATCGGCAAGGGGCACGTCACACATCCCGTACGGCGATGCCGCCGCCCCCCTCGGTGCCGCGCCCGGCGTCGCACATCGGCGCAGGCGGGGCCGGGGACGGCCGCCGATGACAGGCATCGCCAACGGCCATTTCCGCCGACGCCCCGCGCTCCCTAGCGTCGAGGGCGAGCCCCCCACCCGTACGAGGAGAGCCGCCGTGCCCGATCACCCTGCCTCCCCCGAGAACCCGGCCCCGCCCGGCGCGGGATACGCGCCCCTCGCCGGACCGTTCGCGCTGGGCACCTTCGCGAGCACGCCGGCCGGCGGCGCCTTTCCCGGCCTGGTCGCCGGAGCCCGCGTGCGCGACCTGTCCGACCTGGCGCCGTCCGTGCGCGCACTGGTCGAGGACTGGGACGGGCTGCTGCCCCGCCTCGGCGAACTCGCGGCCCGCACCGACGGCACCTGGCACGACCTGGCCGCCCTGCGGGTGCTGACCCCGATCGAGCCGGGCCAGATCCTCCAGAGCGGCGCCAACTACCGCAGGCACGTGGTCGATCTGGTGGCCGCCGAGAAGGAGAGCGTGCACGGCGCCACCCCGCAGGCGGCCCGCGCCGACGCCGAGAAGATGATGGACGAGCGGAGCCGCAACGGAGTCCCGTACCTCTTCCTCGGCTCCCCGCGCGCCCTGTGCGGCCCCTACGACGACATCGTGCTGCCCGCGCTCGGCGAACAGCACGACTGGGAACTCGAACTCGCCTTGGTCATCGGCAGAACGGGCCGGAACATCCCGGTCGAGGACGCGATGTCGTACGTCGCCGCCTACACCATCAGCAACGACCTCACCACCCGCGACCGCCTCTACCGGCCCGACCTGAAGGCCATCGGCACCGACTGGTTCACCGCCAAGAACGCCGACACCTTCCTGCCCACCGGCCCCTTCCTCGTCCCGGCCGCGTTCGTCGGCGACCCGGGCGACCTCCGGATCACCCTGCGCCACAACGGCGTCGTCCGGCAGGACGAGTCCACCAAGGACATGATCTTCGACATCCCCCGGCTGCTCGCCTACGCCTCAGCGACCACCACCCTGCGCCCGGGCGACCTCGTCCTCACCGGCTCGCCGGCCGGCAACGGCGCCCACTGGGGCGTGTTCCTCAGGCCCGGCGACGTGATCGACGCGGAGATCACGGGCCTCGGCCGTCAGCGCAACACCGTCAGGAGCCACGCATGAGCTTCCAGCCCATCACCCATCTGCGCCATGTCGACCTGGCCGTACCGGACTTCGAACGGCAGCGGGCCTTCTACGGCACCACCTGGGGGCTGACGGAGGTGGCGAACGACAGCGGCATCGCGTTCTTCGCCGCCGAGGGCAGCCCGGAACAGTACGTCGTCCGCATCCGCAAGGACGAGCGCAAGCGCATGGACCTGGTCGCCTTCGGCGCCGACTCGCCCGCCGCAGTGGACGAACTCGCGGTACGGCTCGCCCGCGCCGGAGTGCGACCGGTCCATGAACCAAGGGCGTTGGACACCCCCGGCGGCGGCTACGGCCTGCGGTTCTTCGACCCCGACGGGCGGGTCGTGGAGGTGTCGGCGGACGTGGCCACCCGGGTCCACCGCAAGGTCGAGGAGCGCGAGGCGATCCCGGTGCGACTCTCGCACTGCGTGGTCAACTCCCAGGACCCGGAGGGGCTGCGGGACTTCTACGTCCGGCACCTGGGCTTCCGCCTGACCGACACCCTGTACTCCACGCACATGGGCGACCTCATGTACTTCCTGCGGTGCAGCCCGCTGCACCACTCGTTCGCCATCGCCCGCGGACCCCATGTCTCACTGCACCACGCCTCGTTCGAGATGCGGGGCGTCGAGGAGTACATGCGCGGCACCGGGCGGGCGCTGCGGGCCGGGACCCGGCTCACCTGGGGTCCGGGTCGGCACCTGGCGGGCGACAACACCTTCTCCTACTTCCACGACCCGCACGGCAACACCGTCGAGTACACGACCGAACTCGCCGTCCTGGAGGAGGACCTGTGGCATCCGGGCCGGCACGACGTGGCCGACCCGCTCACCCAGGACCAGTGGGGCACCGCCGACCCGATGAGCGAGTCGGTCGCCAAGGAGCAGTTCAACGACCCCGACGTGCTCTTCGAGGCACCGCCCGTCTGATCCGCAAGGCCCGGTGCACACCGAGGCGGGACGGCCCCACGGCCGCCCGCCTCGTCGTCGCGCGCGCCCCTGCCGACTGTGGCCACTCTGTGTGATCGCCATGCAACGGGCGGCCCGATCCGAGGCATCGGGTTCCGGGATGCGTGTGCGACCCGCCTGTTCCCAGGTGTGCCCGGCTGCTTCACTCCATCGAGCGCCCCTCGGGTGCCTTGATCCCGGCCGGGACCGCCCCGCGTGCGGCGGCCGGTTCGTCACCCTGCGCAAGGACGCATTCGAACTGTGGGAAGGCATGCAATGACGCTGATCACCCGACGCTCCCTCCTGATCGCCGGTACGGCCGCGGCCGGTGCCGTACTGGTCCCGGCCGCCTCCGCCACCGCCGCACCGAAGGCGGCGGGCAGCCGGATCACGGTCGGCGCGGGGGAGACGTACCGGCTCACCGCGACCACCCGGGTCGGCCTCCTGACCGTCGCCGAGGGCGGCACGATCACCGCCCCCGACGGCCACAGCGTCACGCTGACCGTCGACGGAGCGGAGACCGGCCAGGCGCTCACCGCCACCGGCGGGACCCTCACCCTGATCCAGGCCGGCACCTACCGCGGCGACGTCGTCCTCACCGTGACGCCGGACAACCCGGTGACCTACCAGACGCTCACCTTCCCCTTCCGGCAGGCGCTGTACGTCGGCGCCGACGGCGTCGACCGGGACCGGTCCGTCCTCGCGGCCGTGCTCGGCGGCAAGGTGACGGACACCCTCGCGCGCGGGGTGTCCGTCACCTCCACCGGCGAGTGCTTCGACGCCGTGTACGTGAAGAACGCCGCCTACACGCTCCAGCGGCCCACCATCTCCCTGATCGGCAACGGCCGTTGCGACTTCGCCGGGTACGGTGCCGCGGTCGTCGGGACCGGCCCGGCGACCACACTGGTCCTGGACGGCGCGCGGATCGGCACCAAGGGCGTGGTCCGAACCGGTGTCATCGCGGACGACGGGGCCGCCGTACTCGTGAAGAACTCCACCGTCCGCACCCGCAACGGCGTGCTGCCCGCCGACTACCGGGCCACCGTGGAGACCCCGTACATGCAGTCGGTGCCCTGGATGCTCGGTCTGGACGGCAACGTCCGCGCCACCAACCTCGTCGGCAAGAACAGCCGGGCCACCTATCTCAACTCGACCGTCTTCTCCGAGACCTGGGGTGCCCTGTCGGTGGAGGGCGGCAGCGGTCTGAAGCTGACCGCGATCAACAGCCATGTCGGCAACACGGGTGAGTACGGGTACGGCACCTACGCCATCGGCGACGCGACCGTACGGGTCCTCGGCTCGCGCTTCGACGTCGGCAGCTACGCCACCATCATCGCCGGGCCCGCAGCGGTCGTGCACTACGGCGACAGCACCCGCGAGGCGGTCGCCGCGCTCGACTCGGAGCTGGGACTCGGTCTGTCGAAGGCCGAACTGGCGGCCCTGCCGGTGCGCAGCACGGTCGTACGGTCGGGGCACTTCGGCTACATGTTCTTCGGCGCGGGCACGCTGACCCTCGACGGCGGCACGGTGATCGAGTCCGAGCGGGCCACGTTCCTCAACAAGGGCCAGCAGACCGCCATCTCCGTCGACGGCTCGAAGGGCGCCCGGCTGGAACCGCGCGACGGGATCATCCTCCAGATGATCGAGCTGGACGACCCGGGCCCGGTCAACGTGGGCGGCAAGATGATGAACGTCGGCGTCTACACCGAGCCGACCGGGGACCCGGTGAGGGACACGGGCTTCGACGTCACCGCCGCGCACTCCACCGACGGTGCCGCCACCTTCACCGCCATCGCGCTGAAGGGCGACTTCTACAACGGTGTGCGCAAGGGCAAGAACATGGTCCTCACCTTCGAGGGCTCGACGGTGGAGGGCGTGATCTCCGCGTCCGAGGCCAGGCACCGGGTGTCCACCATCGACGCGGCGAACTTCCAGGAACTGGGCATCGTCACCAACACCGTACGGGCCGCCGTCAACAACGGCGCCGTCGTCCGGCTGAACAGCGGTTCGGTCTGGACCGTCACCGGCACCTCGTACCTGACCTCGATCGCCCTCGCCGCCGACGCGGCCGTCAAGGCGCCGCGCGGCAAGCGGCTGACCGTGACGGTCGACGGCACCGCCACGGTCCTCGAACCCGGCACGACCCACACCGGAGCCATCACCCTCACGGTGGCCTGAGAACCGGCGGAGGCGCGCTGATCAGACGGAGCGCGCCTCCGCCTCCTTCGCGATCCGTTCGAACTGCGCGCCCATGGCGGCCGCGAGGGCCTGGAGGCCGGACAGCGGGCGCACCATGACCGTGAGCGCGTCGATCAGACCGTCCTCGTCGACATGGATGAAGTCGCAGCCGCTGAGCTCACGGTCGTCCACCC
The DNA here is from genome assembly GCF_009377175.1 of Streptomyces adustus. Classification (GTDB taxonomy): domain Bacteria; phylum Actinomycetota; class Actinomycetes; order Streptomycetales; family Streptomycetaceae; genus Streptomyces; species Streptomyces adustus. The sequence goes on from NZ_VJZD01000111.1 coordinate 21,100, forward strand.
GGGCGCTGAAGACCAGCGCGTGGTCACGGCCGTCGGCCGACGTCAGCTCACGGTCGTAGCGGAAGTCCTCGAAGACACCGGCGACGGTACGCAGGATCGCCGCGGTGATCGCCTTGCCCTGGTACGGCTTGAACACCGCCGGGCTGCTGAAGACGACGTCCTCGGCCAGCAGTGCCTCCACGGCGTCGAGATCGCCGGCCTCGACCGCCTCGCGGAACGCGCGCATCAGATCACCTCATAGTCAATTAGTTGAGTATTGGTGGGTCAGAGTAGTCACCGGTCGTCAGCGTGTCCACGGCCCGGTTCCTCTACGCTGATCGGGATGTTCAGCCCCGAAGGCCCCAGCCTGCGAGAACTCGCCGTCCAGGCGCTGTCCTCCGTCGAGCACGGCTACGACCTGCTCGCCCCCAAGTTCGACCACACCCCGTTCCGCACCCCGGACTCCGTGCTCGACGCGGTGGCGTCCGCACTGGAGTGGGACGGCCCCGTGGACGACGGCCTCGACCTGTGCTGCGGCACGGGCGCCGGAGTGGACGTGCTGTCCCGGGTGTGCCGCCGGAGTGTCACCGGCCTCGACTTCAGCGCGGGGATGCTCGCGCGGGCCCGCGGGCGCACCGCGGGGGCGGGGCCGCGGATCTCCTGGGTGCGGGCCGACGCCCGCGCCCTGCCGTTCGGCCCCGCCTTCGACCTGGTGGTGAGCTTCGGGGCGTTCGGGCACTTCCTGCCCCATGAGCTGCCGGGCCTGTTCGCCCAGGTCCACTCCGTGCTGCGGCCCGGCGGCCGCTTCGTGTTCCCCGTGGTCGCCCCGCCGCGCCCGTCGTCCCCGGCGTTCTGGACGCTGGCGGGTTTCGACGCGGCGATGCGGGTGCGCAACGCGGTGTGGCGGCCGCCGTTCGTCATGTACTACCGCGCCTTCGGGCTCGGGCAGGTACGGCGGGAGCTGGCGGGCGCCGGGCTGCGCATGAGCCTCCAGCCGCTGCCCGAGTTCGGGCGCAGGCGCGACGGCAGCCCGCGCGCCCGGCTGGTCACGGCCGTCCGGCCGGCCAGGGCGGTGGCCGTCCGGCCGTGACGTTCCCGCCGCCTGGACCGGCCACGGGTCCGGGCCGTCAGCCGGCCGCCGGCACCGTGAACTCGTACACCAGAGCGTCCTGCCGAGCGTCCACGAGCAGGTCCGTGATCTCCAGCGGACGCGCGTACTGGTCGTGGACGCGCCGGGTCACCCGCATCGAGGGCGCGCCGTCCAGCCGGGTGATGGAGTCGCGGTGGTGCAGGGTCAGGCCCGCCCTGCGCATCCAGTCGTAGGCCCGGCGGAGCTGGGCCGCGGCGGTGCCGTCGGCCCGGTTCCGGTAGCGGCCGAGCTCCGCCACCTCGGACAGCGCCACGGCGGAGAACGAGGTCACGGCGGAGCGTTTGCCGCCCCCGTCGGCGGCGGTCCACTCGTAGCGGTGCACGAGGGTCGGATGGTGCGGGGCGAGGCCCAGGGCGCGGGCGTGGTCCGGCGGGGGCGGCTCCCAGGCGACGGTGGCCCGGTCGACGGCGCCGGGATCCGGGCTGCGCACACCGACCGGGAAGGCGAGCGAGGCCGGGTCCTCCAGCGGGCGGCCCGTCAGGGTGGCGTGGCTGCCGCGCCGGTCGGTGGTGACCAGACCGTCGTGCCGCAGCACCTCCAGCGCCTGCCGGACGGTCAGCCTGCTGACGCCGAAGCGCTCGGCGAGCCGCCGTTCGCCCGGCAGGCGTTCACCGGGCGGGATGGTCCCGTCCCGCAGCTCGCCGAGCAACGTGGTGGCGACCTGCCAGTACAGGGTCCCGCCTTCGGTCGGTGCGCGGTCCTCGGGTCGTGTGCGGCTCTCGGTCCGCGCGCTGCCGTCGGTCCGCGCGCTGCTGTCGGTCCGCGCGCTGCTGTCGGTCCGTGCGTGGTCCGGGGCCGGCGCGTGGTCGTCGGTTCGCGGGTGGGTGGAGTCGTGGGGGGTGGTGCGGGCCATGCCGCGCCTCCTATGGTGACAAGACGTAGCCGTGCGAGCTCATTGCGCGACCAGATCTACCATTGGTCTAAACCAGTTGGGAAGGTCGGTCCGCAGGTTCGGCCGAAACCGACCCACGCGCCCCACCCGCCACAGCACCCCACGCGGCGTCAGAGCGCGCTGTACGCGGCGTCGACCAGCGCCATCTTCCGTGGGTCGTCGGCGATCCTCGACCCCATCCGGTTCATGACGTAGCCCAGGGACAGCCCCGCCTCCGGATCGGCCAGACCGCAGGAGCCGCCGAAGCCGTCGTGCCCCAAGGCCCTCGGGTTCGGCCCGTACGAGCCGTTCGGGCCGCTGAGCCACAGCCCGAGCCCGGCCTCGGTGTCATGGGCGAAACCGGACCCGATGACCAGGTCGCGGCAGCTGCCCTGCCCCTCGCGCACCTGCTCGGCCGCCTCGGCGGACAGCACGCGACGGCCGTCGAAGGTGCCCCGGCCCGCGAGGATCCCGTACAGCGCGGCGACGGCCCGGGCCGTGCCGTGCCCGTTCGCCGCGGGGATCTCCGCGGCCCGCCACTCGGGCGAGTTGGCCTCCGCCGCGCCCATCGCCGGGTTGGTCAGGGCGGCGACCGCCGCGGGCGCCAACTGGCTGAAGACCGCCGCCCGTTCACTGCTCGGCGCGGCTGGCGGAGGCACCAGCTCGGCCGCCCGTCCGGCCTCCTTCTCCGGCAGCCCGACGGTGAAGTCGACGCCCAGCGGCCCGGTCACCTCCCGTTCCAGGAACGCGCCCGGCAGCAGCCCCGACACCCGCCGCACCACCTCGCCGACCAGGTGGCCGTAGGTCAGCGCGTGATACCCCGACCGAGTCCCCGGCTCCCACCACGGCTCGGTCGCCGCGAGCCGGCGGGTGGTCAGCTCCCAGTCGTAGAACTCGGCGGGAGTGTGCCGTTCGCGCAGCCCCGCCAGGCCCGCGCGATGCGACAGCAGATGCCGTACGAGCACCCGCTCCTTGCCCGCCGCCGCGAACTCGGGCCAGTACGCGGCCACCGGCGCGTCGAGGTCGAGCAGTCCCCGGTCGGCGAGGATGTGCGCGCACAGGGCCACCGGCCCCTTCGTCGTCGACCACACGTTGACCAGGGTGTCCCGCTCCCACGGCCGGGTGCGCGCCGGGTCCGCCCAGCCGCCCCACAGATCGGCCACGGTCCTGCCGTCGAGGGTGACGGTCACCGCGGCGCCCAGCTCGCCGCGCTCGCGGAAGTTCTCCTCGAACGCCGTGCGCACCGCCGCGAAGCGCGCGTCGCAGTGGCCGTGGACCCGTGGCTCGTGCTGGTCGGGCATGTGTCCTCCGTCGTCCGCCGGAACACCGGGCCGCACCGCCGCGGCCCGGGCCCCAAGAACGTACCGACTGGTCGGACTGGAGGGAAGGCCGCCCAGGGCGGCCTGTGTCCCCGCCCAGCGCTCAGGCGTACGACCGCAGCCAGCGCACCTTGGCCGCTTCCTGGTACGGGCCGCCGCCCTCGTGGTCGTTGAAGTCGTACACCTCGATCGCCTTGTCGTCGTGCGCCCAGGCGTTGAAGGCCGCGAAGACCGTCGAGGGCGGGCAGGTCTGGTCCTCCAGGGCCGCCGAGAACAGCGCCGGCGCCCGGCCCCGGGCCGCGAAGTGCACGCCGTCGAAGTAGGACAGGGTGCGCAGGGCATCCCCGCCGCGGCCGCGGTGCGTCTTGAGGAAGAGGCCGATCTCCCGGTAGGGGTGGCGGTCCGTCAGCGTGGCCGCGCGCGGGAAGTCGCACAGGAACGGCACGTCGGGGGCGACCGCGACCAGGTCCGGGACCAGACCGCCCACGGCGAGGGTGATGCCACCGCCCTGGCTGGCGCCGAGCGCCACCGTGCGGGACGCGTCGGCCAGCGGATGCGACCGGGCGGCCTCGACGGCCCGTACCGCGTCCGTGAACACCCGCCGGTAGTAGTAGTTCTCGGGCGCGTCGATGCCCCGGGTCATGAATCCGGGGTACGCGGGCGCCCCGCCCACCGGGTCGGCGGTGCCACCGCCGCCGCCCCACGCGCTGCCCTGGCCGCGGGTGTCCATGACGAAGTGGGCGCGGCCCGTCGACGCCCACAGCAGGTGCTCGTGCGGCAGGCCGCGCCCGCCGCCGTACCCGATGAACTCCACCACCAGCGGCAGCGGCTCCTCGGCCGCGGCGGGCAGCGTCAGCCAGGCCTTCACCGGGTGGCCGCCGAACCCGGCGAACGTCACGTCGTACACCCGCACCGTGGAAAGCCCCGTGTCGACCGGCTCGAATCGGACGTCCAGGTCGTGCTCGCGTGCCTCCTGCAACGTCTTCGACCAGAACGCGTCGAAGTCCGCCGGCTCGGTGGACTCGCTGCGGTACTCACGGAGCTCGTCGAGAGCGAGGTCGAACAGGGCCATCGAGAACCACCTTCGGTGCGAACGGAGCGTACGGGCGATCACACCGTACGTGCGCTCGCGCGGCGGGCGCCAGGCCCTGTGAAACGGTTCAACGAAGCGGGCCGGGGTCACGACTGGTGGCGTCGCGTCCACTGCGGCTCGGTGTGCTCCCAGTCCCGTTCCCACTCGGCCATCCGGTGCCGCATGGCCACCCGGCGGACCGCGCCCTGCCCGAGGAGCACGAGAGCGGCGGCACCGCCCGCCGCGCACACCCCCGAGGTGAGCGTGTGCTGCCAGACGGCCGTCCGGCCCTGCGGCGGCCCGACGCTGCGGCCCTGCGCGTCGAACCACACGTCGACCACGTCACCGCGGAGCGTCCCGGCCGGCACCCGCGCCGTGGTGCTGCGCACCCTGCCGTCCTCGTCCGTCCAGCGCACGGGCACGCGATACGTCTGCCGCCGTCCGGCGTCCACGGACGGCAGGGTGTCGGGCGTCTGCCCGGTCACCTCGGCGCGCACCCGATGGCGCTCCGCGCGCTGGGCCGCGCCGAGCGCCCGCGCCTCGCCGTGCGCCCACCAGCCCGCGACGGCCCCGGCCAGGGGCGCACCCACGCACAGCAGGACGGTCATGAACAGTGCCGTCCACACCTCGACGACGTCCGAGCGTCGCCGCAGCGCACTGCGCCGCAGGCGCCGCAAGCGTATGGCGGTTCGCATGTCGGCCGACCTCCTCGCCGTCAGCGGTGCCGAGAGGTCGGGGGAAGCCGTACCCGTCGGCCGGTGCGCCACTCCTTCCGTGCAGCGTGCGAGAGCCACAGGGGGTTTTACCCCATTCGGCGGATATTGATCCTAAATCTGTACAAATCGGATCAGGGGTGCGGCGGGAGACCGCCCGGGCCCGGGGGATCGCCCGTCAGCCGAAGCGTTCGATCCGGATCCGGTCCACCGGCTGGCCCGCCGCCACGAGCAGCCGCGAGGCGTGCTCGGCGAAGGCGTTGGAGCCACACACGTACGCCTCCCACCCGCCGTCGGGTCGCTCGGCCAGCAGCGGCGCCACATGCGCGGCCGTCATGCGCCCCACCGGCACGCCCGCGGGCGCGGTCCGGGTGAACACGGGCGTGGTCTCGGTGCCGTACTCGTCCGCGTAGATGAGCTCCCGCGGACCGCGCGCCGACACGAGCAGCCGCAGCGGCACCGACAGGCGGCGCTCGCGATGGTGGCGCACCATCGACATCAGCGGTACGACGCCGGAGCCGGCCCCGATCAGCAGGGCGGGCCGGTCGCCGGGCCAGGCGAAGAAGCCGCTGAGCGGGCCGCGCACCTGCACCTGGTCGCCGGGCCTGGCCTCGGTGTGGAACCAGCCGGACACCTCGCCGCCCTCGACGTGGTCCAGGGTCAGCTCGATGTGCCCCGAGCCGTCCGGCGCCGAGGCGATCGAGTAGTGCCGCTGGGCCACGTACCCGTCCGCGGCGGTCAGCCGCAGCATCAGGTGCTGCCCGGGCAGGTGCCCCGCCCAGGCGGGCACCGCGAACCGGAAGGTGGCCGCGCGCGGGGTCTCCCGCCGGATCTCCGTGAGGGTGGCCGTCTGCCACTCGACCGCCGCCTCGCCGGCGTCGATGCGGCCGGGCACCGCGAAGCGGGTGGGCGGAACGAAAGCGGTCCGTGCCGTCGTCGTCGCGGTCACCGCTGTCGTCTCGGTCGCCGTCGCCGTCGTCGTCTCAGTCACCGGAGTACCGCTGTTCGTCCCAGGGGTTGCCGCGTGCGTGGTAGCCGTTCTGCTCCCAGAAGCCCGGCTCGTCGTGGTCGAGGAGGGTCAGCCCGGCGATCCACTTCGCGCTCTTCCAGAAGTACAGGTGCGGCACCAGCAGCCGGGCCGGACCGCCGTGCTCGGCGGCCAGCGGCCGTCCGTCGTACTCGAACGCGATCCAGGCGCGCCCGCCGGTCAGGTCCGCGAGCGGCAGGCTCGCGGTGTAACCGGTGTGCGCGTAGGCGACGGCGTGGGTGGCCGACGCGTGCGGGCCGACGGCCGCCAGGAACGTGTCCAGGGACACGCCCCCGAACCGCACCCCGAACTTCGACCAGCTCGTCACGCAGTGGATGTCGCCCTCGTAGGAGGAGGCCGGCAGCGCGTGCGCCGCCGCCCAGTCCCAGGTCTGCGGCCGCTCCACCAGGCCGTCCACCCGGAAGGTCCAGTCCGAGGCCGCGAGGTCCGGTGTGACCTCGGCGGACAGCACGGGCCAGTCGTCGCCCGCGTCGTACTGGCCGGGTGGCAGCCCCGGATTGTGGACGCGAGGGCGTCCGGTGAAGCCTCGGGTGACGTTCATGGGGGAGACGGTGCCTGCCTACGAGCTGATGCGTGCGGTCGCTTGCACATTCAACCGTACGTGCAAGTGGGACCCGCCCCGCCCCGGCCCGTGCGTCCCGCGCCGTCCGGCGGGGAATAGCGGGCCGGAGATCGTCCTTGCACGTGGCGTGCCCCTTGCCGGTCCCCCCGTACGACCGGTGGGCCCGCGACAGCGAAGGAGAGTGGAAGCAGATGCCGAAGGCGTACGTCCTCACGAGGTACGGCGACCCCCGGACCGGGACCGTCGCCGAGGCCGCCCCGGAGGCCGCCGGATGAGCGTCGCCCGCCCCGCGAGCACCTCGGGACCGGCGCGGCCGCACGTCCTGGACAACCCCGCCCGCGCCGCCCTCACCGGCCCGCACGCCCACTTCGCCGAACGGCACGGCCGGGTGCTGCGCTACCCGGTCGACGTCTCTCCCTGGCTGGCCCTGTCCGACGAGCCGGACGCCGGCGACTGGGCGGATCTCGCCGCGCTGGCCGGTCCCGGGGCCGAGGTCCCGCTGCTCGGCTTCCGCGGACAGGTCCCGCCCGGCTGGGAGATCACCTTCCACATGGAGGGTGTCCAGCTCGTCGACGACGGCCTGGCCGCCGCGCCGGACCCGGAGGCGGTGCCGCTCGGTCCCGCCGACGTGCCCGAGATCCTCGACCTGGTCGCCCGAACCCGGCCGGGACCCTTCGCGCCCCGCACCATCGAAATGGGTTCCTACCTGGGCATAAGGCGTGACGGAGCGCTCGTCGCCATGGCGGGGGAGCGGCTGCGCCCGCCGGGGTGGACCGAGATCAGCGCGGTCTGCACCGACCCGGCCGTACGCGGCCAGGGCCTGGCGAGCCGGCTGATCCTGGCCGTCGCCCACGGCATCCGCGAACGCGGGGACACGCCGTTCCTGCACACCGGCGCGGACAACGCGGGCGCCATCCGGCTGTACGAGTCGCTCGGCTTTCGGCTGCGGATGCGGACGGCGTTCCTGTCGGCGCGCGTCCCGGAGCGGATGGGGCAGGAGCGGACGGCGGGGGTGGCGTAGGGCGGACGGCCGGGCGG
>NZ_VJZD01000112.1 GCF_009377175.1 Streptomyces adustus
TCTCGGAACGGGGCCCGGCCCTTCTCGCGCGGTGCGCCCGGATCACTTGCCGAGCTGTGGCCGCCGCACCACCAGCGCCCGCTTCAGCCGGGGCCCGAACGGCTTCTCCACGAGCCGGTGGATCAGCCAGGCGATGCTCAGCAGGCTCAGCACGCTGATCACGATCGTCGCGTACGGCGGCAGGCCGAGGTCGCGGTTCAGCACCCGGACGAAGAACCAGCCCAGGTGCTCGTGGATCAGGTAGAAGGGGTAGGTCAGCGCCCCCGCGACGGTCAGCCAGCGCCAGTTCGCCCAGCTGGTCCAGCCCACCGCCACCACCGCCACCGCGGCGAAGGCGAGGAAGACGATCGCCTGGATGACGTACGGGTTGCGGTGGAAGTCGCCCTGCATGCCCGGGTGCCACAGGGCGGTCACCGAGTAGCGCTGGCCGAGCAGGAACGACATGATCACGATGCCCCACAGCAGCAGGTCGCTGCCGTAGCGGTGGATCAGGTAGAGCGCCAGGCCGCCGATGAAGAAGGGGGCGTGGTCGCGCATCACCAGTTCGTCGGTGAGCGGCATGTCGGCGACCCGGGCGAAGACGCCGGCCAGGGTCCACAGGGCGCAGAACAGCACCACCCGGCGGTAGGTGACGCCCCGCCAGACCACGAAGAGGGCGAACATCGCGTAGAAGCGCACCTCGACCCAGAGCGTCCAGTCCACGCCGAGCACCCGGTTCACGCCCATCGGCTGCTGGAGCATCGTGAGGTTGACCAGGATCTCGTCGGACCGCAGCGGGTGGACGACGACGGGCAGGACGCAGGCCGCCGCGGTGATCAGCACGATCGCCACCCAGTACGCGGGGTACAGCCGGGCGACCCGGGAGCGGAAGAAGTCTCCCAGGGAGCGGCCCCAGCTGCTCATGCAGATCACGAAGCCGCTGATGACGAAGAAGAACTGCACACCCAGGCTGCCGTAGGTCGCGGCCAGGGACAGGGTCGGGAACTTCAGGCCGGGCGACTGGTGCCAGGACTCGGCGATGGGGCCGTTCTTGCCCGCGAAGTGGTACATGCACACCATCAGCGCGGCCAGCAGCCGCAGCCCGTCCAGTGCGCGCAGCCGGTCGGCGGCGCGCGGGCGGGGCGCGGCGGCGGGAGCCCTCTCGGGGTCCCGTACTCGCACGGTGGGCGCCGGCGCCGGGCTCGTGGGGGCCAGGGCCTGGTCAGCCGCATTCATCCTGGGGCCTTTCTCGGCAGGGTCGTGTCCATCGTCGGTGTGGTCGTCGATGACCGGACGGTACGAAGTACTGACGTATGACAGGGGATTCAGCGCTGACACCCAGGCATCGGATATATGTCGCACAGATGAATGAACAGGCGTCAGGTTGACGCCGGGGTTAAGGGAAAGCGCGCCGCCCCCGGTCCTGTGCAGGAACGGGGGTGACGCGGTGCGACGAGGTGTGGAGTGACCCCCTCCGGGGCAGTGGCCGGGCCGGGCTCAGCGTCGGGACAGGGCCTTGGCCCGGCGCGCCAGGCGGCGCACGGTCGCGTTGCGCGGGATGAAGGCGAGCTGCGCGGGCACGGCGCCCGGCAGGGCCAGCGCGGTCAGTCGGCGTCGCTTGAAGTAGCGCCAGGTGCGCGTGTTCAGGTGCCGGGAGAGGTAGTCCTCGGCCGCGCCGCGCAGTCCGGGGTAGATCTTCGGCTGCATGGCGAACCCGACCGCCGTGAGCAGCGCCGCCAGCTGTTCCACCCGCTCCGGTGACGGCATCGTCCAGCTCTCCACCGCCGCCCGGTCGGCGAGGTCGGGCAGCAGCGCGTCGACCAGGGTGACCGGCACCCGGTTGCTGTTCTGGTAGGGCGTGAGCCGGCTCAGCACGCCGTCGGTGCCGGTGCGGGCCACCGGGATGCCGTACAGCCCCGCGGCGGTCAGCAGCGCGGTGGAGAAGCAGCCGACGACGAGCGCGGGCCGCGTCCGCTGGAACACCACCTCGGCGAGCACCGGCCGCTCCAGCAGGATGAGTTCGGCGCCGAGCCGGGCCGCCTCGTCCTGGAGCAGCCGCGACCAGCGGGCGGGCGCGACCGGGTGCGGCTTGAACACCAGCCTGCGGTGCCCGAGCGCGACGGCGCCGCGGACCATGCCCAGATGCAGCTGCTCCTCCTCGGCGTCGTCGAGGATGCCGAGCGCGCTGAGGTACTGGCCCAGCAGCAGCGCCGGCTGCCCGTCGACGTCCGGCAGCCCGGTCTCGTCCTGCGCCAGCTCGCCGAGCACCTTCAGGAACGCCTCGCCCGGCACCAGTTCGGGCCTGACGTCGAACTCGGTGAGCAGCAGCGGGGTCAGCCCCGGTACGAGATCGAGGTGCAGCAGCCGTTCGATCCGGGTGCCGACCAACGGGTCGATCTTGTCCCGGGTGGGGCCATAGCTTATGAGGCCGTCCGCGTAGACATCGACGGGGGCGCCGGTGAACAGCTGGCACACCGCGAGCGAAGGATTGACCTGCACGGACTCGACGGCCAGCCGGATCTCGTCGTCGCCGAGCCCCCACTGGAGCCGTACGTACCGCTCCCACATGGGGATGTCGTCGCCGCGCGGGCTCCAGCCGCTGGGGTGGAACGGCGCGATCGTCTCGTTCCAGGACAGCACCTGGTCGAAGCGCTCCGCGATCCGCGCGAAGCCCGGCATCTCGTCGACGGCGGGCGTGGTCTCGGGGTTGACCGCGTTGTTGGTGACGAGCAACAGCCGCCGGTCGGTCGGCTCGAACAGTCCGGCGTCCAGCGCGGCGGACAGGGTCGCGGCGCCGTACAGCGTGGACGCGCAGAAGATACGGGTGGTGCGAGGCATCAGGCGGCCACCGTCCGGGCGGACACCGGCCTGCGGCGCAGTCGGCGCAGCCGGCTCGCGCGCTGGGAGTCCATCGTGTCCATCACATCCGCGAGCACGTCCTGCGGCATTCGCTTCAGGGCGGCGGAGCTCAGGGAGCGCAATTTTCGAGCCACGGCGGGTTCGAACCTCTCGATTGATCCGAGATGATGAGCCATGATCGCGCAATAGGTGCGCACTGCTTTCGGCAGCAGCTTATCCGCCTCGGGATCGAGCGCAGTTTCCTCGATTACCTGATCGAATGCCCGGATGAAATCGAGCTGCCGGACATCGCCGATCTGGGTGAGCGAGGAGGCGACTCCGCGCCGGTAGAAGACGCCCATCAGGTTCACCGTGGCGAAGGACTCCGCCTCCCGGTGCAGCTTCCAGATCCAGGGCCGGTCCTCGGCCGTGCGCAGTCCGTGGGTGAAGTGCAGCAGTCCGCGGTCGACGAGCCGGCGGTGGTAGATGCCCGCCCAGGCGTACGCGTAGTCGACCGACGTGGACCGGTCCGCGGGCAGGATCGCCGCGCGGGGCTCCATCACCACGCCCCGCCGGCCGTGCGGCACCCGGTGCACCGTGCGCGCCCGGCCGGTGCACTGCACATGGTCGGTGCGCAGGAAGTCGCAGTCCAGCTCCTCCATGGCGGTGACCAGCCGGTCGTAGTAGCCGGGTGCGAGCCAGTCGTCGCCGTCCAGGAACGTCAGGTACCGACCGCGCGCGCGGTCGATCCCGGTGTTGCGCGCGGTCGCGAGACCCCCGTTCTGCTCGTGTCTGACGAGCACCGCTCCCGGCAGCTCGCGCTCCGCGCGCGCGAGGATGTCCGGGGTCCCGTCACGCGAACAGTCGTCGACGAGAATGAATTCGAAGTCGTCACGAGTGTTCGCCTGAAGGCTTTTGAGAGTGTCCGGCGCGTATTGCTGCACGTTGTAGAACGGCACGATGACGGAGAGCTTGACCACGGGAGTGACGTTAGAGGGCCGCCCGTCACCCGTCTTTACCGTTGGTTTGATGTCAGGTGAACTACGTGTGGCGAACCCGTGAATCAGGTCTTCATGAGTGCCCGGAAGGCCCCGAAACCCCATTCGTCGATGTGCTGTTAACCCTTTGTTGCTTTCGGGTTGGGCGGATCCTAGGAATGCCTTCCTACGGTCGACGACGTGCCAGCAAGTGCAACGAACGCCCTGCGAGTCGCCGTGCTCGCGGATTCCGACACCCGATGGAAATGGGGTGCGCTCACCGCGAAGCGTACCGTTTCTGCCGAAGAGGGTGAAACGGACATCCGCCTGGACGGCTACCTGCTGCGGGGCCGAGCCACCCCCACCGCCCGTCAGCTCCAGGAGGTCGGCGTCCACGCCGACTCGCTCCGCGAGGTGACCGCCGTCGAGTTCCTGCGTGCGATGGGCGAGGAGTCCTACGACGTCCTCGTCCTCGCACTGGTCGGCGGTGGTGTGCAGGCGATGCTGCACGGCCTGCGGCACGTCTGGGCCGACCGCGCCGAGCGCCCCGTCGTCGTCACCGGCTACGTCGGTGTCGTCTACGAGAAGCTCGCCGACGGCCTGCTGCTGCGCCACGGCGCCGATCTGGTCCTGGCCAACTCCCGGCAGGACGCGGACCGCTTCCGCGCGGTCTACGAGGGGGTCGGCGCCGACGCCTCGTCCGTCACGGAGGTCGCGCTGCCGTTCCTCGGCGGAGCGCTCTACACCGGCGAGCCCGACCCGGCCGCGGAGCAGGGGGGCAGGCCCTACACCGTCGTCTTCGCCGCCCAGCCGTCGGTCCCGGCCAGCCGCAAGGACCGTACGTACCTGCTGGACCGGCTGATCCGGCACGCTCGCAAGCACCCCGAGCGCGAGGTGCTGCTGAAGCTGCGTTCCAAGCCGGGCGAGCACACCACGCACATCGAGGAGCTGCCCTACCAGAAGCTGGTGCAGAAGGCCGACCCGCCGCCCAACTTCCGCCTGGTGTACGGGCACATGGGCGAGGTCCTGGACCGCACCGACCTGCTGGTCACGGTCAGCTCGACGGCCGCCCTGGAGGCCCTGCACCGCCGCATCCCGACCGTCGTCCTGACCGACCTCGGCGTGCGCGAGATGCTCGGCAACCACCACTTCGTCGGCTCCGGCCTGCTCGCCTCCTGGGACCGGCTCGACGCCGGGCACCGGCCGGTGCCCGACGAGGAGTGGGTCTCCCGCCAGGGCGTCGCGCCCGCGGGCACCTCCGGCGCGGGCTCCTACGCCACCGCCTTCGACGCGGCCCGCGAGCGGATCACCGAGCTCCTCGAACGCCCCGGCGGACTGCCGCCGCTGGCCCCGTACTACACACCCGAGACCGCGCCCGGATACCTGCCGGGCATCCTCGCCCGCCACCACCTCGGCCCCGACGGCGCCCCGCTGCCCGGCGCCCCGTCCGCCGACAAGGAGCCGGGAGCGGTCCGGCAGATCGTGCGCCGGGCGGCGCGCGGCGCCTACCGCCACGGAGTGCAGCGCGTCGCCCCCGTGATCCGGCGGATGGGCGAGCTGTGAGCGCCGCCGAGACAACAGCCCAAGGAGTGGAACCCATGTCCAACCCGGAAGCGGGCCAAGGCGCTTCAGTGCGCCGGGTGCTCGCGGTGATCCCCGCGCGCGGCGGCTCCAAGGGCGTGCCCGCGAAGAACCTCGCGGCCGTCGGAGGCGTCCCGCTGGTGGCCCGCGCGGTGCGCGAGTGCCGTGCCTCCCGGCTGGTGACCGACGTCGTCGTCTCCACCGACGACCACGCCATCGCCGCCGCCGCCCGGCAGGCCGGCGCCGAGGTCGTGCTGCGGCCCGCCGCCATCGCCGGCGACACCGCCACCTCCGAGGCCGCCGTCCTGCACGCCATGGACGCCCACGAGGCCCTGCACGGCGCCCGGGTCGACGCGGTGCTCCTCGTGCAGTGCACCAGCCCCTTCATCCTCCGCGAGGACATCGACGGCGTAGCCGGCGCGGTCGTCGAGAACGGCGCCGACACGGCGGTCACCGTGGCCCCCTTCCACGGCTTCATCTGGCGGGACGCGGCCGACGAGCCGGCCGTCGTCGAGACCGGACGCGCCGACGAGACCGGGCGCGCCGACGAGGTCGGCGGCGGCACCAAGGTCGCCGACCCTGCCGTCACCGAGGGCGGTTACGGCGTCAACCACGACAAGTCCTTCCGCCCGCGCCGCCAGGACCGCCCCCAGGACCTGCTGGAGACCGGCGCCGCCTACGCGATGGAGGCCACCGGCTTCCGCGCGCACCGGCACCGCTTCTTCGGCCGTACCGAACTGGTGCGCACCGACCCGGCCCGGGTGCTGGAGATCGACGACCCGCACGATCTCGCCCGCGCCCGCGCGCTGGCCCCCCTCTTCGACGCGGACCTCCCCGGTTCGCTGCCGACCGCCGACGACATCGACGCGGTCGTCCTCGACTTCGACGGCACCCAGACCGACGACCGGGTGCTGATCGACGCCGACGGACGGGAGTTCGTCTCCGTGCACCGCGGGGACGGACTCGGCATCGCGGCGCTCCGCAGGAGCGGCCTGAAGATGCTGATCCTGTCCTCGGAACAGAACCCGGTCGTCGCCGCCCGGGCCCGGAAGCTCAAGCTCCCGGTGCTGCACGGCATCGACCGCAAGGACCTCGCACTGAAGCAGTGGTGCGAGGAGCAGGGCATCGCGCCTGAGCGCGTGCTCTACGTCGGCAACGACGTCAATGACCTCCCGTGCTTCGCCCTCGTGGGCTGGCCCGTGGCGGTCGCGAGCGCCCACGACGTCGTGCGCGGCGCCGCACGCGCGGTCACCACTCTCCCCGGTGGCGACGGCGCGATCCGAGAGATCGCCAGCTGGATCCTCGGCCCCTCTCTCGACTCCCTCCCCCAGTAAGGACATCTCTGCCATGAGCACCAACTCCCGTCTGCGCACGTTCGGTTCCAAGACCGCCGGCCCCGGTCAGCCCGTCTACGTCGTCGGTGAGATCGGCATCAACCACAACGGCGAGCTGGAGAACGCGTTCAAGCTCATCGACGCCGCCGCCGAGGCAGGCTGCGACGCCGTCAAGTTCCAGAAGCGCACCCCGGAGATCTGCACCCCGCGCGACCAGTGGGACATCGAGCGCGACACCCCCTGGGGCCGGATGACCTACATCGACTACCGCCACCGCGTGGAGTTCGGCGAGGACGAGTACCGTCAGATCGACGAGCACTGCAAGAAGCAGGGCATCGACTGGTTCGCCTCCCCGTGGGACACCGAGGCCGTCGCCTTCCTGGAGAAGTTCGACGTCCCCGCCCACAAGGTGGCCTCCGCCTCCCTGACGGACGACGAGCTGCTGCGCGCGCTGCGCGCCACCGGCCGCACGGTCATCCTCTCCACCGGCATGTCCACCCCGCGCCAGATCCGCCACGCGGTCGAGGTCCTCGGCTCGGACAACATCCTGCTCTGCCACGCCACCTCGACCTACCCGGCGAAGGCCGAGGAGCTCAACCTCCGCGTCATCAACACCCTCCAGGCCGAGTACCCGAACGTCCCGATCGGCTACTCCGGCCACGAGACGGGCCTCCAGACCACGCTCGCCGCGGTCGCCCTCGGCGCCACCTTCGTCGAGCGCCACATCACCCTCGACCGCGCCATGTGGGGCTCGGACCAGGCCGCCTCCGTGGAGCCGCAGGGCCTTCAGCGCCTGGTCCGCGACATCCGCACCATCGAGGCCTCGCTCGGCGACGGCGTCAAGAAGGTCTACGACTCCGAGCTCGGCCCGATGAAGAAGCTGCGCCGCGTCACCGGTGTCGTCGCCGAGGCGGAGATCGCCGCCGCCGCGGGCGAGCCGGTCTCGGTCTGAGCACGAGCTCGGCCCCCAGTCCGACTCCGAGTGGCTTACGGGACGGTCGTACGTCGATGAACCCTCGCGCCGGGACCACCGGCACCCCCCACACGCTCGCCTTCGTGGAGAGCCCGGTTCAGCTGCTGAACGTGCTCGAATGGGCGCATGCGCACGGGCTGGGCGGTCCGGAGCGGTCCGGCGCGGGGTTCACCCTCGTCGTCCTGTCCCCGATGGACCCGATGACCCGCGGTCAGCTGCGCCGGATGGCGGAGCTGGCCCGCGAGGACGGTCACGCGGTCCGCTGGGAGGAGGCGCGGGGCGGTGCGGCGGCGCCCTTCCGCACCATCGGCGGCCTGTCCGGGCTGCTGCGCGGGGCGGAACGCGTGGTGATGGGAGACCCGTTCTCCCGTTACGTACAGCTGCTGCTGACCATCACCCGGGCCCGGGACCTGGTCGTGGTCGACGACGGCACGGCGACGATGGAGTTCGTCGCCCAGCTGGCCCGGGGCGAGCGGCTGGTGCGCTGGCACCGCAAGGGGGGCCGCCCCGGTCCGCGCGACGTGCTGTTCGGGCCGGTGTCGTCCTCGGCCCGGCGCCGGCTGACCCCGGGCGAGGGCCGCCGGGTGGAGATCTTCTCCTCGATGCCCATAGAGGAGGCGCCCGAGGGCGTGACGATCACTCAGAACGCCTTCGCCTGGACCCGCTCCCGCTTCGGCCCGCCCCGGGTCGCCAAGGGCGCGGACCTGGTCGGCACCTCGCTGGTGGAGACCGGCGTGGTCGACGCGGACCGGTACGTGACCGCGGTGGGCGCGCTGGCCAGGGCGCACGGGGCGACGCGCTACTTCGCGCACCGCCGCGAGAGCACGGAGAAGCTGCACCGGCTCGCGGGGGAGACGGGGCTGGAGATAGTCCGTCCCGAACTCCCGCTCGAACTGATCGCCCGGCGCGGTCCGATCGGGCGGACGATCCTCAGCTTCCCGTCGACGGTCGTCCACACGCTGCCGCTCGCGCTGGCCGGTACGGAGGTGCGGGTCGCGGTCTGCGACATCGACCCCGGCTGGCTGACGGAGAACGCCTCGCCCCGGGCCCAGGGCTTCCTGTCGGGGGTCACGGGCACGGCGCGGGACGTCACCCGGGTGTCCGCGGGCCAGCAGTAGCCACCCGACAGGAACACACGGGCCAACCGCCCCGCACCCGCCCGACCCAGGGCACCGGCCCGCGCCCGGGCTCGCACCCGTCCGCGAGCCCGGGCGCACACGCGCACGGCCCGCCGCCGGGCGGCCGGGCGTGCGCGCCCGCGGTCGTCGGTGGCGGCCGGGCGGACACGTCTGCGGCCCGCCGCCGGGCGGTCGGGCGCACGCGTCTGCGGCCTACCGCCGGGCAGTCGGGCGTGCGCCCGCGGTCGCCCTCGATGGCTGGGCGCACGCATTCCGCGGCCTGCACGACGGCCGCGCGTCCATGCCTGCGGTCGCCCACGACGGCCGCGCGGCCGCGTCTGCGGCCCGTGCAGGGTTGCCGGCGTGCGCGTCTGCGGCCTACCGCCGGGCGGTCGGGCGTGCGCCCGCGGTCGCCCTCGACGGTCGGGTCGGTCCGTGTCCGTCCACGGTGGGCGGTCGGACGTGGCCCGCGCACCCACGGTGTGCGGGCCACGGCCCGCTATGCCGCCTCGGGCTTGTGGGCGAGCAGGAACGCCCGCGGGAGCCTCTCCTCGGCGTTGGGTTCGCGCAGCAGGCGGGCCCGGAGCCGGAAACCGGACTTCACGAGGAGGTCGGCCACGGCGTCCGGGGTGTGCCAGTGGTAGTCCAGCGAGATCTCGTGGCCGAAGCGCTCGGCGAGATGCATCCCGCTCTCCTCCTCGTGCCACTGGAACCCCAGCATCACCTGCCCGCCCGGCGCCAGTACCCGGTGGAACTCCGCGAACACCTTCGGCAGGTGATCGTCCGGTACATGGATGATCGAGTAGAGGGCGAGCACCCCGCCGAGGGTCGCGTCCGGCAGGTCCAGCGAGGTCATCGACCCCACGTGGAAGCGGAGCGCGGGGTGCGCCGCGCGGGCCAGCTCCACCATCCGCGGGGACACGTCGACCCCGAAGACCGGCACGCCCATGGCGTGCAGCCGGGCCGCGACATGTCCGGGCCCGCTGCCCAGGTCGGCCACGGGCGCCGTGCCCCGCTCCCGCACGAGCTCGGCGAAGGCGGCGAGGAGGGAACGTTCGACGGGGTGTACGGCGAGGTGGTCCGCGAAGCAGTCGGCGTAGTCCGCGGCGATGGTGTCGTACGAGGTCCGGGTCGCGGATATGAAGGGTGCGGTGAGTTCACCGCTGTCGGGGTGGGTCACATGCCCGGAGGCTACCGAGGGCACCGGCAGGCCGTCCGCCGGATGGCCGAGCCCGTCCCGCGGACGGGCCGGGCGGGCCAGGACCGGGCGGGACACCCGCCCGGGGCGCGTCCCGGTTCCGTTCCGACGGGTGAACAGAACGGCGTACGTACGGCGGGGCATGGTATGCCTGAAGTGTGGCTGGGTGCGACGCCCGTCCGGAAAAGCGGGCGAGTTTACCCACCTGAATCGACGCCTATGCGTCCGGCGGCCAGTTTTTCTTCCCCTAACGGGCTGAAGTTTTGTTGTTCGAGGGGCAGTTGGCCGCCCCGGAGACCTACCCTTCAGAGGGTGAACCAATTGATGTCCCGAGAGTCCGAGGCCGATATCCCCGCCGATGCCGTGCTCCCCGGTGCACTGCCCGAGGCACTGCGTGCCGAGCTCGTCGCCTTCCGGCGCGACCTGCACATGCATCCCGAGCTCGGCAACCAGGAGTTCCGCACCACGGCGGCGATCAAGGAGCGGCTGGAGCAGGCCGGTCTGCGGCCCCGGGTGCTCGCCGTCGGGACCGGGCTCGTCTGCGACATCGGCGTGGACGGGGAGGCGCCGGCGGGCGGTCGCGGCCTGCTGGCCCTGCGGGCCGACATCGACGCCCTGCCCATCCCGGACGCGAAGACCGAGTGCGCCTACCGCTCCACCGTGCCCGACCGGGCGCACGCCTGCGGGCACGACGTGCACACGACCGTCGTCCTGGGCGCCGGGCTCGTCCTGGCGGAGCTGCACGAGCGGGGCCTGCTGCCCCAGCCCGTGCGGCTGATCTTCCAGCCCGCCGAGGAGGTGCTGCCGGGCGGCGCCGTCGACGCCATCGAGGACGGCGCGCTGGAGGGCGTGCGGCAGATCCTCGCCGTGCACTGCGACCCCCGGGTCGACGCCGGGCGGATCGGGCTGCGGCCGGGGCCCATCACCTCGGCCTGCGACCGGCTGGAGATCGCGCTGAACGGCCCCGGCGGGCACACCGCGCGACCGCACCTGACCACCGACCTCGTCACCGCCGCGGCCCGGGTCGCCACCGACGTGCCCGCGATCGTCGCCCGTCGGGTGGACACCCGCAGCGGGATGGCCGTGACCTGGGGGCGGATCGAGTCCGGTCACGCGCCGAACGTCATCCCGCAGCACGCCGAACTCTCCGGCACCGTGCGCTGCCTGGACATCGAGGCGTGGCGGCAGGCGCCCGACGTCGTGGTCGCCGCGATCGACGAGGTCGCCAACCTGCACCGGGCCAAGTCGGAGATCACCTATGTGCGCGGGGTCCCGCCCGTGGTGAACGACCCGGTGGTCGTCGAACTGCTGCGGGACGCCATGACCGCGCGCCGGGGAGCGGAGTCGGTGGAGAGCACCGAGCAGAGCCTCGGCGGGGAGGACTTCTCCTGGTACCTCGAACAGGTGCCGGGAGCCCTCGCGCGCCTCGGGGTGCGTACGCCCGGCGAGCGGACCGTGCGCGACCTGCACCAGGGCGACTTCGACGCCGACGAGTCCGCGATCACGGTCGGGGTCGAGCTGTTCACCGCCGCCGTACTGCTGGACGCGGCGGGCTGAGCCGCGACAGGGGCCGCCGGGTTCCGGAGTCGGGGTCCGGACCGGCCTGGGCCACCGGGAGTTCGGGTCGGCGCGATCGGCCCGGCTCGGCGGGTGCCCGGGGCCGCGATCGGCCCGAGTCGGCGGTCGGCCCGGTTCGGCGATCTGCCCGACCCGTCGGGTACCCGGTTCGGCGATCGGCGTGGCCCGTCGGGCGCCTGACGCGACGACAGCGGGGTGCGCCCGTCATGTGCCCCTTCGTCCACTTGAGTTATCCGGCTGTAACCGGTGGAGCCGGAATGCGGCCCGTCGGCGGCACGAATCGATAACGGCCGCGAGGAACCCCGTTCCCCTCCCCTTCTACGCGCGTTACTGTGCGCCGGAATCGCCACCTGTGGCGGCGCAAGGGGTAGCGGGCCGGCGACGGTGCCGTGGGGATGAAGGGTGCTTGCTGTGCGTCTGATTTCTCGGAGGACCAGGTTCTCCCAAGCAGCGGTGGCCGTCACGGTCCTCGCACTCGCGGCGGTCGGCTGTGGCAAGTCCAGCACCGACTCGGCCGGCGGCGGTGACTCCACGTCCGGCAAGTACTCGGCCAAGGGCATCGGTCTCGCGTACGACATCGGCGGCAAGGGCGACCAGTCCTTCAACGACGCGGCCTTCGCCGGCTTCGAGAAGGCCAAGGCCGAGTTCAAGATCGGCGGCCAGGACGTCGAGCCGCAGGACGGCGAGTCCGACGCGGACAAGACGCAGCGCCTGGTGACCCTCGCCAAGGCGGGCTACAACCCGATCATCGGCGTCGGTTTCGCCTACGCGCCGGCCGTGAAGGAGGCCGCCGCGAAGTACCCGAAGATCACCTTCGGCATCATCGACGACGCCACCATCAAGTCGGCCAACGTCGCCGACATGGTCTTCCACGAGGAGCAGTCCTCGTACCTGGCGGGCGTGGCCGCGGCCAAGGCCACCAAGAAGAACCACATCGGCTTCATCGGCGGCGTGGACATCCCGCTGATCCACAAGTTCGAGGCCGGGTTCGACCAGGGCGCCAAGTCCGTCAACCCGAACATCAAGATCGAGTCGCAGTACCTCACCCAGACGCCCGCGGAGGGCGGCTTCTCCAGCCCCGACAAGGGCGAGAACGCGGCCAACGGCCAGATCGAGGCCGGCGCCGACGTCGTCTACCAGGCGGCCGGTCTGTCCGGTCAGGGTGTGATCAAGGCCGCGGCCGAGCACAAGGTGTGGGCCATCGGCGTCGACTCCGACCAGTACGCGCAGGCGGCGCTGTCCAAGTACAAGGACTACATCCTCGGCTCGGCCCTGAAGAACGTCGGCGGCGCGGTCTACGACCTGACCAAGTCCGTCGTCGAGGGCAAGCCGCTCACCGGTGAGGTGCGTGGCGACCTGAAGTCCGGCGGTGTCGGCTTCGCCGACACCAACCCGAAGTACAAGGCGATGGCCGACGTCGTCGCCGCCGTCGACAAGGCCAAGGCGGACATCATCGCCGGCACGGTCACCGTCAAGACGGAGTAGTGCCACGCCACGGTGCGCGACACGACAGTGACGTACGTCGCGTCTGAGGGCACCGGCGAAACTCGTGCGCCCCTTGCCTCCCGCAAGGGGCGCACTGCTGTCCGTAGTCTGGGTTACGACTGTGGCCACAGCTCGGTAACGGACCGGACAGAAGGGGTTTTCTCGTCTGGTCTACGCGCGTTACGCTGCGGCGGAACCAGCGCCTGGTTTGGGCGCTTGCACAAAGGAGTCTCGTTCCATGCGCCGGGTGTCCCGTATTGCGGTTGCAGGCGTTGCAACCGCAGCTCTTGCCGTCACTGTTTCCGCCTGCGGAAGCTCCTCCTCCTCGTCGTCCTCGTCCGGTGGCGACAAGAACCTGGGCCTGGCCCTGGCGTACGACGTCGGCGGCAAGGGCGACCAGTCCTTCAACGACGCCGCCACCGCCGGCCTGGAGAAGGCCGACAAGGACTTCGGCTACAAGAGCGCGGCCGTGGAGCCCCAGGACGGCGAGTCCGACGCGGACAAGGTGCAGCGCCTGGAGACCCTGGCCAAGAAGGGCTACAACCCGGTCATCGGCGTCGGCTTCGCCTACGCGCCGGCCGTCAAGGAGGTCGCGGCGAAGTACCCGAAGACCACCTTCGGCATCGTCGACGACGAGACCATCAAGGCCGACAACGTCGCCGACCTGGTCTTCCACGAGGAGCAGGCCTCCTACCTGGCCGGCGTCGCCGCCGCCAAGGCCACCAAGACCAACACCGTCGGCTTCATCGGCGGCGTGGACGTCCCGCTGATCCACAAGTTCGGTGCCGGCTTCAAGCAGGGCGTCGAGGACACCAAGAAGGGCGTCACGGTCAAGGAGCAGTACCTGACCGAGACCGCGCAGGAGGGTGGCTTCTCCAGCCCCGACAAGGGCGAGAACGCCGCCAACGGCCAGATCGACGCGGGCGCCGACGTGGTCTACGCCGCCGCCGGCCTGTCCGGCCAGGGTGTCATCAAGGCCGCCAACGAGCACAAGATCTGGGCCATCGGCGTCGACTCCGACCAGTACAAGCAGGACGCGCTGGCGAAGTACAAGGACTCGATCCTGACCTCCGCCATGAAGAACGTCGAGGGCGCGGTCTACGACCTGGCCAAGTCCGTCCACGACGGCAAGCCGGAGACCGGTGTGGTCCGTGGCAGCCTGGAGAACGGTGGCGTGAGCCTGTCGCACTCGAACCCCGCGTTCGAGAGCAACGCCGCCATCCAGGACGCGGTGAAGAAGGCCGAGGAGGCCATCAAGTCCGGCAGCATCACGGTCAAGACCTCCTGAACCAGTGCTGGTAGGCCTGTCGTAGACATGGTCAAAAGGACGCTGTAATGGCAGCGTTACGGCCGCGGAACGGGGTGCGGGGAGGATGTCCCCCCGCGCCCCGTTCGCGCGGCAGAATGCTCGGAACGGATCGTGAGTGAAACAAGAACGATCAGGTCCGGGCACTATTTAAAGCGGGGACGCTACGCGCGTAGAGCGACCCCTTTCCCAAGGAGAGTGCGCCATCGACGCGTCCAGCAGCCCTCCGCTCACCGCCCCGTCGACAGTCGCGGTCGAGCTGGCGGGGATCACCAAGCGATTTCCCGGTGTCGTCGCCAACCACGACATCCACCTGACGGTCCGCAAGGGCACCGTGCACGCCCTGGTGGGCGAGAACGGCGCCGGCAAGTCGACGCTGATGAAGATCCTCTACGGCATGCAGAAGCCGGACGAGGGCACCATCGAGATCGACGGCGAGCAGGTCGCCTTCGGCAGCCCCGCCGACGCCATCACCCGCGGCATCGGCATGGTCCACCAGCACTTCATGCTGGCCGACAACCTGACCGTGCTGGAGAACGTGGTGCTGGGCAGCGAAAAGCTGTACGGCATCGGCGGCAACGCCCGTAAGAAGATCAAGGAGATCTCCGACCGGTACGGACTGGGCGTACGCCCGGACGCCCTGGTCGAGGACCTCGGCGTCGCCGACCGCCAGCGGGTGGAGATCCTCAAGGTCCTCTACCGCGGCGCCACCACGCTGATCCTCGACGAGCCGACCGCCGTGCTCGTCCCGCAGGAGGTCGACGCGCTCTTCGACAACCTGCGCGAACTCAAGTCCGAGGGCCTCTCGGTCATCTTCATCTCGCACAAGCTCGGCGAGGTGCTGTCGGTGGCCGACGACATCACCGTCATCCGCCGCGGTACGACCGTCGGCACGGCCGTCCCCGCCGAGACCACCCCGCGCCAGCTCGCCGAGATGATGGTGGGCAGCGAGCTGCCCACCCCCGAGACGGCCGAGTCGACCGTCACCGACCGGGTCGTCCTGGAGGTGCGCAACCTCACCGTGTACGCGAGCGGCGGCGCCTCCCTCGGTGAGCTCGGCGCGCAGCCCGAGACCGCCACGGCCGGTTCCTCCGGTGCCCCCGAGGGCGCCGACGTCCTCACCGAGGCCACCTCCCCCGGCGCGGCCAAGCGCGTCCTCGACGACGTCTCCTTCGTCATCCGCGCCGGCGAGGTCATGGGTATCGCCGGTGTCGAGGGCAACGGCCAGACCGAGCTGATCGACGCCCTGATCGGCCTGAAGAACGCCGACTCCGGTTCCGTGCACTTCCTCGACCAGGACATCACGCCGTGGCCGACCCGCAAGCGCCGTGAGTCGGGCGTCGGCTACATCCCCGAGGACCGCCACCGCCAGGGCCTGCTCCTGGAGGCCCCGCTCTGGGAGAACCGTATCCTCGGCCACGTCACCGAGAAGCCCAACGCCAAGGGCTTCTGGCTGGACCCCAAGGGCGCCCAGGCCGACACCCGCCGGATCGTCGAGGAGTACGACGTCCGCACCCCCGGCATCGACGTCACCGCCGCCTCCCTGTCCGGCGGCAACCAGCAGAAGCTGATCGTCGGCCGCGAGATGAGCCACAAGCCCAAGTTCCTGATCGCCGCCCACCCCACCCGTGGTGTGGACGTCGGCGCCCAGGCGCAGATCTGGGACCGCATCCGCGAGGCCCGCCGCGAGGGCCTGGCCGTGCTGCTGATCTCCGCGGACCTGGACGAACTGATCGGCCTGTCGGACACCCTGCGGGTGATCTACGACGGCAGGCTGGTCGCCGACGCGGATCCCGCCACGATCACGCCGGAGGAACTCGGCTCGGCGATGACCGGTGCCGCGTCCGGCCACCTGGAACACGTGGAGACCACGAAGCCCGTGGACACCAAGAAGTCCCTGGGAGCCGCGGAGACCGTGGAAACCACCGAGGAAGCTGCCGGTCCGGAGGACGAGGCCCGATGAAGAAGTTCGACAAGGAGCGCGTGCTCCTCGCGGTGGCCGGCCCGGTCATCGCGCTCGTCCTGGCGATCGCGCTGACCTCGATCGTCCTGCTCGCCTCGGGCAAGAACCCGATCGAGCCGTACACGCTGATGCTCCAGCAGCTGCCGTACTCGGACATCCAGGTCCTGATCATCAACCAGGCGTCCCTGTACTACATCGCCGCCATCGGTGTGGCGCTCGGCTTCCGGATGAACCTGTTCAACATCGGCGTCGACGGCCAGTACCGCCTCGCCGCGGTGATGACCGCCGTCGTCGGCGCGAACGTCGCGCTGCCGAGCGCCCTCCAGATCCCGCTGCTCCTGCTGGTCGCCATGTGCACCGGCGCCTTCTGGGCGGGCATCGCGGGCGTCCTGAAGGTCACCCGGGGCGTCAGCGAGGTCGTCGCGACGATCATGCTGAACGCCATCGCCACCAGCCTCATCGTCTACCTCACCCAGAAGGACGTGTGGGGCGTACAGGTCGGCAACAACATGACGACCGGCGTCATGCACGAGTCCGGCTGGTTCCCGGGCATCAACCTCGGCGCCGACGTCGGTGAGATCTACGGCCTGGTCTTCCTCGCGATCCTGCTGGGCGTCCTGTACTGGCTGGTCCTCAACCGCACCCGCTTCGGCTTCGACCTGCGCGCCACCGGCGCCTCGGAGACGGCCGCAGCCGCCTCCGGCGTCAGCGCCAAGCGCATGGTGCTGGTCTCCATGCTGATCTCCGGCGCGGTGGCGGGCCTGTCCGGTCTGCCGCTGCTGCTCGGCGACACCCACACCTACAGCCTGAGCTTCCCGGCGGGCCTCGGCTTCACCGCCATCGGCATCGCGCTGCTGGGCCGCAACAACCCGGGCGGCATCGCCTTCGCCGCCCTGCTGTGGGCGTTCCTCGACAAGGCCTCGCCCGCCCTCGACTACGCGACTCCGGAGGCCTACCCGAAGGAGATCGCCACGATCATGCAGGGCCTGATCGTCTTCGCGGTCGTCATCTCGTACGAGTTCGTACGCCAGTGGGGTCTGCGCCGTCAGCAGCACCGGGTCGGTGCCGAGCTGGCCGCCGCCGCCCAGAACACCAACAAGGAGGTGGCGGCCTGATGTCCACCGCGACCATCGCCAAGAAGCCGCAGGCGAAGCCCGGCAAGTCCGGCCGCCGCATGTCGCTGCCCGTACTCCTGCTGGTCATCGCGGGCGTGCTGGTCCTGACCTCGATCGTCCGGCTGATCACCGGCGCGGACGGCATCACCTCCACCGGCCAGATGTCCACCGCCCTGCGGCTGGCCGTGCCGATCGGTCTCGCGGGCCTCGGCGGCCTGTGGGCGGAGCGCTCGGGCGTCGTCAACATCGGCCTCGAGGGCATGATGATCCTCGGCACCTGGTTCGGTGCCTGGGCCGGCTACCAGTGGGGCCCGTGGGTCGGTGTGGCCTTCGGCATCATCGGCGGCGCGCTCGGCGCCGTCCTGCACGCCATCGCCACCGTGACCTTCAACGTCAACCACATCGTCTCCGGTGTGGCCGTGAACATCCTGGCGCTCGGCACCACCCGCTACCTGTCGAAGTTCACCTTCGAGAACGCTCCCGAGGGCTCCGCCAAGCAGTCCCCGCCGATCGACTCGCTGGGCACCTTCGACATCCCCGGCCTGTCCGACTGGCTGAACACGCTCAACGAGAAGCACTGGTTCCTGGTCTCGGACATCGCCGGCCTGGTCGGCGGTCTGATCACCGACCTGTCGCCGCTCACCGTCATCGCCGTCGCGCTCGTGCCGATCACCTGGTGGGTGCTGTGGCGCACCGCGTTCGGCCTGCGCCTGCGCTCCTGCGGCGAGAACCCGGTGGCGGCCGAGTCGCTCGGCGTCAACGTCTACAAGTACAAGTACATCGCCGTCATCATCTCCGGCGGCTTCGCCGGTCTCGGCGGCGCCTTCCTGTCGATCGTCGCGTCGAACGTGTACCTGGACGGCCAGACGGCCGGCCGCGGCTACATCGGCCTCGCGGCGATGATCTTCGGCAACTGGATGCCGGGCGGCCTCGCCCTCGGCGCGGGCCTGTTCGGCTACACCGACAGCCTCAACCTGCGCGGCGGCACGACCAACGTCCACGCGCTGATCCTGCTGCTGGCGATCCTGCTGGTGTTCGGCGCGGCCTACCTGGCCTGGAAGAAGAAGTACGTCCCGGCCGTCGTCACCGCGGTGATCGCCGCCCTGATGTTCGTCTGGTACACCTCCACGAACGAGGTCCCGCGCCAGCTGGTCACGGCGACCCCGTACATCGTCACGCTGCTGGTGCTCTCGCTGTTCGCGCAGAGCCTCAGGATGCCGAAGGCGGACGGCCTGCCGTACCGGAAGGGACAGGGCAAGTGACCCCGTCCGCCGACGTCGACTGGGCGGCGCTGCGCGCGCAGGCCAGGGACGCCATGTCCCACGCCTACGCCCCGTACTCCGGCTATCCGGTCGGCGTCGCCGCCCTGGTCGACGACGGTCGCACGGTCTCCGGCTGCAACGTCGAGAACGCCTCGTACGGACTCGGGCTGTGCGCCGAGTGCGGACTGGTCTCGGAGTTGCAGCGCACCGGGGGCGGACGGCTGACGCACTTCACGTGCGTGGACGGCAAGGGCGACATCCTCGTCCCGTGCGGCCGCTGCCGACAGCTGCTGTACGAGTTCGGCGGGGCGGATCTCCTGCTGGAGACCCCGGCGGGGATCCTGCCGCTCGCGGAGATGCTGCCGCAGGCCTTCGGCCCGGACCACCTCACCAAGTAACTCCCGTGCGGCCCCTCTGACCAGCGCAGAGGGGCCGCGCTCTTCGCACCCCCCGGAAGGAAAGCCATGGCCATGGACGCCATCTCCGTCATCCGTACCAAGCGGGACCGCGGCGAGCTCGGCGACGAGCAGATCGACTGGGTCATCGACGCGTACACACGCGGCGAGGTCGCCGACTACCAGATGGCCGCCCTCAACATGGCGATCCTGCTGAACGGCATGAACCGCCGTGAGATCGCCCGCTGGACCGCGGCGATGATCGCCTCCGGCGAGCGCATGGAGTTCTCCTCCCTCTCCCGGCCGACCGCCGACAAGCACTCCACGGGTGGCGTCGGCGACAAGATCACCCTGCCGCTGGCCCCGCTGGTGGCGGCCTGCGGCGCGGCCGTGCCCCAGCTCTCCGGCCGTGGCCTCGGCCACACCGGCGGCACCCTCGACAAGCTGGAGTCGATCCCCGGCTGGCGGGCGCTGCTCTCCAACGAGGAGATGCTGCACGTCCTGGACACCACCGGCGCGGTGATCTGCGCGGCGGGCGACGGCCTCGCGCCCGCCGACAAGAAGCTCTACGCCCTGCGCGACGTCACCGGCACGGTCGAGGCGATCCCGCTGATCGCCTCCTCGATCATGTCGAAGAAGATCGCCGAGGGCACCGGCTCCCTGGTCCTGGACGTCAAGGTCGGCACCGGCGCCTTCATGAAGACGATCGAGGACGCCCGGGAACTGGCCTCCACCATGGTGGGCCTGGGCACCGACCACGGTGTGAAGACGGTCGCGCTCCTCACGGACATGTCGACCCCCCTCGGCCTGACCGCCGGCAACGCGCTGGAGGTCCGTGAGTCGGTGGAGGTCCTGGCGGGCGGCGGCCCGGCGGACGTCGTCGAGCTCACCCTCGCGCTGGCCCGCGAGATGCTCGACGCGGCGGGCGTGAAGGACGCCGACCCGGCGAAGGCCCTGGCCGACGGCTCGGCGATGGACGTCTGGCGCCGCATGATCGCGGCCCAGGGCGGCGACCCGGACGCCCCGCTGCCCACCTCGAAGGAGCAGCACGTCGTCACGGCCGCCGCTTCGGGCGTGCTGACCCGCCTCGACGCCTACGACATCGGTGTCGCCGCCTGGCGCCTGGGCGCCGGGCGCGCCCGCAAGGAGGACCCGGTGCAGGCGGGCGCGGGCGTCGAGCTGCACGCCAAGCCCGGCGACACGGTCACCGCGGGCCAGCCCCTGCTGACCCTGCACACGGACACGCCCGAGCGCTTCGCGTACGCGCTGGAGGCGGTCGAGGGCTCGTACGACGTCGCCCCGGCCGACACGCCGTTCACGGCGTCCCCGGTGGTGCTGGAGCGTATCGCCTGACCTGCGGTTTTCCCTTTCGGGTGAACGGGACCGGTGGACCCTCGCCGGTCCCGTTCGGCATGCTTGCATCGGTGACGCACCGATTGGAGACCGCCATGAGCGCACTCACCGTGAGCCAGGACCCCGAGCAGAGCTGGGACGACCTCGTCCGGTTCTGGGAGGAGATGGAATGGCCCGAGGGCAGCAAGGTGGAGATCATCGAGGGGATCATCACCGTGTCACCTGCTCCCGCATACCGTCACAACCTCATCGCGGCTCGCATTCAGCGTCGCCTCTACTCCGTGATTCCCGAGGACTGGGAGGTTTTCCAGACCCTGGCCATCGCCGTGCCGTCGCGCCTGGGAATGCTCATCCCGGACATCGTGGTGGCTCCGGTGCGGGAGGGCGCGGACACGGACACCCACATCCCTGCGGCCCTGGCCGAACTGGTCGTCGAGGTCACCTCCAAGAGCAATTCCCGCCACGACCGCATCAGTAAGCCCGCTGCCTATGCCACCGCAGGCATTCCGCTTTATCTCCTGGTCGACCGCTGGGCTCCCGAAGGCCCCGCCGCGACGCTCTACGGAGACCCCAAGGGCGATGTCTACCGCCCGCTGAGCACCGTCAAGTTCGGCGAGGCGCTGAAGCTGCCAGCGCCCTTCGACCTCGTCATCGACACCGGCGAGTTTCCCGTCGACTGACCTTCGCTGTCAGCCCAGCAGCGCCGCGATCACCACCAGGACCGGTACAGAGGCCATCGTCGACAGCAGGATCGAGTCCCGGGCCAGGCGCTCGCCCACGCCGTAGCTGGAGGCGTAGGTGAAGAGGTTCTGGGCGGCCGGGAGGGCCGAGGTCACCACCACGTCGAGCAGCCTCGCTCCGTGCAGACCGAAGACGCCCACCGCCAGCGCCCAGGCCGCGGCCGGCTGGCCCACCGACTTCAGCGCGACCGACAGCAGCACCGGGAACCGGTCGGGACCCCGGCCCGGCAGTGTGCTGCCGCACAGCGAGATGCCGAAGGCGAGCAGGACCGCGGGCACCGACATGTTGCCGATCAGGGTGAGCGGGTCCATCACCGGGCCGGGGATGCTCAGCCCGGTCGCCGAGACGGTGACCCCGGCGAGCGAGCCGACCGCGATCGGATTGCGCAGCGGGGTGAGCAGCCGTCGCCACAGCGGTCCCTTGGCGCCCCCGCCCGACAGGTCCAGGATCGTCAGCGCGACGGGCGTGACACCGATCAGCTGGAACAGCAGCACCGGCGCCACCAGCGAGGCGTCGCCCAGCACGTACACGGCGATGGGGATGCCCAGGTTGCCGGAGTTGACGTAGCTGGAGCACAGCGCGCCGATCGTCGTCGTGCCGACGCCCCAGCGCCGTACGATCCCCACCGCGACGAAGACACCGGCCGCCGCGGCCGTGCTCAGCGCCGTGACCAGGAGCCTGCTGGAGAAGATCACCGACAGGTCGGCGCGGGCGAGCATGGTGAACAGCAGGGCCGGGGACGCCACGTGGAAGGCGAGCTTGGTCAGCACCTCGCGGCCGTGCTCGCCGAGATGGCCGCCGCGCCCCAGGACATAGCCGACGCAGATGACGATCGCGATGACCGCGAAGCCGCTCAGCACCCCCTGCACAGGACCCCCTCGGCGGACCCCGCCACGGACAGCGGCCGGGCGGGCGGCGAGGGCGGAACGGGCGTGGACGGAAGGGGTGGTGCCGGCTGCGTGGACGGTGTGGGCCGAGACGATATGTGGGACATACAGCGAACTCTCCGGCGGCGGCCTCCACAAGGTCAATGTGATCCGTACGGTGGGACACGGCCGGGCGCGGTACGACGCGATGAGTTACGGCCCGCCGCCCGGTCTACCGCACGTGGACGCCATGACACCCGCTGTACTCGTGCCGGCAGGACCCGTCACCCGGGAGGGCGTGGCGGGGCTGTGCGAGGACGTGCGGGCGGCGGTGCGGGCCTGTCCGACCCGGGTCGCCGTGGTCGACGTCGGCAGGCTGAGCGCACCCGGGCTCGGCGCCGTGGACCTGCTGGCGCGGCTGGAACTGGCCGCCCGGCGGGCCGGGGGCCGCATCCGGCTGCGGGCCCCCGATCCTTCGCTACGCGCCCTCCTGCACCTGGTCGGTCTCCGCTTCGAGGTGGAGGGGCAGCCCGAACAGCGGGAACCACCGCTTGGTGTCGAGGAAGAAGTGGAACCCGGTGAGCCGGCCGTCTGAGATCTCCAGGACCTGGATCGACCAGGGCGTGAACCCGCCGGCCTCGGGGTCGGGCTTGTAGTGGGCGAAGCCCGGCAGACCGTTCACCTCGACCGGCAGCAGGCGCGAACCCGCGCAGGACGCGCCCAGTGTCGTCATGAAGCCCGTGATGTCGTCGTGCCCGGTCAGCCACAGATCGAACGGCGGCATCGTCATGATGGCGTCCTCGTGCAGCAGGGCGGTCAGCGCCGTCATGTCGTAGCCCTCGAACGCCGCCACATAGCGTTCCAGGAGCTTCTGCTGCTCCTCGTCCAGCGGGTCGGAGACGGCCGCGTCCGCGCCGGACTGCTCACGCTCGGCGAGGGTCGCGCGGGCCCGTTGCAGCGCGCTGTTGACCGACGCGACCGTCGTGTCGAGCAGCTCGGCGACCTCGCTCGCCCGCCAGGCCAGCACCTCGCGCAGGATCAGCACCGCCCGCTGCTTCGGCGGGAGGTTCTGGAGGGCCGCCATGAAGGCGAGTCGCACCGATTCCTTCGCCACCGCCGCCTCCGCAGGGTCCTGGACCGCCGGCAGTACCCGGGCGTCCGGCATCGGTTCCAGCCAGGTGTGGTCGGGGCGGGGCGAGAGCGCCGCCCGGGCCAGCGGCGTCGACTCCGTCAGATCCATGGGACGGGCGCGCTTGTTGCCCGCGGTCAGCATGTCCAGGCAGACGTTGGTCGCGATGCGGTACAGCCAGGAGCGGAGGCTGGAGCGGCCCTCGAACTTCGCGTAGTTGCGCCAGGCGCGGACCATCGTGTCCTGCACCGCGTCCTCGGCCTCGAAGGCCGAGCCCAGCATGCGGTAGCAGTAGCCCGTCAGCTCGGTGCGGTGCCTCTCCAGCCTGATGTCGAGGTCGTCCGCCGTCGCCGTGCCGTCGCTCATGTGGTCCACCCACCCCTGTGGCCGTTCTGTCACGCGCCTGTGCGCCCCAGCACTCCGGAAGCTATCGCACCCCACTGACAAAGACCCCTGGACCGGACAAAAGACCTGGTCAGGCCAGCCGGGCTCGAACGACGGCGGGGCGCGACCCGATGCGGGCCGCGCCCCGGGACCGGCGGCGGATCAGGCCAGGGAGGGCTGGAGCCGGGCCGCCCGCGAGCCCATGACCGTGATCGTCACGACGCCGAGCACCGCCAGGACGCCGACGCAGACGGTCGCCGCCCAGCCGCCCGCGTGGTACGCCGCGGCGCCGGCCATGCTCCCCGCGCTGGAGCCGATGTAGTAGGCGGACTGGTAGAGGGCCGAGGCCTGGGCGCGGCCGGTGGTGGCCGTGCTGCTGACCGCCGAGGACGCCACCGCGTGACCGGCGAAGAAGCCCGTCGTGATCAGCACCAGGCCCGCCAGGACCAGCGGGAGCGTGTCGGCCAGGGTCAGCAGCAGGCCCGCCGCCGTGGTGCCGCCGGCCAGGTACAGGGCGCCGCGCCGGCCCAGCCGGCCGACCAGACGGCCCGCCGTGGACGCCGACACCGTACCGACCAGGTAGACCAGGAAGATCGAGCCGACGATGCCCTGCGGGAGCGAGAAGGGGGCCTCGGTCAGGCGGTAGCCGATGACCGTGTACACACCGCCGAACACCGTCATGAACAGCGCGCCGATCGCGTACAGGCGGCGCAGCAGCGGGTTGGCGAGGTGGTCGCGGACCGTGCTCAGCAGCAGCCGCGGGCGCAGCGAGCCCGGTGTGAAGTGCCGCGGGGCGGGCAGCAGCAGCCGGAAGGCCACCGCGCAGCCCACTGCGAGCACGCCGACCGCGCCGACGGCGACGCGCCAGCCCCACTCCTGCGCGACCCAGCCGGTGATCACCCGGCCGCTCATCCCGCCGACGCTGTTGCCCGCGACGAACAGACCGATCGCGGTGACCAGGGCCCGGGGGCGCACCTCCTCCGCCAGGTACGCCGTCGCCGACGCCGGCAGCCCGGCCAGCGCCGCGCCCTGGAGCCCGCGCAGTACCACCAGCCAGCCCAGCGACGGAGCGAAGGGGACCAGTATCCCGACCGTCACCGCGACCGTCAGCGAGGCCGTCATCACCGTACGGCGGCCGAACCGCTCGGACAGGGCGCTCATCGGCAGCACGAACAGCGCGAGTCCGCCGGTGGCCGCGGCCACCGTCCAGCTCGCCTGGCTCGCCGTGGCGGCGAACTCGCCGGAGATCAGCGGCAGCAGGGCCTGGGTGCAGTACAGGAGAGCGAAGGTGGCGACGCCCGCGAGGAAGAGCGCGAAGCTCATCCGGCGGTAGCCGGGGCCGCCGGGAGCCATGCGCGAGTCGGGGACGGAGACGGGTGCGACGGCGGCCACGGTGGTGGACGCCCCGGTACTGGCGGGAGACATACCTCGAACCTAGGCACCCCTTTTTCATCCGTCCAATGCACGGAATCGCCATAATCGTTCCCATGGTGCATCAGCAGAGGTCACAGGGGCGACTGTCACAGAGCAGTGACACAAAAGACAGGGGAGGCAGGGGAGACAGGGGCGACCGGGACGCCATCGTCGCGTTGCTCGCCCCGCGCCTGGTCCATTTCGCCGGCGTGGCCCGCACCGAGCACGTCACCCGCGCCGCCCAGGAGATGCAGGTTCCGCAGTCCACCCTGTCCCGGTCCATGGTCCGCCTCGAACAGGACCTGGGGGTGGAGCTGTTCGCCCGCCGCGGCCGTACGGTGTCCCTCACCCCCGCCGGGCGCACCTTCCTCACCTCCGTCGAGCGCGCCCTCGCCGAGGTCGAGCGCGCCGCCGACGAGGTCCGCGCCGACGCCGACCCCGCCACCGGCAAGGTCGCCTTCGGCTTTCTGCACACCATGGGCGCGGAGACGGTGCCGGGACTGCTGCACGCCTTCCGCGCCGACCACCCCCGGGTCCGCTTCAGCCTCGTCCAGAACTACGGCGAGGCGATGCTGGAGAAGCTGCGCGCGGGCGAACTGGACCTGTGTCTGACCTCGCCCGTGCCGGACGCGCCCGACCTGGTCGCCCGCCGCCTCGACGAACAGAAGCTGCGTCTGGTCGTGCCCGCCGACCACCGGCTGGCGTCCCGTCGCCGGATCCGCCTCGCCGAGGCCGCCGAGGACACCTTCGTCACCCTCGAACCCGGCTACGGCCTGCGCCGCATCACCGACGACCTCTGTCAGGAGGCCGGGTTCAAGCCCCGGGTCGCGTTCGAGGGCGAGGAGGCGGAGACACTGCGGGGCCTGGTCGCGGCGGGCCTCGGGGTCGCGCTGCTGCCACCGCCCGCCGTCGCCCGCCCGGGGGTGGTGGAGCTGACGGTGACCGCCCCGCGCGCGGTCCGCGAGATCGGCGTGGCCTGGCTGGACGGCCATCCGGACACCGCGCCGGTGGCCGCCTTCAAGAAGTTCCTGCTCTCCCGGCGCGGCAGCCTGCTCCCCGCCTGACGCGGCCCGCGGCAGGCGGCCGACCCCCGGGGGACGCCTCCCGCCGCACGGCCCGGTCCGGCCCCTCTCCACGTCCTGCGTGCCGCGTCCGGTGTCCCGCGTGCCGTGGGCGGCTTGCGCCCCGTGGCCCGGTCCGGGTCCTCCCCGGGCGCGGGGCCCAGGTTCCGTCTCTCCGGACGGCCCACGTCCGGCGTCCGGCGACCGGCCCCACGTCCGGCGTCCGGCGACCGGTCCCACGTCCGGCGTCCGGCCCCACGTCCGGCGCCGGCGCCTTCCGGCCCGTAGGCCGTCTCCCGGCCCGGGTGCCGCGCGCCGTTGTCCGTCTCAGCGGCGCAGCGACCTGCCGAATCCGGCGGCCAGCGGCATCCGCAGCCCCAGCGGGGGCGGGGCCGCCAGGGCGTCCTCGACCGGCCGGGAGAACGTCCGCCCGAACAGTGTCCCCATGACGAAGTCCTCCGCCAGCGCGTGCACTTCCTCCCGGTACTGGTGCAACCCGTGCCCGTCCGCGTGCACTTCGAACCGGCACACGTCACGGTTCGCCTTCTTCGCCCGTGCCGCCAGCCGGAAGGAGAGTTCGGGGTCGGTACGTTCGTCGTTCGTGCCGTGCACGATCATCACCCGGCGGCCGACGAGCTGTTTCACCGGTTCGGGTGTCGCGGCGGCGTCCTCCTCGGGCAGCCAAGGGGCGATGGCGAGCACGGAGTTGACGGCCTCGTGGCCACCCGCGTGCAGCGCGGCCCGTCCCCCCATGTCGACGCCGACGAGGCAGACGGAGACGTCCCCGTAACGCCGTACGGCCTCGTCCGCGGCCCAGACGGCGTCGCGCGCCAGATGCGCCTCGCTCCCGTTCCAGCCGCGCCAGCGATAGTGGACGACGTGCGCGGCCAGGCCCTCGTCCCGGCCCGCGCGGGTCAGACGGCGCCCCAACGCCCTTACGGAGGCGGCCGCGAGCATGGGCGAGGGTCTTCGTGAGGAGGTCTCCTCGCCGCCGGGTAGCAGCAGCACCACCCCGCTCACCGAAGACGTCTCCTGACCGAGTGGACGCCCCAGCCGGGCCGTGCGGACCGGTGTCGCTTGCTGTGCCATGACAGAACAGTGTCAGAAGTCGCGGTGTACGCCACCGGTCCGTGCGGTCACCGTTGCGTATCGGCGCGGGTGCGCCGCCGTCGATCTACGCGCGTAGGAGTTAAAGTGCGGAAATGACGAGCCAGACTGACCGGATCGGCACCACCCCGAGCTCGGACCAGATCCGCCGGGCACCCAAGGTTCTGCTGCACGACCACCTCGACGGCGGTCTGCGTCCCGGGACCGTCGTCGACCTCGCCCGCGCCGCGGGCTACTCCCAACTCCCCGAGACCGACCCCGAGAAGCTCGGCATCTGGTTCAGGGAGGCCGCCGACTCGGGCTCCCTGGAGCGGTATCTGGAGACCTTCTCGCACACCGTCGGCGTCATGCAGACCCGTGAGGCGCTGGTCAGGGTCGCCGCCGAGTGCGCCGAGGACCTGGCCGCGGACGGCGTCGTCTACGCCGAGGTGCGCTACGCCCCCGAGCAGCACCTCGAAGGCGGACTGACCCTCGAACAGGTCGTGGAGGCCGTCAACGAGGGCTTCCGGGAAGGGGAGCGGACCGCCCGGGGCAACGGCCACCGCATCCGGGTCGGCGCCCTGCTCACCGCGATGCGGCACGCGGCCCGTTCCCTGGAGATCGCCGAACTCGCCAACCGCTACCGGGACCTGGGCGTGGTCGGGTTCGACATCGCGGGTGCCGAGGCCGGCTTCCCGCCCACCCGGCACCTCGACGCCTTCGAGTACCTCAAACGCGAGAACAATCACTTCACCATCCACGCCGGTGAGGCCTTCGGGCTGCCCTCCATCTGGCAGGCCCTCCAGTGGTGCGGCGCCGACCGGCTGGGGCACGGGGTGCGCATCATCGACGACATCGAGGTCAAGGACGACGGGAGCGTCAGACTCGGGCGGCTCGCTTCCTATGTGCGGGACAAGCGCATCCCGCTGGAGCTGTGCCCCAGTTCCAACCTCCAGACGGGGGCGGCGGCCTCGTACGCGGAGCACCCGATCGGGCTGCTGCGCCGGCTGCACTTCCGGGCGACGGTCAACACGGACAACCGGCTGATGTCCCACACGAGCATGAGCCGGGAGTTCGAGCACCTGGTCGAGGCGTTCGGCTACACGCTCGACGACCTCCAGTGGTTCTCCGTCAATGCGATGAAATCAGCGTTCATTCCTTTCGATGAACGACTGGCGATGATCAATGACGTCGTCAAGCCCGGATATGCGGAACTGAAGTCCGAATGGCTGTTCCAGCAGACGGCCTCCACCAGCGACTCTGCGGCTACGGAGGCCTGAGGCGGGGGCGTTGAGGAGATCGGAATGCGGACGGTCGTCCATCGACCGTCCGCATTTCGGTGTTGGCGGAGGGTGGGCGGGCGTGATTACGGTCTTGGAC
>NZ_VJZD01000113.1 GCF_009377175.1 Streptomyces adustus
CGCTCCCCCGGCCCCCGCCGCCGTCCCGGCCCCGGCCGCCGGGCCCGGCCCCGCCGTCGCCCCGGTTCCGGTGCCCGTCACCGGGACGTGGACGCCAGGCGGCAGCCCACCGGCGACGGGCACCGGCATACGGACGTCGGTCGTCCGCGTCTCGCCGGAGACCATGCCGTACCTGCTCGACCACTGCTTCTTCCCCCAGCGGGCCGGCTGGCCGGACGTGGCCGACCGCTGGCCGGTCGTCCCGGCGACCACGATCGTGCAGCACCTGATGGACACGGCCCGGCGGGCGGCGCCGGGCAGGGTGCCGGTCGCGGTGCACGGCGCCCGGTTCGAGGAGTGGCTCACGGCCACCCCCGCCGTCGACGTCCAGGTCACCGCGGAGCCGGTGGCACCGGACCGGCTCGCCCTGTCGTTCGGCCCCCGGGCCCGCGCCACCGTGGAACTCGCCGCGGGCTACCCGGCCCCGCCGCCCGACCGGTGGCGGACCGACCCCGCCGGCGAGCGCGCGCCAAGCCACACGGCGGCCCAACTGTACGGAGAACGCTGGATGTTCCACGGTCCGGCGTTCCAGGGGGTGACCGAACTCTCCGCGCTCGGCGAGCGGCACATCCGCGGGATCATCACCGCCCCGGCCGCACCCGGCGCCCTCCTGGACAACGTCGGCCAGCTGCTGGGCTACTGGATCATGGCGACCCGCACCGAGCGGACGGTCGTGTTCCCGGTCGGGATGCGGGAGATGCGCTTCCACGGTCCGCATCCGGCCCCGGGGACGCGGGTGGCCTGTCTGGTGCGGATCACCTCGCTCACCGACACCGTACTGGAGGCCGACGTACAGCTGTCGGTGGCCGGTGTGGTGTGGGCGGAGCTGCGCGGCTGGCAGGACCGCCGGTTCGACAACGATCCGCACACCCGGCCGGTGGAGCGCTTCCCGGAGCGCAACACCCTGTCCGAGGCCCGCCCGGGGGGCTGGTCGCTGGTGCACGAGCGGTGGCCGGACCTGGCCTCGCGCGAACTGATCATGCGCAACTCGCTGGGTGGGGCCGAGCGTTCGGAGTACGCGAAGCACGCGCCGCGCGGCCGCAGACAGTGGCTGCTGGGCCGGATCGCGGTCAAGGACGCCGTACGGCAGTGGCTGTGGGACCACGGCGAGGGGCCGGTGTTCCCGGCTGAGCTGCGGGTGCACAACGACGACGTGGGCCGCCCGTACGTCACCGGAGTGCACGGCCGCGAACTGCCCCCGCTGGACGTCTCGCTGGCCCATCGCGCCGAGGCGGGCGTGGCGATCGTACGGCCGCACACGCCCGCGCCCGGGCCGGGCATCGACATCGAGGAGGTCACCGACCGCGACCCGCAGGCGGTGGCGAGCGTGCTCGGCGCGGACGAACTGCGGCTGCTGCACGGGCTGTGCGCGGCCACCGGCGACTCCGAGGCGCTGTGGTTCACCCGGTTCTGGGCCGCGAAGGAGGCCGTCGCCAAGGCGGAGGGCACCGGATTCGGCGGCCGGCCACGGGACTTCGTCGTGCTGGAGGCGACCTTGGCCGGGGACGAGCTGACCGTCTCGGGGCGCCTGGAGCGCGCGTACGCGGTGCGGTGCGCGCCGGCCGCGAACCCGCCCGGACTGACCGACCGGGCCTACGCCGTGGCCTGGACCACGGGACCGCTCGGTCCGACCGGAATCCCCCACGAGGAGGAGTAAGCCCGATGAACGCCACCCCCCACCCCGCCGACGCGGACCTGGTCCTCGCCGACATCGCCGGTCTGCTCGCCCGGCTCGTCGAGGACGAGTACGGCCTGGACGACGTCGAGATCGGCATGACGACCACCTTCAACCGCGATCTGGAACTGGAGAGCATCGACCTGGTGACGCTGTCGGGACTGCTGGAGGAGCGGTACGGCGGACAGGTGAACTTCGCCGAGTTCCTGGCGGGGATGGAGTTCGACGAGATCGTCGAACTCACCGTCGGGCGGCTCGTGGAGTACGTGGTGAGCAGCCTGAAGACGGCGGGGGCGAGCTGACGCATGGCGATGGTCGACATCGGCGAACTCCGCTTGCACGTCCAGCGCATCGGCCCCCGGGACGGCCGTCCGGTCACCGGCACCGTGGTGCTCGTCCACGGTCTGCTCACCGACAGCCTGGCCAGCTACTACTTCACCGTGGCCCCCGCGTTCGCGGCAGCCGGCCTCGACGTCGTCATGTACGACCTGCGCGGCCACGGCCGCAGCGAACGGCCGCCCGACGGCTACACCCTGGACGACGGCATCGACGACCTCCGGGCGCTGCTGGACCGGCTGGCGGTGACCGGACCGGTGCACCTGGTCGGCAACTCCTACGGTGGCACGATCGCCTTCGGCTACGCGGCCCGGTACCCCGGGCAGGTGGCCAGCGTGTCCCTGATCGAGTCCGAACCGGCCACCGCCGCCTGGGCGTCGAAGCTCGGCGGCATCCTCGACCGGGTGATGACCCAGCTGGCGTACAACGAGCCCGACGCGCTGGCCTGGATCACCGCCAATCGGGGCCACAACACGGCGCGGCTGGCCCGGGGCGCGGCCCGGCTCGCCCGGGACACCACCCTCGGCAAGGACATCCCGGCCAGCCGGGTCCTGACGGATGAGCGGATCGGCGCGGTGCGCTGTCCGGTGCTCGGCGTGTACGGCGGTGACTCCGACCTCGCCGAACTGGCTCCCCGGCTGCGGTCGTTGTTGCCGGACTGCCGGACGGTGGTGATACCGGGGCACGAGCACTCGGTGCTGGTGGAGGCGGCGGGGACCGTGGGCGGCCACGTCCTGGCGCTGATCCGGGGGGC
Organism: Streptomyces adustus; assembly: GCF_009377175.1. GTDB lineage: Bacteria > Actinomycetota > Actinomycetes > Streptomycetales > Streptomycetaceae > Streptomyces > Streptomyces adustus. Next base: position 2,805 of record NZ_VJZD01000113.1, read on the forward strand.
CTTGGCGGCCGGGCGGCCGGGGGCCGGTGCGCGGTGAGCGGATTCCTGTTCGTGGTACCGCCGTTGGTCGGGCACATCAACCCGGCCGTCGGGGTCGCCGACCGGCTGCTCGCTCGCGGTCACCGGGTGGCGTGGGCCTGCGCCGACCCAGCCCTGGTGGGACGCCTCGCGGGCGACCGGGCCCCGGTGTTCCCGTGCGCCGGGCCGGTGCCGGGGGTGGGCGAGGCACGGCGGCCGCCGGACCTGCGGGGCCCGGAGGCGCTGAGGTTCCTGTGGGAGTGGTACCTGCTGCCGCTGGGCGAGGCGATGGCGCCGGGGGTCCGGGCGGCGATCGGGACGTTCCGTCCGGACGTGGTCGTCGCCGACCAGCAGGCGTTCGCGGGTGCGCTGGTCGCCGAGCGGGTGGGGCTGCCGTGGGCCACCTCGGCGACCACCTCGGCCGAGTTCGCCGACCCTCTGGCCGGGCTGCCGAAGGTCGGCCGGTGGATCGTGGAGCGCCTGGCGGACCTGCGCGCGTCCGTCGGGGACCCGGCGGGCGACGCCGATCCTCGGTTCTCGCCCCATCTGGTGCTGGCCTTCAGCACGGCCGAGTTCGCCGGTCCGCACGCGGCGGCGCGGAGCGGCCCGGTTCACTGGGTGGGCCCGTCGGTCACGGCCCGGGCGGAGCGGTCCGGCTTCCCCTGGGAGTGGCTCGACCCCGGCCGGGCCGCGGTGCTGGTGACCCTGGGCACCGCGAACACGGACGTCGGCGGGCGCTTCCTCGACGTCTGCCGGGAGGCTCTGCGCGAACGGGCCGACCGGATACAGGCGGTCGTCGTCGACCCGGCGGGCACCCTGGGCGCGGACGACTCCGGGGCCGGGCACGGCCAGGACAAGGATCTGCTGGTACTGCCCTCCGTGCCCCAACTCGCCCTGCTGGAGAAGGTGGACGCCGTGGTCTGCCACGCCGGTCACAACACCGTGTGCGAGGCGCTGTGGCACGGGGTCCCGCTCGTCGTGGCCCCCATCCGCGACGACCAGCCGGTGGTGGCCGGGCAGGTGGTGGACGCGGGCGCGGGAGTCCGGGTCAGGTTCGGACGGGTGACCGCCGCCCGGCTGGGCGCCGCGCTCGACTCCGTACTGCACGAACCCGGGCACCGTGCCGCCGCCGAGCGGATCGGTACGGCCTTCCGCGCCGCCGGGGGCGCCCCCGCGGCCGCGGACCGTCTCGAACAACTCGCCAGGGAGTCTCAATGACGAAGTCAAGCCGCCTGCGTGACCGGCGGGGCGGAGGTGAAGACCCGTTTGTCACGCAGCAGTGCCCACAGCACGCTCGCCCGTCGGCGGGCCAGAGCGATGACGGCCTGGACGTGCTTGCAGCCCTCGCTGCGCTTCTTGAGGTAGAAGTCCCGGTTCGGCCCCTCGCGCATCATGCTGGTCTGCGCGGACAGGTAGAACACACGGCGCAGGCGGCGGCTGTACCGCTTGGGCCGGTGCAGGTTGCCGGTCCGCCGTCCGGAGTCGCGCGGGACGGGTACCAGCCCGGCTGCCGAGGCCAGGTGGCCGCCGTCCGCGTAGGCGGACATGTCGCCGGCGGCGACCACGAACTCGGCGCCGAGTATCGGGCCCATGCCGGGCAGGGACTCGATGATCTCCGCCTGCGGATGGGTGCGGAAGGTGTCGCTGATCTGTTTGTCGATCCGCTTGAGCCGGTCGTCCAGGGCGAGGATCTGCGTGGCCAGATCGGCCACGATCTGTGCGGCAACGTCCTCGCCGGGCAGTGCGGTCTGTTGTGCATCCGCCGCCTCCAGCGCGGTGGCCGCGACCGTGTCGGCTCCGCGGACGCTGCGGTTGGCCAGCCAAGCAGCCAGCTTCGCCCGGCCGCGGCGGCGGATGGCGGCCGGGGTCTGGTAGCCGGTCAGCAGGACGAGAGCGCCCTTGTGGCTGCCGTAGTCGAAGGCCCGTTCCAGGGCGGGGAAGACGCCGGTCAGCATGTCGCGGAGCCGGTTGATCATCCGTACCCGGTCGGCTACCAGGTCCGAACGGTGGGCCGTCAGCAACGCGAGGTCGGCGGCCAGCTGGGCCGGCACGTCGATGGCGGCGAAGTCGTTGCGGTGCCGGGCTGTCTCAGCGATGACGTAGGCGTCACGAGCGTCGGTCTTGGCCTCGCCCCGGTAGGCGCCGGACATGCGGTTGACGGTGCGGCCGGGCACGTAGACGGCCTGCTGGCCGTGGGCCGCCAACAGGGCCAGCAACAGCGCGGAGGCGGTGCCGGAGATGTCCACTGCCCAGTGGACCTCGTCGGCCAGTTCCAGGATCTCCCCGAACCCGGTCAGAATCGCCGACTCGTCGTTCTCGACCTTCTTCGACCACAACGTGGCGCCGGTCTCGTCGACCACCGCCGCCCAGTGATGCCCCTTGCCCGCGTCGATGCCACACCAGACCCGAGCCTGACGCTTACTCACTCGCCCCTCCTCGTTCCGCGCACGCTTCCGTCGGCCCGAGGAACACCCCGCTGTCATCTCCGTAATCAGCGACCGCACAAGGCGCGCACATCTCAATCAGCAGCCAGGGTGCCCAGGAGGACCGGGCGGCCACTCCTTGGAAGCCACTGAAGGCAAGAACCGATAAGCCACACCCGGCCCTCCCAGGCCACCCAACAACTTACGGAGAGCCGATGAGTGAGCACACCGGGCAACCGGCCGGACAACGGGCCGGGCAGCCGGACGGACCGGCCGCCGAGGAGCCGGGACGGGCCGAGCGGGTGGCCGCGCTGCGCCCCGGCTACCTGGCCGATCTGGCCGGGGGCCCGGACCGTTTCTTCGAGCCGCCGCGCACCGCCTGCCCCTGGTGCGGCTCCGGCCGGCTGACCACCCGGCTGCGCACCACCGACCTGCTCCAGCACAAGCCGGGCCGGTTCGTCCTCGACCGGTGCGAGGACTGCGGGCACGTCTTCCAGAACCCCAGGTTGAGCGAGGCGGGCCTGGAGTTCTACTACCGCGACTTCTACGACGGCCTCGGCGAGAAGAAGCTCGGCGACACCTTCGGCGGCCGCTCCGGGATGTACCGGGACCGGGCCAAGTCGATGCTGCCGTACGACCCCGCCCCGAAGGCCTGGCTCGACGTCGGCACCGGGCACGGGCACTTCTGCGCGACCGCCCGCGAGGTGCTGCCCGGCACGGAGTTCGACGGACTGGACTTCACCGACGGTGTCGAACTCGCCGCCGCCGAGGGCCGCGTGGCGCACGGCTACCGCGGCGCCTTCCCGGACCTGGCACCGCAGCTCGACGGCCGGTACGACGTGGTGAGCATGTTCCACTACCTGGAGCACAGCACCGACCCCGAGCGTGAACTGCGGGCCGCGTGGCGGGCGGTGCGGCCCGGCGGGCATCTGCTGATCGAGGTCCCGGACCCCGAGAGCCGCTACGCCCGGCTGCTGGGACGCTGGTGGCTGCCCTGGCTCCAGCCGCAGCACCTGCACTTCGTGCCGGTCGCCAATCTGCGCCGTCGGCTGACGGACCTGGGCTTCACGGTGGTGGCGGAGCAGCACGCCGAGCCGCACGACCCGGTGGACCTGCTGGCCGCCGTATGGCTGGCGCTGGACCACGCCGCGCCGCGCGAGGACGCGCCCTGGCTGCCGCGGCCGCCGGGCGCGCTGGGCCGGGCCGGGCGGGTGGCGCTGCTGGTCGCGGGGATCCCGGCGCTCGTCCTGGGCACGCTGCTGGACCGGTTCGCGGTCCGCCCGCTGTCCCACCGCCTGGGTCTGTCCAACGCCTACCGCCTGGTGGCCCGCCGGGATTGACCGAAGTGGCGCCCCGCGGGCCGGAATCCGCCCGTCCCCACCCCCGAAATGGGGGACGGGCGGCACGGGGGCCGGACCCGGACGGTCCGGCCCCGCCTACGACGTGCTCAGCCGAGCTTCGGCGTCATGTCCAGTTCGGCGTAGACCTTGTCGTGGGTGTCGCGCACGACGACACGCGAGACGTCGAAGGTGTTCCAGTCGCCGATCGCCGACAGGTCGATGGTGGCGTACCAGACGCCCCAGCCCGGCTTGCCCGGCAGTTCCAGGAGCTTGCCGTGCGCGACCCCGGCGGTGGTGTGCACCGTGACGCGCGAGGCGGTGCCCTTGCCGCCGTAGTACAGACCGGAGAAGAGGTAGTGGGTGCCGGCCCCCTCGGTCTGCATCGACACACCGGGCTGACCGAGGTCGATGTTCCCGTCGACCACGCTGCGGAACTGCGGGTCCGGGTCGTCGGCCGTGGTCCAGTGCTTGCCCTCCGCCGTCAGCCAGAACTCGGCGGTGCCGGGCACGACGACATGCTCTCCCGGGGCGACGATCCGAGGCGTGGCGGCGGCCTTCCACGCCACCGGCTCCGCCGTGACGGACGCCGTGCGGTCCTGCGACACGGCGTGCGCCATCGTGGGCCCGCCGATCAGCGCGGCGGCGACCACGGCGGCGGCCACGTACTTCTGGATCCCGGTCATGGAATGAACAACTCCTCGCGATGTAACCGATGTTCGGACGATGGGAGGGCGCCTCTCCACCCGTCCAGACCACCGATGTCCGCCGATCGGTTGCCCGTGCCCCGACCTGAACTCCGCCGCCGGATCCGGCTATTCGGCGGTTGCGGGCAGGGCGACGCCCAACTGCCCGGCGCGCTCGATGAGGTCGCGCCAGACCTTCGGCGCGACCGGCACCCCCCGCGCGGCCCGGTCCGCCGCCACCGCGGCGCTGCGCTCGCCGGGGTAGTACACGCCGTCCGCGCCGTCCGCCGTAGGCAGGCCCTTGAGGGTGCTCAGGGTGTCGTCGACCGCCGCCGTGAAGCCGTCCGTGCCGCCGAAGGCCGCCGGGTCGAGCGCGATGAGCAGCGCGTTCTGGCGGTGCCTGCGACCGGCCGGGTCGTCCGAGTGGAAGGCGGCGAAGATCGGCGCGCCGACCAGCACGCTGGTGAGCAGTTCGAAGGCGAGGGACATGCCCGAGCCCTTCGCGCCGCCCAGCGGCAGCGGCATGACGGCCTGCTCGGGGTCGGTGGTGGGGGTGCCGTCCGCGGTGGCGGCGGCGCCCTCGGGCAGCGGGGTGCCGTTCGCCTTCGCCTGGCGGATCCTTCCGAGCGCGATGGTCGCGGTGGCCATGTCGAGGAGCAGCGGGGCGTGGTCCTCGGCGGGTACGGCGACGGCGAGCGGGCTGGTGGCCACGGCGGCGCCCTTGACGCCGGTGTAGCCCATGTTCGGCATGCCGGCGACGAAGCCGATCCCGACCAGACCCTGCTCGGCGATCTTCGAGACGTAGTAGCCGATCGCCCCGGTGTGCACGGTGCCGCGTACGCCGACGGCGGCCACACCGTTGGTCCTGGCCCGGTCGACCGCCTCCGCCGCGGCCGCGGTGAGGGCCACCGGGCCGGGGGCGCGGTCGGCGTCCAGGACGGCGGCGGCCGGGGTGGAGGCCTCGATCCTGATCCGCGCGTCGGCGTTGGCCACGCCCTTGGCCAGCAGGTCGAGGTAGGCGGGGACGCGGGCGATGCCGTGGGACTCGACTCCGCGCAGCGCCGCCCAGACCGCCACGTCGGCGGTGGTACGGGCGTGTTCGGGGCCCAGGCCGCCCTTTTCGAGGAGGGCGGCGGAGAAGGCGCGCAGGTCGTCGGCGGGGACGCGTACCTTCGCCTGCGCGGGGGTGGGGGTGTCGGACATGGTGGCGGGTGCCTCCTGGTTCAGCGGGTGACGAGGACGTCGACGACGGCGGTGGTTCCCTCCGCCACCGCCTTGAGCGCGCGCTCCAGGGCGGGCGCGAGCGCGTCGGGGGTGTCGACGGTCTCGGTGTGCATCCCGAACGGCTCGGCGAACCGCGCGAGCCGGGGCAGCCGGTGCAGATCGGTGCCCAGCCATTCGCCGGTCTCGGCGGCCGCGCCCTCGGGGTAGAAGCGGCGGTGGTTGAGATTCATCGACTTGTAGACACGATTGTTGAAGATCACGATCAGTACCGGCAGGTCGTGGGCGCGGGCGGCGTCGTACGACGGGATCACCGGGTTGTAGGCGAACGCGCCGTCGCCGACGGTCAGCACCACCGGCCTCTCCCGCACGGCGAGTTTGACGCCGAGGGCGACCGCGATGCCCTGGCCGAGTCCGCCCTGCACGTAGAAGTACGAGTCCGGGTCCTCGGTCCGCAGATGGCGTCTGACGACGCGGCTGTGGGTGATGGTCTCGTCGACGACGACCGCGTCCTGTGCGTCGAGCAGTCGGCGCAGGGTGGCGGCGACGAGCACCGGGTCGATGCCCTGGTCCTGCTCGGCCCTGGCCTCGGCGGCGGCGATCGCGGCCTGTTCGTCTGCGTGCCGGCGTTCCTGTTCGGCGCGCCGCGCGGTGACGGCGGCCACGTCGAGGTCCTTGGCCCGCTTGGCCAGTTGGCGCAGGGTGTTGGCGACGTCGCCTTCGAGGTAGCGGTCGGCGAACAGCACCTGGTAGGCGATGTGCGGGCGCTGTGGGACCTCGTCGATGACGACGACCTGCGCCGTGGCGGGGCGCCGGGACGGCGGGTAGAACGGGGCCCGGCAGTTGACCAGGAGGATCAGGTCCGCCGTGTCCATCCAGGGGCCGATGTCGCTGCCCGCGTGCAGCGGGTGGGTGCGCGGGAAGTTGGCGCAGACCGCCGAGTCGGGTTCGACGACCGGGATGTCCCAGGCCTCCGCGAAGGCCACCAGGGCCTCGAAGCCGCCCGCCTCGCGGCCGGCCGTCTCGGTGACGATCACCGGGTTGGCCGCCTCGCGGATCATCCGGGCGACCGCGTCGGCCTCCTCGGGCGAGCTGTGGGTGGAGCCCGGCGTGACGACGGGCTTGGCCTCGCGGCCGTCCCACTCCTGGAGGAGGATCTCCAGCGGGATGTTGAGGTAGGCCGGGCCCGCGGGTGCGCGCCAGGCGAGCTCCGCCGCCCTGCTGATCATGGTGGGCAGGGTGTGGACGCTGGCGGCCTCGTTGGACCACTTGGTGAACGGCCGGGCGACGCCGTGCGGGCCGCCGACGATCGACAGGTTGCGGTACCACTGGCCGCCCGGGTCGTGGCCCGGGGCGTCGCCGTAGGTGGTGGACTCGGAGGAGGCGACCACCATCGGCACCCCGGCCAGCAGCGCGCCGTGCACGGCCATCGAGCCCTGGAGCAGGCCGGGGGCCGCGTGCAGCAGCACCCCCTGCGGGCGGCGCTCGACCAGCCCGTAGCCGGTGGCCATGCCGACCGCGACGGTCTCGTGCGTGAGGTCGAGGTACTGCGGTGCGGGCTGCGCGTCACGGTGACGCCGGGCCAGGGCCTCCCACACCGGGGCCCACTCGGACCCCGATGAGCAGAAGAGGTAGTCGGCGCCGACGGCGTTGAAGGCGGAGACGACGGCGTCACCGCCGTCGACGCCCGGCATGTTGTTGCTGTCCGTCATCTCTGGTGTGTCCTCAGCCCTCGATCGGCCAGTTCAGGACCTCGGAGATACCGCGGCCCATGATCCATTCAAGCTCCTCGGGAGTGAAGTCCCAGTGCTTGGTGAACTGTTCGATCGTGTCGGTGTAGGTGATGCCGTGACCGAGCAGGCGGGTGATGTCGGTGCCGTAGAAGCAGCGCTGCGGGCCCATCTTGTCGACCATCTCGCGCACGTACTTCTGGATGTTGTGGTTCGGGAACGGCTGCGTGGAGTAGCCGGGCAGCGCCGAGACCTTGACGTAGATGTTGGGGTGGGCGGCGAGGTCGGCGGTCTCCTGGACCCAGTAGCCGATCGCGTCGTCGACACAGCGGGCCATGATGCCCATGTGGTCGATGATGATCTTCAGCTCGGGGTGCCGGGCGGCGATCTCGCCGAGCTCGCGCTTCCAGATCGGGGCGTGGACCATGGTGGGGATGCCGAGCTCCGCGGCGACCGGCCAGTACCAGTCGTTGGTGCCGTCGATCATCCAGTTGCGGTCCTGAGGCCGGTGGAAGGTCAGGCGGGTGCCCTTGACGTGCGGGTTCTGCGCGAAGTCCGCCAGCATGGCCTTGCCCTCTTCGGGCTTGTTCTGCGGGATGCGGGCCATGATGCCGAACCGGTCGGGGTGCGCCTCGCAGGCCTCCAGGGCGTAGTCGATGCGGTCGCCCTCCCAGGACGGCGGCAGGATCAGCGCCCGGTTGACGCCGGCCTCGTCCATCAGCTCCAGGGCCTCCTCGTAGGAGAAGGGGTCCTCGCGGTGGCCGTTCAGGCGGATCCGCTCGCGGGCGCCGGGGACCCAGGGACGGTCCGGGGTCTCTTCCTTCCAGATGTGGATCTGGGTGTCGACAACGAACATGCCGCTACTTCTTTCTCTTCGCAGAGCGGGGGGTGGGCGTTGCTGAGGGAACGCTAGGCGGGCCGTGAGGCCTTGCGGAGCCCCTGGGAGCGCAAGCTGTTGTTGCGCGAAATCACGCTGTACGCAGGGCATTCGTTGCATGCGTGGGCGTACGCGAAAGCGCCGGGTCGTACGTCACCGCTTGCCGTGCCGGGCGTCGCCCGGCACGGCAAGGGGTGTCAGGCGTCGCCGAGGGCCGCGTCGGCGATGTGCTCGGCGATGGCCATGGAGGCGGTCGCGGCCGGCGAGGGGGCGTTGCGCACGGCGGTGATCCGCCCCACCCGGTGGATGCGGAAGTCGTCCACGAGGGTGCCGTCGCGGTCCAGGGCCTGGGCGCGGACGCCCGCGCCGCCGCTGACCACGTCCCGGACGCCGACACCGGGGACGTAGTGCCCCGCGTCCTTCATGAAGGCCGCCGCGGAGAACGACCCGCGGTACTCCTTGATGCCGGTACGCCAGTGCCGGGCCGCCATGCGCCAGGTGCCGGGGTAGGCGGCGAGGCCGAGCAGGTCCCGGGGGGAGATCCGGGTGCGCCGGTAGCCCTCCCGGGCCAGCGCCAGGACCGCGTTGGGCCCCACCTCGACCGTGCCGTCGACCCGAGGGGTGAAGTGCACGCCGAGGAAGGGGTAACGCGGGTCGGGCACCGGGTAGATCAGGCCCCGCACCAGGTTCGTGCGGTCCGGCCTGAGCAGCATGTACTCGCCCCGGAAGGGGACGATCCGCGGCTCCTGCCGGTCCTGGGCGAGCCCGGCGACCGTGTCGGACTGGAGTCCCGCGCACAGGATCAACCGGTCGACGCGCACCCTGTCCGCCGCGGAGGTCACGTCGATGCCGCCCGGTGCCTCGGTGATGCCGGTGACCTGGAAGCCGAGCCGTACCTCGCCGCCGCAGTCGGTGACGTCCCGCGCGAACTCCCTCGTGATCGCCGGGTAGTCGGTGATGGCGGTGCGCGGCGAGTGCAGGGCGGCGATGCCCCCGGCGTGCGGCTCCAGTTCCTTGATCTCGTCCCGGGAGATCCTGCGCAGGTCCGGCACGTGGTTGTTCCTGGCCCGCTCGTAGAGGCTGTCCATGCGGCCGAGTTCGTCCTCGCGGACCGCCACCACCAGTTTGCCGATCTCCTGGTACGGCAGCGTGCGGTCCTGGCAGTACTCGCGTAGCAGGGACACCCCGCGCACGCACAGCGCGGCCTTGAGGCTGCCCGGCGTGTAGTAGAGGCCGGCGTGCACCACGCCGGAGTTGTGCCCGGTCTGGTGGAGCGAGACCTCCTGTTCCTTCTCGAACACCACGACGCGGGTGCCGGGACGGCGCAGGGCGATCTCGCGGGCCGTGGCCAGGCCCACGATGCCGGCCCCGACGACGCCGATCGTCTCGTCGGCCATAGGCGTCCTCCTCTCTTCTCCGCTTGCTCGCTGGCTCTTTGCTGTCCTGCGGTCCTGCTTCAGGCGCCGAAGTGGACGGCGACCGTCTTGACCCGGGTGGAGAAGCGCAGGACTTCCTCCCCCTGCTCCTTGTAGGCCGTTCCGGAGTCGCGGAAACCGCCGAAGGGCAGGTGCACGTCCCAGCCGGTGGTCGTGGTGTTGACCGCGATCTGGCCGCACTCGGCCTCGTCGGCGAAACGGTACGCGGCGGCCAGGTCGCGGGTGAAGACCGCGGCGGCGAGCCCGAAGCCGGAGTCGTTGACCGCCTCGACGGCCTGCTCGAAGCCGTCGACAACACGCACCGCGAGGACCGGTCCGAAGACCTCCTCGCGCCAGATCGCCGTGTCGGGGGAGACGTCGGCGAGCACGGTCGGCCGGACGTAGCAGCCGTGCGCCCGCTCGCCCTCGGTGTCGGCGCCGCCGCCGGTGAGGACGACTGCCCCCTGCCCGACGGCCCGGTCCAGGTCGGCGAGGACGCTGTCGCGCTGCCGGGGGCTGGACAGCGGGCACAGGGTGGTGGCCGGGTCCGTGCCCGGTCCGACGGTGAGCGTCTCGACCTCGGCTACCAGAAGACGGGTGAACTCCTCGTACACCGGCCGCTCCACGATCACCCGGCTGGTGGCGGTGCAGCGCTGGCCGGCCTGGCCGAAGGAGGCCGCGACGACCGCCCTCGCGGCGGCCGGCAGGTCGGCGTCCGCCAGTACGACGGAGGCGTTCTTGCCGCCGAGTTCGCCCTGGAAGCGGACGTTGCGGTCGGCGAGGCGGCGACGGATGCGGTCGCCGACGGCGTTGGAGCCGGTGAAGGTGACCCCGGCGATCCGCGGATCGTCCAGGAGCGCGTCCTCGATCAGCGCGGTGCGGCCCGTGACGACGTTGAGCACCCCGGCGGGCAGGCCCGCGTCGTGCAGGGCGCGGGCGAAGTGCAGCCCGGACAGCGGGGTTTCGCCGGCGGGCTTGAAGACGGCCGCGTTGCCGGCCGCGAGCAGGGGGGCGAGCTTGCGGGCCGGGGTGATCAGCGGGTCGTTCCACGGGCTGATCACCAGGATCACGCCGATGGGCTCGCGCTGGGTGTGGGTGCGGGTGTCCGGGCGGGCGTCGTGCAGCAGGGTGCCGTAGCCCTGGCGGGCCAGGCCCGCGTAGTAGTCGAGGAAGTCGGCGGCCTTCCCGGCCTCGCCCCGGGCCTCGGCCAGGGTCTTGCCGTTCTCGGCGGTGACGTCGGCGGCGATCTCCGCCAGCCGCTCGCGGATCAGCCGGGCCGCCCCGGTGAGGATCCGGGCCCGCTCGAAGGGGCTGGTGCGCTTCCAGTCGTCGAACGCGCGCTCGGCGTGGTCGTAGGCGCGGGTGACTTCCTCGGGGCCGAGGGCGGGGACACGGGCGAAGGGGGTGCGGACGTCGGCGGGGTCGTGGACGTCGATCCATGCGCCGGTCGCCACCCACTCTCCGCCCGAGAGCGCTTCCACAGTACGCAACGAGATCACTTCCTTGGTCGGCCGCGGTGCGGGCGGTGCGGGCTGGACACGTGGTCCGGACCGGGCGGTCCGGCCGGGCGGCCGTGGGGGCCGGATGCGACAACACACCATGTCGGGGCGGGTCCACCAGCTCCGCGACGGCAGGCAATGCTTGCGCCGCGCGCGGGTCGGCGCCGGCGGGATCCGTGCTGGAATCGCCGGGCCGGACGGCCCGAGCGGGGCCGCCGAAGAGCCGAGGACCACCGAGGAGAGACAGACATGGCCTACGCAGTCGTCGCCCACTACCGCTGCGCGCCCGCCGACGAGGCCACGGTGCGCGCCGCGCTGCTGAAGGCGCGGGAGTCCACCCGTGCCGAGCCGGCGAACCTGCTGTACGAGGTGCACGCCGTGGCCGACGAGCCCGGCGGCTTCCTGCTCTACGAGCGGTACACGGACGTGGCCGGCTTCGAGGCGCACAAGGCGTCCGGGCACTTCGAGGAGCTGATCGTGGAGACGGTGTGGCCGCTGCTGAGCGACCGCGCGGTCACCTTCGCCGAGGTCCTCTGAGCCCGGCGGGCAAGCCGGAAGGAGGGAGCCCGGCGGGCTCCCTCCTTCCGGCTCACTGCCGCCCCGGGTCAGAACTCGTTGCCCCACACATAGCGGGCGAGGGTCTCCACCAGGACGAGCTTGCGGCGCTGGTCCTCCGCGCCGAGCAGCGGCCGCGCCGCCACGTCGGCGAAGCCCCGGGACGGGCAGACGGCCGCGTCCTCCAGGTCCTTGAACTCCCCCACGGCGTCGATCCGTTCCATCATGGAGTCGATGTCCTCCAGGTCCGGCACGGTCGCGTCCACCACGCCGAGGCAGACGTCCCGGTCCTCGGGCAGCGCCCTGAGCAGGTCGAGTTCGGCCGCGGTGCCCCGGTCAAGGGGCAGCACCCAGCGGTCCACCGGGACCTCGGAGTACAGCCGTTCGGCGCGGGCCCGGTCCACCGCGGCCGGTGCAGCCCGGCCGGGTGCGAGGGCGATGCGTACGCCCTCCGGGCGCCGGTCCAGCCGTACCGCGGCGGCCTCGACGGCGAGCGCGTCCTCGAAGGACAGCGCGCCGGGGACGTCCGGGTCGGTGGCCAACTCGGCAAGGAGCAAAGGGTTGTCGAGTTGGATGACGCGTACGCCCTGGGCGACCAGCAGCTGGATCTCGGCGTGGACGATCTCCGCGAGGGCCTCGCCGAGCTCGCGGGCCGAGGCCACCCCGAGGCCGGGCTCGAACGTGGTGGCGGCCAGATAGGCCGGTGACGGCAGGGTCGCCTTCGCGGCGATCACCGTCAGTTCGGTGAGCCGGGCGGCCCACTCCCCCAGCAGCGGCCCGTTGGCCTTGGGCAGGGCCTCGGCGACCCAGCGGACCAGACCGTCGGCGTCCTGCTCACCGGTCCGGCGGAAGCCGGAGACCCCGTCGAGGACCGCGCCGCGGAAGTCCTCGCGGGGGAAGTGGCCGTCGGTGACGACGGTGGAGCGCAGCCTGCGCTGGAACACCACCGCCTCCTGGACCGCCTTGAGTTCGGCCGCCGCCAGGGCGTCCGCGTCCCCGGCGGCGCGGGCGGCGACGAGCTCCGCGGGGCGCACCAGGCTGCCGTGGTGGTCGATGCGGTAGTTGAACGTGTCCGCCATGGGTCAGTCCTTTCCGGGCCCGGCCGGCTTGCCCGCGACGCCCCAGGCGGCGAACTCCAGCTCGTAGCCGAGGGATGCGAGGACGTCGTCGGCGAGCTGCTGGTCCTCGTCCGCGGTGCCGCCCGCGATGCCGAGGCCGCCGATGATCTCGCCGTCCTTCTTGATGGTGACGCTGCCCTCGGCGGCCATGATCGGCAGGGCCGCGCCAGGCAGTTGGGACAGCTGGGAGAAGAAGACCGGCTGGCTCTCCTGCCACTTCTTCAGCATCGGGCCGGGGCGCTGCATCACGGCCGCGGTGTACGCCTTGGCGCGGGCGATGTCCGGGGTCAGGGGGCGGGCCCCGTCGGGCCGGCGGATCGCCACGACGAAGCCGCCGGCGTCGACCACGGCCACGCTGACCGCCTTGCCGAGGGCCTGGGCGCGCTGGTGGACGGCGGCGATGATCTCCTCGGCCGCTTCGAGGGTCACGTTGCTCATACGGTGTCCTTCGGGACGGTCAGGGTGCGGCGCAGTCGGGCGATCGCCGCGTTGTAGGCCCGGGGGGTCTCCCAGTACATGGAGTGCGGGGCGCCGGGGACGATCTCCAGGTGCGAGCCGGGCAGCAGTTCGTGGGCGCGGGTGACGGTCTTGACGCCGAGCACGGCGTCCCGCTCGCCGGCCAGGAAGGCGACCCGCACCCCGCTGTCGCGGAGGTCGTCCAGGGACGGTCCGTCGGTGTCGAGGTTGCGCAGGTCCTGCATCCTGGCCACGTTGAAGGTGCCCATCTGCTGGAAGAGGAAGGTGAGGTCGGCGCGCTCGCGCTGGAACGGCGCGGTGAGCAGGCGGTCGATGACGGGCAGCTTGACCGCCTCGGCACGGTCGGCGGCGGCCAGCTCCCTCAGCTCGGGGTGGCTGATGCCGCCCAGGGAGTGGCCGAGGACGACGGAGGCGACGCGTTCGGGGCGCAGCAGGGCGGCCCGCAGCGCGGCGACGGAGCCGATGGACTGGCCGACCAGCATGACGTCGGTCAGGTTCTCGGTGTCGAGGACGGCGACCACGTCGCCGGGGAAGTCCTGGCCGTCGAACTCGGGCATGGAGGAGTCGGACTTGCCGAAGCCGCGCAGGTCCACGGTGACGACCGTGAACTCCTCGCGCAGCGCGGCGACCTGCTGCCACCAGGCGGCGTGGTGGCCGCCGCTGCCGTGCACGAACAGGATCGCCGGACCGCTGCCGTGACGCTCGTAGTAGATGGAGGTGCCGTCGGAGTCGGCGAAGGGCATGGGGAGGAACTCCTGCTCGGTGGCGGTCAGTTGGGGCGCTTGGCGTGATAGACCAGTTCGATCATGGTGTGGTCGGGGTCGTGGATGTAGCAGAACTTCGACTGGTTCTCGGGGCGTTGGATCGGCCGGGTGTGCCGGATGCCGAGCTCCTTGAGGTGGGCGAGGAAGTCGTCCCAGTCGTCGACCTCGACGGCGAAGTGGTAGGGCGCCATGCGCTCCATCTCCTCGACCGGGGTGAAGTGCAGGTCGAAGTTGCCACGTGTCATCAGCACCACGCGGGTGTTGGACTTGGGCATGATGCGCTTCATCCCGAAGACCTTCGTGTACCAGGCGGCGGTCCGGTCGGGGTCGGTAGTGGGGAAGTTGACGTGGTGGATGTAGCGGGGTTCTGCGCTCATGGCCGGTTCCCTTGCTCCTCTTCGCGTTGTACGGGGTTGGACAGCGTGCCGATGCCGCTGATCTCGACCTCCACGGTGTCCCCGGGCGCGAGCCCGCAGGTGGACTCGGCGCCCATCCACAGCACGTCCCCGGGCAGCATGGTGTTGTGCCTGGTGATCTCGACGATGTAGTCGAAGGGGTCGAAGACCATGTCGCCGGTGGGGAAGGCGGCGCGTACCTCGCCGTTCACCCGGAGCGTCGTCGTCTGGGCGAGGGCGTCGACGTCCGTCTCGATCCAGGGCCCCATGGGTTTGAAGGTGTCGCTGTTCTTGCTGCGCCAGAACGTGCGGTCCTGGTGCTGCCAGGTGCGGGCGCTGACGTCGTTGCCGATGGTCCAGCCGAAGACGGCCGCGCGGGCTTCGTCACGGGTGGCGCGGCGCAGGGTGCGGCCGATCACGGCGACGAGTTCCGGCTCGGCCTCGAAGCGGCCCTCCACCTCGGCCGGTCGGACGATCGGGGTGCGGTGGCCGGTGAGCGCGTTGTTGGCCCGGTAGCCGACCTCGGGCCGCTCGGGCACGACGGCGGCGGGGTTGCCCAGCCGGGCGGCGTGCTCGATGTGCCGGGGGTAGTTCATGCCGACCGCGTAGAACACGGGCGGCACGACGGGCGGCAGCCAGACGGCGTCGGCGCGGGGCAGGACCCCGAGGACCTCCGGGTCGGTCTCGATCGGGGAGCCGGACAGCAGCTCGACCTCCTCCTCCCCCACCCGGGCCCACACCGCGCGCCCGCCGGCCGAGACACGGGCGTACCTCATGGCACCAGCAGGTGGGAGACGCGCTTGGTGACGAGGTAGGAGTCCAGCGCCTCGGGGCCGCCCTCGCGCCCGTAGCCGCTCTCCTTGACGCCGCCGGAGGGTGCCTCGGAGACGGATCCGCCGCAGTGGTTGACGGAGAGGATCCCGGCCTCGAGCCCGG
Source organism: Streptomyces adustus (assembly GCF_009377175.1). Classification (GTDB taxonomy): domain Bacteria; phylum Actinomycetota; class Actinomycetes; order Streptomycetales; family Streptomycetaceae; genus Streptomyces; species Streptomyces adustus. The sequence continues at coordinate 18,256 of NZ_VJZD01000113.1, forward strand.
CCACCAGCCGCTCGGCGGTGGCCGCGGACTCGGTGAAGGCGTAGGCGGCCAGTCCGTACGGGGTTGCGTTCGCGATCGCGAGCGCCTCATCGAGGTCGGTGAACGGGACGATCGGCGCGAGCGGCCCGAACGGCTCCTCGTGCATCAGTTCCGCGTCCGCTGGTACGCCGGTCAGGACGGTCGGCGCGAAGAAGTAGCCGGGACGGTCGAGGCGTTCGCCGCCGGTGCGGATCTTGGCGCCGCGGGCGACGGCGTCCGCGGTCAGGCGCTCCATGGCCTTCAGCCGGCGCTCGTTGGCCAGCGGCCCCATCGTGGTGCCCTCGGCGAGTCCGTCCCCGACGACGACGGCCTCGGCGGCCCGCACGAACTCGGCGGTGAAGGCCTCGGCGATGCTCTCGTGGACCAGGAAGCGGCTGGGCGAGGTGCACACCTGGCCGGCGTTGGCGAACTTGGCCTGCGCGGCCCGGCGGGCGGCCCGCACGGGGTCGGCGTCCGCGCAGACGATCACCGGGGCGTGGCCGCCGAGCTCCATCAGGGAGGGCTTCATGACCCGGCCCGCGTGGGCGGCGAGCAGCTTGCCGACGGGGACCGAGCCGGTGAAGGCGACCAGGCGGACGGCCGGGGCGTCGATCAGGTGGGCAGAGACCTCGGCCGGCTCGCCGAAGACGAGGTTGAGGACCCCGGCGGGCAGGCCCGCGTCGGCGAAGCAGGCGACCAGGGCGGCGGCGGTGGCGGGGGTCTCCTCGGAGGCCTTGATGACGATCGAGCAGCCCGCGGAGAGCGCGGAGGAGATCTTCCGCATCGGGCCGCCGGCCGGGAAGTTCCACGGTACGAACGCGGCGACGGGGCCGACCGGTTCGCGCCGCACGGTCAGCAGGGTGCCGGGCTCGGAGGGGATGATGCGGCCGTAGGCGCGGCGGGCGTCGTCGGCGTGCCAGCGCAGGGTGTCGGCGACCCGGCGGGCCTCGCCGGTGGCCTCGGCCAGCGGCTTGCCCTGCTCCAGGGTCATCACCCGGCCGACCTCGGCGGCGCGCTCGGTCAGCAGGTCGGCGGCGGCGTGCAGGATCGCGGTGCGCCGGGCTATGGGCGTCTCGCGCCAGGTCCGGAAGCCGTCCGTCGCGGCGTCGAGCGCGCGGTCCAGGTCGGCGGGGGTGGCCAGCGGTACTTCTCCGATCACCTCTTCGGTGGCCGGGTCGACGATCGGGGCGGTACGTCCGGTGCCGCCCTGGCACCACTCGCCCGCGATGTACATGCGGACGGCGGGGTAGCCGTGGTCGGTGGTCATGGGTGGGTGCCCTCTCAGGAGCGAGCTGGGGTCCGGCCCGCGGGCCGGGCGTGGGTCAGGACGCGGGGGTGGGGTCCTGCTGGTCGCGGTTGGTGCGCAGCGCCCAGATGTGGTGGGGCGGGGTGGTCTCGTGCACCCGGGTCTCGTAGGTGTCGTCGACGCGGTCCATGTCGGCCGCGTACTCGACCCGGCCGCCGCAGGGGGCGTGCAGGAAGCGGAAGACGTTGGAGCCGACGGTGTGGCGGCCGAGCCGGCGGGCCTCCCGCCACCCGTGGTCGATCATGTGGTTGCCGCCCTCGATCACGTCGTCGAAGCCGGGGACCTCGTAGGCGATGTGGTTGACGCCCGCCTTGTCGGGGCGGTGGCACAGCAGCATGGTGTGCTGGTCGTCGTCGCCGGGGGCCTGCATGAACACGCCCATGGGCTCGACCACGTCGGTCGGGCGGAAGCCGAGGCGGCCGGTGTAGAAGGCGACGGCCTCGTCCTTGCCCTGTTTGGGGATGTTGAGCGCGACATGGCACATGCGCAGCGGGCGCACCCGGGTGATCGGCGCCAGCGCCTCGTTCCAGCGCCGGACGCTGCCGAGCGCGTTGGCGGGCCGGGGCTCGACGGTCGCGGGCCGTGGCCGGGCGAGGGTGAGGCCGACGCCGAAGCCGGTCTCGTCGACGGTGTGGTGGACGCCGTCGGCGCTCTCGCGCACCGGGCGGTCCTTCGCCACCGCGGCCACCAGCCGCTCCAGTTCCTGCGCGGTGTCGACGCCCCAGACCACCTCGCGCAGGGTGGGGCCGTTCTCCACCGGCGGCGGCAGCAGGGTGCCGGGGTCGGTGTCGAGGTGGAGGGTCTGTCCGGTGAGCGTCTCGAACACCGCGTGTTCGCCGGTCCGTTCCAGCAGGAACAGACCGAAGTCGTCGAAGAACCGGGCGCATTCGTCGAGGTCGTCGATGCTGTAGGTGACCGATTCGATTCTCTGGATTCCCATGGATTCCTCGTTTCCGGGTCGCCTGGCGAGCGTAGATTTCGGGGCGCGAGGGCCTCAATGGCCCGAGCTCCACGGAGTGCGCAATCGTTTCTTGCGCGGCCGGCCCACGCGCTCGGCCGAACAGGCCCTGGTCAGGACCGGATCGCGGGGAACGGATTGCGCGCGAACCAGTCGGCGAGGAAGTCCAGGAACACACTGATCTTGCGCGGGGTGTCCTGTCCCGGACCGTAGATCGCGTACAGCGGGCGGTCGGGTACGGCCAGTTCCGGCAGGAGTACCTGGAGGGCGCCGGAGACCAGGTCGTCGTAGGCCGGCCGCTGGGGCAGCAGTGCGATGCCCCGGCCGTGCACGGCGGCCTTCTGGAGGGCGATGTAGGAGTTCGACGAGAACGCGATGTTGCGGATCTTGTGCAGGGTGCTCGCGTGGCCGTGCCCGATGCGCCACACCGGGTCGTTGACGTGCACGAGGCAGTCGTGCGCGGCGACGTCGTTCGGGTGCGCGAGGGCGCCGTGCCGCTTGATGTAGTCCTGCGAGGCGCACAGCACGAAGGGCAGCGAGGAGATCTTCTTCAGGCGGACGCTGGAATCCCGCAGATCCCGGGTGTGGAAGGCGACGTCGAATCCGCCGTCCAGGAAATCGTAGGTGCGGTCCGACATCCCGCCGAGTTCGAACCGGACCTGGATTTTCGGATGGGCGGCGGAAAAGGCGGCGATGGCGTCGCCGAGGTCCAGGCTGCCTATCCATTTGGGGCAGATGATGCTGAGCGTCCCCTCGGCCCGGTCGTGCAGCCGGGCGATGCCGGCGTCCTCGGCCTCGATCTCCTCCAGGATGCGGGCGGCGAACTCCGCGTACCGCTGTCCGGGCTGGGTGAGGCTGACCGAGCGGGCGGTGCGGTTGACCAGGCGGACACCCACCTGGCGTTCCAGCTCGGCGACGTGCCGGGACACCAGCGAACCCGACGAGCCCAGCTTCTTGGCGGCCCCGCTGAAGCTGCCCACCTGGGCCACGGTGACGAAGCTGTGCATGAGGAGCAAGCGATCCATGTTTCCTCCGGGGACCACTCCCTGTCCGGCCCGCGCCGGGACAGGGGGCAAAGGGGTCGCCGAACCCCGCCTCGATGTCCTGACAGCGGCTCCACCAGGACATCTCGGCGACTCGACGGACGTGCGGCTCGGACCTGCGAGTCGGGCGCCGGTGACCGGTGGGGGCCCGGCGGCAGGTCCGGTGGGACCTACTTCGGGCAGTACTGCGGCGCCTCGCTCAGGTTGTCCTTGGTGACCAACACAAGAGGAATGTTGGCAATCTTGTCAACCTTCTTCTTGGCAAGGAGGGCGACCGCGTCCTTGACCGCGGTCTGCCCGATGGTCAGCGCGGAGTTCGCGACGGTGGCGGAGAACTGGCCGCTCTTGACCGCGGCCAGCCCCTCGTCGGTGCCGTTGACGGTGACGATCTTGACATCCTTGGCGCCCGCCGCGTCGAAGGCCTTGCGCACGGCGAAGGCCATCTCCTCGTTGGCGACGAAGGCGTAGTCGAGGTCCGGATTGGCCTGGATCATGTTCTCGGCGACGTCCTGGGCCTTCGCGGGGTTGAACATGCCGGGCTGGTTGGCGACCACCTTGGCCGTTGCCGGCAGCCCGCTCTGGAACCCGCCCACCAGCAGGTCGGAGGCGGCGCCCGGGGCGCCCGCGACGATGCCCACCTTCACGTCCTTGCCGCCGGCGTCCTGGGCGATCCAGCCGGCGTCCAGGCTGCCGACCTTCTTCAGGTCCACGACGGCCGCGCCGAGGATGTCGCCGGCGTCGCTGGTGGCCACGGACGTCAGATAGATCGGGATGCCGGACGCCTTCGCCTTGGCTATGTCGCCCTTGAGCGCGTCGACGTTGACGGTCTGCACGATCAGCGCGCTGACGTTGCGGGAGATCATGTCCTCGATGTTGGACAGCTCGGTCCCGGCGTTCTGGTGCGAGTTGGACGTGTAGACCTTGGCGTTCTCGGTCTTCGCCGTCTGCTCGACGGCCTTCTGCAGACAGCTGTGGAAGCTGGTGTCGCCGCCGTTGACGAACCCGAGGGTGACGTCGCCGGAGCTCGACGGGTCGTCGCTCTCGGCACAGGCGCTGAGCACCAGGGTGGTGCAGGCGACCGCGGCGAACAGGGCGTGACGGGAACGGGCGGGAAGTCTCATGGTGGACCGCCTTTCGGGACGGGCTGGGGCACGAAGGACCGCGGGCGCGGCGGACTGCCGGTACGACGGGCTGCGGGCGCGACGGACCGTGAGCACGGCGAGCTGTGATCGGGACGTGCGGAAGCGAGGAGGGTGCAGAGGGTGCGAGGGGGGTGGTGCTCAGTGCCGCGCGGAGCGGGCCTTGTGCATCTCGTTGGCGACGGCCGCGACGAGCAGCACCGCGCCGACGGAGACCGGCTGGTAGTTGCTGGAGAAGTCCAGGAGGTTGAGGGCGTTGGCGACCACGCCGAGGAGCACCAGGCCCAGCGCGGTGCCGGTCACGGTGCCGTAGCCGCCCGCGAGCGAGGTGCCGCCGATGACGACCGCGGCGACGACGGCGAGTTGCAGCGAGAGGCCGGCGGTGCCGCCGGGGCTGCTGGAGCCCAGCCGGGACAGCAGCATCAGGCCCGCCAGCCCGGAGAGGGCGCCGGTGGTGCCGTAGAGCACGAGCTTGCGCGCCGTGACGTTGATGCCGCTCAGGCGGGCGACGTGCTCGTTGCCGCCGATCGCGAAGGCGTCCCGGCCGAACACGGTGAACCTCATGACCAGGGCGGCGGCCACCAGTACCAGGACCGCCACGACCAGCAGGTACGGGACGCCGAGGAGCTTGTTGTTCCCCAGCGCGAACATCCGGGTGCCGATGGAGATGGTGTTGCCGTCGTGCACCAGGAGGGCGACGCCGTCGAGCAGGGTGGCCGAGGCCAGGGTCGCGACGAAGGGCGCCACCCTGGTGAACGTCACGACCAGCCCGTTGACCAGGCCGATGGCCGTGCCCAGCAGCAGCGCGACGGCCACCGCCCAACCGGTGGGCTGTCCGCTCGCCAGCAGCTTGGCCGCGACCGCGGCGGTGACCGCGACGTTGCTGCCCATGGAGAAGTCCATGCCGCCCGCGGTCATCAGCAGGGTGAGACCGGCGGCGAGCACCGCGTTGACGCTGACCTGGCTCAGGATGTTGACGATGTTGCGGTCGGTGGCGAAGGTCTCGGTCCGCATCGCGGTGAAGGCGACCACGATCACCAGGACCGCGATCAGTCCGGCGTGCGGCACGCCGCGCAGCGCGCCGGGCGAGAACCGGGAGCGGCGCCCGGCGGGCGGCTCGGCCACGCCGGGGGCGTCGGGAAGGGTCTTGACGCTCACTGCGGTTGACCTCCGAGAGCGGTGGCGACGAGCTCGTCGCGCGTGATGGCGGTGATGTCGTGCACGGCGACCGTGCGTCCGGCGCTGACCACGACGACCCGGTCGGCCAGCCGCATGACCTCCTCGGCGGAGGAGGAGGCGAGCAGTACGGCCACACCGCGCGCGGCGAGGTCGTCGACGAGGGTGTGGATGTCTGCCATGGCCGCGATGTCCACGCCGTTGGTGGGGTCTTCGAGGAAGCAGGCGGCCGGCCCGGTCTCCAGCCACTTGCCCAGCAGGACCTTCTGCTGGTTGCCGCCGGACAGCGCGCTCACCGGAGGGTTCCCGGTGAGGGAGACCACCCCGTAGGCGCGGCGTACCGGTTCGGCCCGGCGGGCGAGTCGGTCCCTGCGGTGCAGCCGACGGCGGGTGAAGCGGTCGTCGGCGAGCATCAGGTTCTCGTCGAGGGACAGCTCCGGTACGAGTCCCAGGGTGCGGCGGTCGCCCGTGACGCAGCGCAGGCCGCTGCCGAGGGAGGCCGGGATGCTGCCGACGGCCACCGGGCGGCCGTCCACGTGCAGTTCGCCGCTGTCGGGCCGCTGTCGTCCCGACAGCAGGTCGAACAGTCTCGACTGCGCGTCGCCGGCCGGTCCGAGGACGGCGACGACCTCGCCCCTGCGCACCTCGACGGAGAAGTCCCTGATCGCCCGACCCTGGCTCAACGACCTTACGCTCAGGCCGAGTTCATCTTTCGGCGCCGGGCGTTCGGGGCGCCGCGAGACGACGTCCCGGCCGACCATGGCGCGGACCAGTCCGGCGGGGTCGAGTTCCTCGGCCGGTCCGGTGTGCACCACCGCCCCGTCCCGCAGGACGGTGATGCGGTCGGCGACGGCCATCACCTCGTCGATGTAGTGCGAGATGTAGACGACGGCGACGCCGTCGTCGCGCAGTCGGCGCACCAGGGTGCGGATCCGGTCGGCGTCCTTGGCGCTCAGACAGGCGGTCGGTTCGTCGAGGACGAGGACGCGGCCGCCGCGGCGGACCTCGCGGGCCACCTCGACCATGGTCTGCTCGGCGACGGTGAGCGAGCCCGCGGTCCGCTCCACGTCGATGTCGATGCCGAGCGAGTGCAGGGCCTCGCGGGCCTGCTGCCGTACGGCCTTCCAGCGCACCGCGGCGCGCCGGGTGGGCAGGTCGCCGAGCAGGACGTTCTCGGCGACGGTGAGGCCCATCGCCAGTTCGCGGCGCTGCGGCACCGAGGCGATGCCGAGCCGGCGGGCCCTGCGCACGGTCAGCCCGGCGTGTGCGTGACCGTCGACCTCCACGGTGCCGCCGTCGGGCTGGTGCACCCCGGACAGGACCTGCACGAGCGTCGACTTCCCGGCGCCGTTCATGCCCATCAGGGCGTGGATCTCGCCCGGGTGGAGGTCGAGGTCGACCCCCTTCAGCGCCGCCGCCCCGCCGAAGCTCTTGCGGACGCCCCGGATCCGCAGGACGGCCGTGGCGGCCGTGGCGGCACCGCTGTCGGTGCTCTCCTTCGCGGTCACGGCAGTACCTCCCTGCGTACGCGGGCGGGTCGGGGAACTCACGGCTGCGGCCGGTCGGCCGCGGCGGGGACGCGCCCGTAACCGCGGATGTCGGGGAACGGGGGTTCCTTGTCGGCCTGGAGGTCGACCTGGAAGGTGTTCAGGCACATGCCGAGCATGGTGAAGTTGCCGAGCGCGCCGATGGTGTCGACCAGGCCTTTGGAGCCGAAGTGCGCGAGGGCGCGGGCGAACGTCTCGTCGGTGACGAAATGCTCGTCGAGGATCTCCCGGCAGAACTGGTAGAAAACCTGGTCCACTTCGTTGTCGAAGACCGCCTCGCGCCTTTCGGCGATGGCCTTCACGGCGGTCTGCGGAATGCCGGCCTCGATCGCCTGGTGCACATGCGCGTTCCACGAGTACTGCGCGTCCCAGTTGCGGGCCGCCATCAGCAGCGTGAGTTCCCGCAGATGCTTGGGGAGACTGCACTCGAACCGGGCGAACGCGCCGAGCGACTCGGCCCGTTCGCACATCTCCGGGCTGTGCAGCCAGACCCGGAAGGGGCCGCGGACGGCGCCGCGGCGGCCGGCGATACGGGCCGCCAGTTCCTGCTGCCGCGGGTCCATTTCCTCTTCGTCGAGAACGGGGAGCCTCATCTGGCCGTTACCTGCCTTTTCTTTCCGGCGCGTTTCACTCACGGGTCGAGAAGCCGTGCGGTGACAGGTGACGGTACAGCCGGGTCCGGGTTGCTCACCCTTCTCGGATTGCAAGGTAAAGCTGCACGCCGGAGGGCACCCGTTCACGCCCGCGCGACCTAACGTCGTTCCTCGCATCACGTCGGAAGTGGAAGGGAACCCCGGATGACCACGATCATCAAGGTCGCGTCCGTGCCGTTGCTGGACAGGGGCGGTTCGGTCGTGACGACACCGCTGATCACGACCTCGTCGGCGGGCGGGGAGAACCGCATCACCAGCGGGATGAGCGTCTATCCGGTGGGCTCCGGCGCGCCGCTGCACTCGCACAACTGCGACGAGCACGTGACGGTCCTCGACGGCGAGGCGGAGGTGTGGGTCGACGGCGAGGTCACCAGGCTGGAGCGGTTCGACACGACGTACATCCCCTCCCCGATCCCCCACCTCTTCCGCAACGTCGGCGACCGTCCGCTGCGCATCCTGTGGGTGTACTCCTCCGGCCACGTCACCCGCACGTTCACGGAGACCGGCGAGACGGTGGAACACCTCTCGACGGCGGACCAGATGGGCTGATCCCGCCGGGCACCCCCTCAAAGGCGCGACGCCGGCCCCCGCGTGGTCGCGGTGGCCGGCGTCCCTCATGGTCCCCCGGGTCCGGGTGGGTTCCGCGGTCAGTGCGCGGCGACCAGTTCCTGTTCCGCGCTGTCCGTGCCCGTGCCCGCGGCCTTGGTGCTGCGCAGGGCGGCGATCCCGATGAAGACCATCGAGGACAGGCCCGCCAGGGCGAAGGCAGTGAAGCCCCAGTCGCCGTGGTTCGCGGCGAGCAGCTGGCCGCCGAGCCACGGGCCGAAGACGGCGCCGAAGCGGCCCATGCCGGAGGTCCAGCCGACGGCGGTGGCGCGGTCGCCCGGGTTGGAGCGGATCGAGACGGTCGCGTAGATCATCGTCTGGGCGCTGTTGAGGAAGACGCCGGTGAGGAAGACGACCACCATGGTCACGCTCATCGGCATGTGGACGCTGAGCAGGAAGACTCCGGCGGCGGTCAGCGCGAACCAGAGCGCGGAGACCCGCGGGGCGCCGAAGCGGTCGGCGGCCCGGCCGGCCAGCAGCATGCCCACGATGCCGCCGAGGTTGAAGACGACCACGAAGGTCAGGGCGGAGCCGAGCTCGTAGCCCTCGGCGCGCATCAGGGTGGGCAGCCAGGTGGCGACGCCGTAGACCAGCAGCAGGCCGCCGAAGGAGGCCAGCCAGTACAGCAGGGTCTGCGTCCACTCGCCGCCGCGGAAGAGGTTGACCAGCGCGTTCCAGCGGTCGGCCGCGCCCTGGCGGACGGACGACTTGGTGGCGGGCAGCTCGACGTCGTAGCGGTCGGCCAGCGCGCGGGCCTCCTCGGTGCGGCCCTTGGCGACCAGGAAGCTCAGCGACTCGGGCAGGAACTTGGCCAGCACCGGGGCGAAGAGGATCGGGGTCACGCAGACCCAGAACGCGGACTGCCAGCCGACCGGCTCCACCAGCCACTTGGCCACGTAGGCGGAGAGGATGCCGCCGGCGTGGTGGGCGGTCATCAGCAGGCCGATGATGATCGCGCCGCGGCCGCGGGGGGCGTAGTCGGAGACCATGCTGATCGCGGTGGGCAGCAGGCCGCCGAGGCCGATGCCCGCCAGGGTCCGGCCGAGGCCGAAGACCGCGAGGCTGTCCGCCAGGGCGCACACGCCGGAGGCCAGCGAGAAGAGGGCCACACAGGCGACCATGAGCTTCTTGCGGCCGATCCGGTCGGCGACGGTGCCCGCGGTGAGAGCGCCGACCAGCATGCCGAAGGTGGCGTAGCTGCCGAGGTCGCCGGCCCGGTCGGGGGTGAGGCCGAAGGTCTTCGTCGCGAGCAGGTGCGGCAGCACCGAGCCGTAGATGAACATGTCGAGGCCGTCGAAGAGGACGGCCAGCCAGCACAGACCGACGACCAGGAAGGCCAGTCTGCTGCCGCGGGCGGGCAGCGCGAGGGAGGAGGACATCTTTGTTTTCCTCTCGTCCAGGAGGCGTTCCCTGGAGGAACTCGATGAGGGTCCCCCCGCTCGGGCGGAGCCGAGAACTCGGGGGAGGGTCGTCGCGGCTCGTGCGGCCGACCCGGTGTGCGCTAGACGCTAAGGATCTCCCCCAAGAGTGTCAACGCTTTTGTCAACAATCTCATCAACGATCTGATGAAGGGCGCCTGCCGTCGTATGCGCGAAGGGGTGGGCGCGCACCTCGGTGCGCGCC
>NZ_VJZD01000114.1 GCF_009377175.1 Streptomyces adustus
GGCGGGCGGCGGTCGGGGTCAGCCCAGTCGGGACAGCGCGGTCTCCAGCGGGTCCTCCGTCAACGCCTCCTCCGGCCAGCCGGGGCAGTACACCGTGTCGAGATAGCGTTCACCCAGGTCAGGGGCGATACCGACGGCCGTCAGACCGGGGCGTCCGTGCTGCGCCAGCCACGCCTCGGCGCCACTGACGACCGTGCCGGTGGAGCCGCCGAACAGGAACCCCCGCGCGGCCAGCCGACGGCAGGCGTGCACGGTGTCCCGCTCCTCGACCCGCACCACGTCGTCGACGTACGACGTGTCGAGCAGCGGCGGCCGCACGCTCGTGCCCAGGCCCGGAATCATCCGGCGGGCCGGGGCGCCGCCGAAGGTCACCGAACCCACACTGTCCACGGCGACCACCCGCACCCGCCGCCGCCACTGCCAGAACCAGCGCGCGCAGCCCATGAGCGTGCCGGTGGTACCGGCGCCCACGAACAGCACGTCCAGGTCGGGGAAGCGACGGGCGATGGCGGGCGCGGTGGTGCGGTAGTGCGCCCGCCAGTTGCCCGGGTTGGTGTACTGGTTGAGCCACACGTACCGCTCGTCCGAGGCGCACAGCGCCCGCACGTACGCGATCCGGGCGCCCAGCAGACCGTTCACCGGGTCGGGCTCCCGGATCACCTGGACCCGGCTGCCGAGCGTCTCCATCAGCCGGATGGTCGGCTGGTTGCACCGCGCGTCGGTCACGCACAGGAACCCGTAGCCCCGGCTCGCGGCGATCACGCTCAGCGCCACGCCCAGGTTCCCGGACGACGACTCGACCAGGACCGAGCCCGGCCGCAGGACGCCGGCGCGCTCGGCGGCGTCCACCATCTCGCGCGCGGCCTTCAGCTTGACGGACCCGGCGAAGTTGAAACCCTCGCACTTGAGATAGAGCGGCAGCTCCAGCGCGGCCCGCAGGTCGACGTAGAGCTCCTCCTCGTTGAACTCCGAGGGATCGGAGATGACGGGCATGTTGTCCCCCTGTTCCCGCTGCATGCCCCGCCGGTCATCCGTGCCGGCGCAGTTCGTGGAAGAAACCGTCTACGACGCGCAGTTCGCCCATCCGGACCGTCTCGTCGTGGACGAACCGGCCGACCGCGAGGTCGAGCACGCCCAGCCCGAACGGCGAGAAGACCACCGTCCGGTCCGCCGGGACCTCCGCCCGCCCGGTCAGCACGTCGTACAGCGTGCCGTCGAGGAACTCCCGGCTCCCCGTGAGGCGTTCGACCAGATGCGGCGAGGTTTCGGCCTTCAGACAGTGCTCGACGTCGTCGACGAAGTTCGCCGAATCGAGCAGGATCCGCGGATCCAGATCGCGAAGCGACACATGCAGCACGAGCGGATGGTGCGCGAACCAGGCCGGGTCGTGGACGTGCGGCCGGGCCGCCACGGTGGCGAAGACCAGCAGATCGCTCGACCGGACCAGGGACTCCGCGCTGTCGTGCACGGTGATCCGGCCCTTCGTCCCCGACCGCTCCAGATAGCCGCGGAAGCCCGCCGCGCTGTCCGCGGACAGGTCGTACACCCCCGTCTCCTCGAACTCCCAGCCCGTCGCGGTGAGATGGGTGTGGACATAGCGGGCGATCAGTCCGGTGCCGACGAAGCCGACCCGCGCCGGACGCGGCCGGGACCTGCTCAGCCGGTCCGCGGCCAGCGCCGCCGAGGCCGCCGTGCGCGTGGCGCTGATGACCGAACTCTCCAGACAGGCGTACGGATAGCCGGTGACGGGGTCGTTGAGGATCAGCACGGCGGACGCGCGCGGGAGCCCCGAGCGGGTGTTCTCCGGGAAACTGGAGATCCACTTCAGCCCGTCCACCCGCTGCGGCCCGCCGAGCGAGGCGGGCAGCGCGATGATCCGCGCCGACGGGCGGTCCTCGAAGCGCAGGAAGTACGAGGGCGGGTTCACCGACTCGCCCTCGCCGTGCAGCCGGTAGGCCTCCTCGACGAGCCGCCCGACCTCGGGCTCCCGTCCGTCCAGGGCCCGCTGGACCTGTTCCCCGGAGACGACCGCGAAAGCGGGCGCGTCGATCCGGTCCGGTGTCGTCGTCATACCGTTCCCACCTCGTTCTCCATCGCCGTCGGCGCGTGGCCGGCCGGCCGGACCGGGTCACCGAGCGCGGCGAGCACCTCGCGCGGTCCGGTGAAGGGCTCCCTGCCGTGCGCGGTACGGATGTTGTCGACCAGCAGCAGATCGCCGGACTGCCACGGTTCGCGCACGGTGTGGGCCTCGTACACCTCGTTGATGCAGGCCACGACGTCCTCGCCGATCGGGTCCCCGCCGCCGAACCGGGTGCTGAACGGCAGCCCCTCGGGGCCGTAGACGTCGATCAGGTACTCGCGTACCTCGGGCTCCATCGTCCACTCGCTCAGGAACGAGATCTGGTTGAACCAGCAGCGTCGGCCGTCGGCCGGGTGCGCGAGCACGGCGCCGCGCCGCTGCCGGGTGCGCAGCGCGCCGTCCTCCTGCCAGGCGAACTCGATGCCGTGCGCCCGGCAGTAGCGCTCGACCGTGGCCCGGTCGTCGGTGCCGAACGCCTCGGCGACCGACGCCCCCAGCTCGTCGTGGTAGGTCCGGGCCAGCGTCCAGCCCTCCTTCTCGAACCGCTCGGTCAGCTCGGCGGGCAGCGCTTCGAGCACCGCCGCGGCGTCGGCCAGCGGGGTCGCGCCGCCCTCGGCCGGCGCCTCCAGGCACGCGAACAGCAGCAGACCCGGGAACTCGTCGGCGTAGCTCAACTCGTGGTGCAGGCACATCTGCTGGTTCGGCGGCCATTTGGTGGAGGAGTACACGCCGTCCCCGTACGTCCGGCGCGGCGCGAACGGCTCCCGGTCCTGCATCAGCGTGTCGGCCAGCCGCCGGAAGACGGCCGCGCAGGTGTCCGGGTCGCCCAGGCCGAGACCGCGCACCAGCACGCTTCCCTGCCCGGCGACGACCGCCCGCAGCGCGTCACGGTGCGACTCCGCCCAGGCGACCGGGTCGCCACCGGGATCGGCGTGCAGCAGTGGCGGACTGCCCGGGGCCTGTGCCAGGCCCGGGAGGACGAGGGGAGATGAGGACGTCATCTCGTGGTTCCTTTCGGTGGTGCGAATGAGCGGTTGTGCGGGGGTGGACAGAGGGTGCGGCGGGCGGTCACCGCTGCTCAGACCGCGGAGTCGAGCAGGACCGCCAGATCCGCGAGGACCGGATGGCCGGTCACGTCCTTGAGGGTGACCGCCCGGTCCAGCGCGATCACCAGCCGTACCGCGGCCAGCGAGGTGCCGCCGCGGTCGAAGAAGTCGTCCAGGCGGCCGATCCGGTCGGCTGGGATGCCGAGCACCTGCGACCAGGCGGCGGCCATCCGGTGCTCGCCCGGTGTGTCGGGGCCGCCCTCGACCGCGCCGAGCCGCTCGGCGAGCGCGCCCAGCGTCCGGCGGTCGATCTTGCCGTTCGCCGTCAGCGGCAGCCGGTCCCGCCAGTGGACGGCCGACGGGACCATGTAGGCGGGCAGCGACGCGGCCAGCCGCTCCCGGACGACCCGCGCGTCGACCGGCGACGCGCCGGTGCAGAACGCCACCAGGCGGGTGCCCCGTACGACCACCACCGCGCCGTCGCGGACGCCGGGCACCCGCAGCAGCGCGTTCTCGACCTCGCCGAGCTCGATCCGGAAGCCGCGCACCTTCACCTGGCTGTCGCGCCGCCCGAGGAACTCCAGTTTCCCGTCGGGCAGCCAGCGCCCGTGGTCGCCGCTGCGGTACAGCCGCTCGCCCGGGCGGTGCGGGTCCTCGGTGAACGCGGCGGCGGTGCGCTCGGGGTCGTTGACGTACCCCCGGCCCACGCACACACCGGAGAACACGATCTCGCCCGGTGCCCCGAGCGGCACCGGCGCCAGCCCGGCGTCGACGACGTACACGCGCACGTTCGCGATCGGCCGCCCGAGCGGGACCCGCGCCTGCTCCGGCACCGCGCGCATGACCTCGTGGTTGGTGTCGTCCGACGTCTCCGTCAGCCCGTACGCGTTGACCAGCCGGATCCCGGGCCGCGCCGCGAACCAGCGCTGCACCAGCTCCTTCTTGACCGCCTCCCCGGTGACCGACACACAGTGCAGGTCGGCCAGTTCACGCGGCCGCTGCTCCAACTCGGCCAGCACCGCGTCGAGATACGACGGTACGACCTGGAGCACATGGACCCCGGCCCGCTCGACGGTGTCCACGAACAGCGGCACGTCCAGGATGGTCTCCTGCCCGACCAGCAGGGTCCGGCCACCGGCCACCGGCCCCGCCAGCAGCTGCCACAGCGAGATGTCGAAGCACTGCGGCGCGGTCTGCGCGACCGTCTGTCCGGCCTCGATCCCCAGGTCGTCGATCTTGGCGAGGAGATGGTTGAGGAACCCCGCGTGCTCGCACATGGCGCCCTTGGGCTCACCGGTGGAGCCGGACGTGAAGTAGATGTAGGCGAGCTGGCCGGCGTCGACCTCGATTCCGAGGGGGCTGTCGTCGTGCTCCTCGGTCCACACGGTGTCGACCAGGACGGTCCGGGCGTCCACCACCGCCTGGTCCAGCGTGTCCGTGCTGCCCTGCTCACCGACGACGAGTTCGCAGCCGGCCCGGGACAGGACGGCAGCGATCCGCTCGGCCGGGAAGTGCGGCTCGACGGGCAGATAGACCCCGCCCGCCTTCAGCACCCCGAGGACGGCCGCCATCCACTCCAGATCGCGCTCCATGACGACGGCGACCACGCCCTCCCGGCGCAGGCCCCGGGCCAGCAGCGCCCGGCCGATCCGGTTGGCGCGGGAGTCCAGCTCCCGGTACGTCCACTGCCGGTCGCCCTCGACGGCGGCGATCGCGTCCGGGTGCAGCGCCACCCGGTCCTCGAACAGCTCGTGCACCCGGCGGTCCGGCAGTTCGCGCGACGGGCCCGTCAACTCGGTCAGCTGGTGGTGGAGTTCACCGGCGGACAGCAGGCTCTGCGCGGTGTGGTCGGCGTCGGGGTCGGCGTCGATCAGGGCGAGCGCGGTGAGGTGGTAGCCGGCGATGCGCTCGGCGGCCCGGGCGTCCAGGACGTCGGTGCGAAAGCGCAGCCGCAGCCGGCCGTCGTGCAGGCTCACATGCAGTACGGCGTCGTCGGCGCCGTCGTGGACGCCGTACGGGTCGAGCACCGTCTCGGCCGCCGGGTCGCCGCCAGGGGCCGCGCTCTCCATCAGCTCCCGCCACGACCCGGGACCGGCGGACAGCCGGTGGGCGACCGGCTCCTCGCCCTTCGCCGGGACGAGCCGGGTCGTCACTTCGTGCTCGCCGGACAGCGCGGCGAGCACCTTGGCGTGCGCGGCCAGCAGCACGTGCTCGGTCGGCGGCTCGTGCTCGGTCGGCGGCACCGGCCGGGGCAGCGGCACTTCGTAGGTCGACACGCCCGGCACCGGGGCCGTGGTCCACCTGGGGATCGTCTCCATCGTCGTTTCCTTCTCCGTCTCCGTCACGCGCGGCGCAGGGCCGTCGCGGGATTGCCGCCCCAGTGCGCCCGCGGCGGTACTTCCTCGCCCTTCATCAGGAAGGAGTCGGGGGCGAGCACGGCGCCGTCGCCGAGCGAGACGCCGTAGTGCACGAGTGCGCCGGTGCCGAGCGTGCAGCCGGCGCCGATCGTGATGTGCTCGGACTTGAAGGTGCCGTCCTCCTGCGAGTGCGACTGCACCTTGGTGTGGGCGCCGAGCGTGCAGTCGTCGCCGATCGCGGTCAGGGTGCGCTCGGTGATGTAGCAGCCGTCGTCGAAGACGCGGCGGCCGATCCGGACGCCCAGCAGCCGCCAGACGACGTTCTTGAACGGGGTGCCGTTGAACACCGCGAGGTGGTGGTCCGGCACCTTCCACAGCCGCTCGTGCCACCAGAAGTACGGGTCGTAGATCGAGCACAGCCGCGGTCGCAGCGGCCGGAACCGGCCGATCACGCGTTCCACCAGGGCCCAGTAGCCGGTGGTGAACGGCAGCGCCACGACCATGGCGGCGCCGATCAGCAGACCGCCCGCCGTGCCGTGGGCCGCGGACAGGTCGACGGCGCCGAACCCGAGCACGGTGAGCAGGCACCAGTGCAGCCAGCGCAGGAACAGGAACAGCCCCATCGTGCGCAGGTTGTGCCGGTTCTTCGCGGCCAGCCGACGGCGCAGTTCGTCGCCCTCGCGAAGGTGGTCGAAGCGGGTGTCGCGCTCCACGGTGCGCGGGATCTCGAAGGGCGGCGAGCCGAGCAGCCCCACGCCCTCGCGGATCTCGCCGTCGAGCGGGACCATCACCTTCGTCGCGAGCAGGCAGTTGTCGCCGGTACGGCCGCCCGCCGGGTAGGCGATGTGGTTGCCGAGGAAGTTGTGCGCCCCGATGACGGTGCGCGAGAGCCGGAAGGACGTGGCGGAGAAGTCGGCGTTGACGATCGACAGCCCGTCGGCGACCATCGTGCCGCTGCCCACGGTGGCCAGGTGGGGCGACTCGTGCCCGACCGCCGAACCGAAGTTGGAGCCGGTCTGCTCCACCTCGCCCAGGTCGTAGCCGATGGCCCGCAGATAGCCGGTGATGTACGAGCTGTCGCCGAACAGCCAGATGAAGAAGCGCGCGTTGGACAGCCGGGCGATCGCGCGCTGGACCGAGTGGTGGAGGCCGTAGAGCGGATACGTCCGGTCCGGGCGCACCAGCGGGCGCAGCAGCCGCGGCAGCAGGCACACGGTGGCCAGGCCGACCACG
This sequence comes from Streptomyces adustus, assembly GCF_009377175.1. GTDB lineage: Bacteria > Actinomycetota > Actinomycetes > Streptomycetales > Streptomycetaceae > Streptomyces > Streptomyces adustus. The sequence goes on from NZ_VJZD01000114.1 coordinate 6,717, forward strand.
ACGAAGCCCGCGAAGAGCACCAGGGACAGGCCGAGCGCCTCGACGTAGAACCGGGGTGTGCCCAGGTCCTGGGTGTTCGGGTCGGTCAGCCGGTCGAGCGCGGGCACCAGGGGGAGCAGCAGATACGTCCCGCCCACGGCGACGGGTACGTACACCAGGAGCAGCTGGAGGAGTCCGCCCAGACCGTAGACGGCGCGGCGCACGGTCCCGCACGGCGCGGACGGCACCCGGACGTAGTCGACGTCGGTGGGCTGGGCGGGCGAGCCGTGCCGGTGCTCGCCGGCCGGGACCGCGACGCCGCCGTGGAGGGCGGAGGAGTGGCCGAGCTGGGCGCCGTCGCCCATCGAGGTGCCGATGTCGAGGACGGTCCGCTCGCCGACGTACACGTCCTTGCCGAGGGTTACCGGGCCGGTCCGGATCCGGCCCGCGTGCGCCCGGTAGCAGAGGAAGAAGCTCTCCTTGCGGATCACCGTGCCGGAACCGATGGTGAGCAGGTCGGTGCAGACCGGGACGGAGTGCGACAGGATCGTGACGCCCCTGCCGATCCGGGCGCCCAGGGCCCGCAGGTACAGGACGTACAGCGGACTGCCGGCGAACAGGACCATGGGGTTGGCGTGCAGCAGTGACTTGACGATCCAGAACCGGAAGTAGGCGAGGCTCCAGACCGGGAACTCGGTCTCCTTCCAGCGGCCGACGAGCACCCATTTGGCCACCACCGGCACGGTGCAGACCCCGGCGAACACCGCGCCGCCGAAGACCGCCGAGCGCACGTAGACCGCGGCCACGGAGTCGACGTCGGAGATCCAGGAGTAGCCGCGGGCGGTGACGAGGCCGGTCACCAGGCAGTACCCGACGAAGACCAGCAGTTGGAGGGCGCCGCACAGGACGTACCGGGCGGTGTTGCCGGGCGGGGGCGCGGGGACCTCGACCGGGGCCGGGAGGTCGGCGGGCTCGTCGGCCAGCGCGGCGGCCAGGCCGCGGATCGTCGGATGGCCGTAGACGTCCTTCATGGACACCGCGGGCAGGTCGGGATGCTTGCGGACCCGGGCGCAGAACTGCGCCATGACCAGGGAGTTCGCGCCGAGATCGTCGAAGAAGTGGCTGTCGACGGGGACCTCGTCGCGGCGGACGACGCCCGCGAGGACCTCGGCCAGAGCGCTCTCGGTGCTGGTGCTGGTGCTGGTGCCGGTGCCGGTGCCGGTGCCGGTGGCGGCGAGGCCTGGGCCCGGGTCCGGGCCGGTGCCCGGGACGGTGACGGTGCCCTTGACGGTGCTGGGCTTGCTCACCACGTGCGCTCCTTGGTGCGGCTTGACTGGTGGTGCGGGTCGACGACGGGGGGAGTGGTCGCGGTGCGCGCCCGCCCGCCTGCGGCGGCGACCGGGCGTTCCAGCGGCCCCCGGCCCCGGGAGCGGCGCCACGCGACGGTGAGGAGCGGTGAGGCCGCGGCCGGTACCCCGTACAACGAACCTGGTGAGCGCCCCGATACGCCCGCGGCGCCGGACCGCGGCCGGACGGCGGCGGCCGGACCGACCGGGACCGGCCGCGGCGCGGCGGGGCCCCGGCCGTCGCCCAGGGGCGGTGACGGCGCAGGCGTCGAGGAGCGCGATACCGGCATGTCGGTTCTCCGGACAGGAATGGCGGACAGGAATGGCGGACAGAAATGAAGAGCGGAATGGCGAAGGACGGAACGGTGAAGGACGGAAGGGCGCCGGCCGGCATGCGGCCGCGCTGGGTTCCGGTGTCTGGGCGCAGAAGTGACCCGAGATGTTCGAGTGGAATTCGTTCGAAAGAATGTATGAGTGGCCGCGTGAATGTTTGGCGTGCAGAAAATGGCATGGTGCAGCACGGCATGACCCACGTGGAACCACGCGGATCACGGGTAACGCGGCTGGATCGGGTCTTGGTCAGAGACCCCTGTTGTCCCCCGTGTCGTGTGCGCCGAGCCCTCCTCGGAGCGCGCAACGAATGCAATCAGAATTCTTTCGAGCCACTCAGGAACGGGTCAAGGGCATTTCGGTCATTGACCCGTTCGCAACGGCCATCCATTCGCCGTGCGAACCCCGCTCGTCTCTCGATCACCCGTCCCACCGGGACACTCACCGATCGGACCGTGCAACTGCTCCGAAGGATTCCGGTTCTTCCTGACGTATAAATTCGGCCAACGCGGACATGACAGAAAAATGGTTCGATTTTATCGGTGGTTTCTTCTGGGTTGCTCATGAATTGCTGCCCGGTTGCGCGGCGCGAGGGAGCCCAGCGGCGTCATGGTCCGGCCGGTCCGACCGTCACACCAGGGGTGATCTCATGCGTGTGCGGCGGATACCGTTAGGGGGTGCAGCCAGCAAGTCAGTCTCCCGAGCAACCCGAGATCCCGTCCGGGCGTCTCCACCGGGCCCGTGCCCTCTACCGGAACGTCTCCAAGCGCAGGACCGCCTGGCTGCTTCTGAAGGACACCGTCAACTCCTGCATCGAGTACCGCATCCTCGGTCTCGCGGCCGAGGCGGCGTTCTTCTCGCTGCTGTCCGTGCCTCCGCTGCTGCTGAGCCTCATCGGACTGCTCGGCTATGTCGACGACTGGACCGGCACCGACAGCATCAGCAGCCTGGAGAGCAACCTCCTGGAAGCCTCGCGCACCGTCCTGTCGGACCGGGGCGTCAGGGAGATCGCGCAGCCGATCCTGGACGACGTGATGAAGGGCGGCCGTCCCGACGTCATCTCCATCGGCTTCCTGTTCGCGCTCTGGTCGGGCTCCCGGGCGGTGAACGTCTTCGTCGACACCATCACCGTGATGTACGGCCTCGACGGCGTCCGCGGGATCGTCAAGACCCGGCTGATGGCCTTCCTGCTCTTCATCGTGGCGCTGCTGATCGGCTCGGTCGCGCTGCCGCTGATGGTCGCGGGTCCCGACGCGGTGGTGCGGATCGTGCCCTGGTCGACGACGGTCGTGCAGATCCTGTACTGGCCGGTGGTGATCCTGCTGTCCGTCGCCTTCCTGACGACGCTCTACCACGTGTCCGTGCCCGTGCGCTCGCCCTGGATCGAGGACGTGCCCGGGGCCCTGGTGGCGCTCGCCATGTGGGTGCTCGGCAGCTTCCTGCTGCGGATCTACCTCCAGCACACCATCGAGGGCGCGACGATCTACGGTTCCCTCGCGGCCGCCGTCGCCGTCCTGCTGTGGATCGGTGTGTCCGCGTTCGCCGTGCTGGTCGGGGCCGCGGTCAACGCGGCCATCGACCGCGTCTGGCCGGCCGCCGCGACCGCCGCCGCCCGCGCGGCCAACGAGCTGCACCGGGAGGAGGTCGCCGCGGAGTACGTCGCCCGCAGGACGGCCGCGCGGACGCACGACTCGGACGACCCCGACGACGACGATCTCTACGACGCCGACATGCCGTCCGAGTTCCCCGAGCGCTGGTCCCGCTTCCTGCCGCCGGACGACGTCACGGGACGCCTGCGCACCCACGCGAAGAACTCCCCGAAGGGCAACGGCACCAACGGCACCAACGGCATCGGTCGCGACGGTACGGACGGTGGCAACGGGAACGCGGAGGAACCGCCGACGCCGAAGTGACGGCCGCGGGCAAGGGCCGCGGCGGGGGCCGCGTGGGCCGGGGGCGCGGACCGGTTCGCGCGCCGTGTGCGTGGGTCCGTACGCCGGGCCGCATGCCCCGGGCGCCTGGCGCGGCGCACCGTTCCGGGCGCGGCAGCGGCGCCTCGAACCTGCGTGTGTGCGCCTGGTGCGCCTTGTACGACCACGCGTGCGCCCGGCGCGCACAGGATCGGGCCGGTGTGCCCAGCCGCGCCCGGCAGCGGGCGAGGCGCGGTCGCGAGCGGCGTAGCCTGGCCCCCGTGTACGCGGAGCGGCGGTCCTCCCTGCTGAGCGGCGCGGTGGTGTGGACCCTCACGCCCTCCGCGCCGGAATCCCGCCCGGTGCTGCCCGACGGCTGCATGGACCTGCTGTGGACCGAGGGCAGGCTGCTGGTGGCCGGACCCGACACCCGGCCGCACCGCCCCGAGGGCGCGCCCGCGCGCTGGGCGGGCGTCCGCTTCTTCCCCGGCACCGCGCCCGCGCTCCTCGGCGTACCGGCGTACGAACTGCGCGACCGGCGGGTGGAGCTCGACGACCTGTGGTCCGCCGCGTCGGTACGGCGGCTGCGCGAGCGGGTCGACGCGGCGGCCGACCCCGCCGCCGCCCTGGAGGAGATCGCACGGGAGCGGGCCGACGCCTCGGACCCGCCCGACCCCGTCACGGCGAGCCTGGTGACCGCCCTGGCCGCGGGCCGGCCGGTCGCCGCCACCGCCGACGCACTGGGTCTCGGGGTCCGGCTGCTGCACCGCCGCTCGCTGGCCGCCTTCGGCTACGGACCCAAGACGCTGTCCCGCATCCTGCGGCTGCAACGGGCCCTCGCCCTGGCCCGCGACGGCGTCCCCCGGGCCGAGACGGCGATCCGGGCCGGCTACGCCGACCAGGCCCACCTGGCCCGCGACGTGCGGCAGCTCACCGGTACGACGCTGGGCGCACTGCTGCGCTGAGCGGCTCCCCGGGGCCCGCTCGGCTCACTCGGCCCGCTCAGCCCGCTTCCAGTGGGGCGAACAGGTCCACGCCGTTGCCGTCGGGGTCGAGCACCACGGCGTAGCGCTGTCCCCAGAAGGCGTCCCACGGCTTCAGTTCGCCGTGGTACCCGGCGCCCACCAGCTCCCCGTACACGGAGTCGACCTCGTCCGGCCCCTCGCACCGCAGGGCCAGCGCGGCCCGGCCCTCGCCGGACGGCGCCCGCCACTGCGGACGGAAGGACCGGACGGTGTCCTCCGTGTCCAGCAGCAGCCTCAGCCCGCCCGGCAGTTCGATCTCGACGTGCGGCTCGCGCTCGGCCCCGTCGGGGATCGTGAACCCGAGCCGGCGGTAGAAGGCGACGGAGGCGGCCATGTCGGAGACGACCAGCCCGATGGCATCGAATCGTGGACTCATGGGGCAACCGTAGGCGGCGGCCCGGACGCCGGTCTTGAACGAATCGGACACCGGGTACGGACGTCCCGCGCGCCCACCCGCCTCAGCCGAAGGTCACCGGCCCCCGGGGCGTCCCTACGGTGAACGAGATCCCCACCGGGCCCCGCGTGACGGGGAGTTCCGTGCCGAGCAGGGTCAGCAGCGGCCTGATCGCGTCCGGGTCGGGGGCGGTGGCGGACAGGGCGAGCAAGGGGGTCACCGGCAGGCCCGACGCCGAGGGGTGGGCCGAGGCGCCCCAGTCGATGAGGAACGGCACCAGCCCCGAGGGGTGTGCGCTCCCGTCGGTCAGGCGCCACTCCAGCAGGGTGCCGTCGGGACGGCGGCGGCTCATCGCCCGTACCGCGCCGGGGTCGTGGCCGTGGGCCCGCGCGGCCGCGACCGTCGCGTCCAGGTCGGGCGGGCTGATCGCCCAGGTGACCGTCCGCGGGGCGGCCAGACCGTCGACGCCGAAGGGCCGCGGACCCGCGGCGTCGGGCTGCTCCGGGTCCGGCCCGATGATCTCCAGATAGCTCGTGCCGCCGAGCCCGACGAGATGGTTGCGGGTGCCGAGCCCGACATGGGCACCGCCGGGGGCGGGCGTCACACCGGTGCGCCGGGTGAAGTCGGCGACGGTCGCCGCCAGATCGGGGGTCGCGAGGACGAGGTGGTCCAGCAGCGGGACGATAGCGTCGGCGTTCATCCCGCCCGAGACTACGCTTTCCGCCCCTGCCGGAGTGACGCTTCTCCGGTGAACCGGCTGCGCCGATGGAGTGAGCAAAGCCCGTCCAAGGGAAGAGTTCGGCTCCGCCCTGGAGATCCTCTCGTCTTGGCAAAGGGCGTCGTGTCGCGACGACCCGCACGTGACAGCGTGCCCAACTCCCGTGGAGGAATCGCATCTTGACGTACGGTAAGAGGTTGCGCGCGCAGATCGCCGGGCCGGGGACCACCCCGCTGATCGGCGTGTACGACATGTACTCGGCGTCGATCGCCGCCGACCACTACGACGGGATGTTCGTCTCGGGCTTCGGCTTCGCGGCCTCGCACTACGGGCTGCCGGACATCGGGTTCATCGCCTGGCCGGACATGATGGCGTTCGTCCAGCGGCTGCGCGGCGCGTTCCCCCGGCACCACCTGCTGGTGGACATCGACGACGGTTACGTCGATCCCGAGGTCGCCTGCCATGTGGTGGAGGGGCTGGAGCGGATCGGGGCCTCGGGGGTGATCCTGGAGGACCAGAAGCGGCCGCGCCGCTGCGGGCACGCCGACGGCAAGCAGGTGCTGCCGCTGCACGAGTACCTCGCCAAGCTGGAGATGGTGCTGGCGACCCGCCGCGACCTGGTCGTGGTGGCCCGTACCGACGCCACGGACGAGCACGACATCCTGAACCGGGCCAGGACCCTGGCGGCGACGGACGCGGACGTGGTCCTGGTCGACGGGGTCCGCAGCGTGGAGTGGATCCGCCGGATCCGCGACGTGGTGGGCGACAAGCCGCTGCTGTTCAACCAGATCGCGGGCGGCAAGTCCCCGAGGCTCTCGCTGACCGAACTCGCCGAGCTGGGCGTCGACGCGGCGATCTACAGCACGCCCTGCCTGTTCGCCGCGCACGAGGCGATGCACTCCGCGCTGGCCGGACTCAGGGCGGCGGACGGCCGGCTGCCCGAGATCGACACCGCGACCGGGGTCGGCGTCAGGGCCGCCACGGAACTGCTGGAGCGCAACATCGCCCGGCTGCGGGACGAGCCCCAGGGCGTGGGCGTGTGAGCCCGCGCCCCACGACGGCGACGGCCGTGCCCCGCACTCCTGGCGGCGCACGGCGATCCGCCGGGCGGCTCAGGCGTACCTGCACACCGTGATGCCGTTGGCCGCGCCGCAGCCGATTCTCGTGTACCCCGGCACGATCATGTTGTAGTAGTGCCCCCACTGGAACTTGTATCCGTCGCTGTTGGTGTCGTGGACGGTCGTGGCGTCGTAGGCGGCCTTCTCGCTGGCCCATTGACCGGTGGCCGAGGTCGGCCCGGAGCCGGATATGTTCTCCGCGCCGTTGTTGAAGGACAGGTCGTGCCGCAGGCTGCCGCCCGCCAGGGACGCGGGGTTGTCGGCCCAGGCCTGGGCTCCCTGGGCGAGCCCGCTGTCCCAGGACAGGGGCCCCTGGTTCGCGCCCTGACGGACCGTGTTCGTCTGCGAGAGGATGGTGTTCTGGTCGCCGCCGCTGATGTCGGCGGGCAGCCCCGTGGCATGGGCGGTGGCGCCCGTGGTCAGGACCGTGCCCGCGCACATCAGCGCCGCCGCGACGGCGGTCGTGGCACGGCGGTGTGTACGGGAATTCCTCATGGTGACTCCCTGAATGCAGGGCGACCCGGGCGGCCCGAGCGACGCGGGCAGCCTGAGCGACGAAAAGCGCGCTGGAATGTGACCGGCGCGGGATCCCGGCCGTCGGAAGCGGCCGCGGGGCCGGCACGCGGGACGGCCCGGGGCCGTCGGTACCGAAAGAGGTCGGTTCGGCGGCCCGCACGGCCGCCCTCGGCAGATCCAGCGTATGCCGAGCGGATTCGTGAGTCGACCGGAGGCGCGGCCGGAGCCCGGCCGGGCTCCGCGGGCGGTGAGCGGTGCCCCGCCCAGGGAGGCGCGGAGCACGACGGTCACCGTCTCGCTCCTTCGGATCGCCTCCCGTTCGGCTGCCGCGCACTCAAGACTGCGTCCACTCGGGCCCGTTGAGCCGGTCCGATGCGCCCGGGGTCTCAACTCCCTGGCGGGGCCGTGCTCGACCGTTCCACCAGGCGTGTCGACAACTCCGTGCGGGTGCCCTCCGGGCGGTGGCCGTCCGCCATGCGCACCAGCAGGCGCAGCGCCGTCGCCGCCATCTCCGCCAGTGGCTGGCGGACGGTGGTCAGGGACGGGCTGGCCCAGCGGGCCTCGGGCAGGTCGTCGAAGCCGACCACGCTGACGTCGTGGGGAACCGTCAAGTCCCGTTCCGCCAGGGCCTGGTAGACCCCGAGCGCCATCCGGTCCGAGCAGACGAAGACGGCGGTCGGCGGCTCGGGCAGATCCAGCAGTTCCCGCATGCGGATCCGCGCGCCGGCCTCGTCGGCGCGGCCGTGGCGCAGGTACTCGGGCCGTGAGCGCAGCCCGGCGGAGGCGAGGGCCGAGCGGTAGCCCGCGACCCGGGCGCCGGCGCACAGCGTGCGCCGCGGACCGGCGATCACGGCGATCCGCTCGTGCCCGAGCGAGAGCAGATGCTCGGTCGCCGTGACCCCTCCCTGCCAGTTCGCCGCCCCCACCGACACCACGTCGGGCGGTGGTTCGACCGCCGGGTCGATCAACACGTACGGAATGCGGAGCTGGTCGAGCCGCGCGTACTGGGACGGCGTCGGCTCGGCCAGGTTGAGCAGCACGCCGGCCGAGCCGCGCGCGGTGAGTCGGTCCAGCCAGCCGCGCTGCGCCCGCGCGGCCCCCGGCCGGGGGGCGTCGGCCGAGACGACCACGTCCAGGCCGGTGTCCTGGGCCGCCTCCTCCACCCCGTGCAGCACCGCGCCCGAGCGTGGACCGTCCAGCGCGGGCACGACGAGATCGACCAGCCGGGGCGGCCTGACCGTGTCGAACCGGGGCCGGCGGACATAGCCCAGCCGGTCCAGCGCCTCCGTGACCCGGCGGCGCGTGTCGGGGGCGACGTCGTCCCGGCCGTTGACCACCTTGGACGCGGTCGGCACCGACACCCCTGCCTCACGGGCCACGACCGCCAGCGTCGGTCCGGCCGTCGCACTCGCGGACCCCGTACGGACCATCGGAACCACCTCTCTGGACACCGACGTGCAGAAAGCGCTTGCTATCCTAGGTGTGTCTCGGCAGGGATCAAGGGCTGCGCCGAAAATCGCCCGACCCGGCCGCGGACCACCCGGGACGCCGTACGGACGCCTGCGGATGCCGTACGGACGCTTCCGTCAGGCGGCCCTCGCCAGGTCCGCGTACCGCACCTCGTGGGCCAGGGGCAGGCCCGCGGCCAGGCGTTCCAGTTCCTCGACGACGACCCGGCCGAGCCGCTCCAGCTCGTTGCCGAGCGAGCCTGCGATGTGCGGGGTGAGGAACACGTTGGGCAGCCGGTACAGCGGGGAGTCGGCGGCCGGCGGCTCGGGGTCGGTGACGTCCAGGACCGCGTGCAGCCGACCGGAGACCAGTTCGTCGGTGAGGGCGTCCGGGGCGACCAGCGCGCCCCGGGAGGTGTTGATCAGCGTGCCGCCGTCGCGGATCAGCGCGAGCCGCTCGCGGTCGAGCAGATGCCGGGTCTCGGGCAGGTCGGGGGCGTGCAGGCTGACGATGTCGCTGCGGCGCAGCAGATCCGTCAGCCCCAGCGGCTCGGCGCCCAGCGCGCGGGCTTCGGCGGCGTCGACGTACGGATCGTGCAGGAGGAGCTCGAAGTCGAACGGGCGCAGCAGTTCCAGCAGCCGGCGGCCGATCCGCGAGGCACCGACGATCCCCACCCTGCGACCCAGGTTGCCGGTGTGCGCGGTCTCGGCGGGGGACGGCTTGGCGTGCGTCTCGCGGTAGCGCTCGCGCCGCGCGAAGGCGTCCTTCCCGGCCAGCAGGATCACCGCGAGGGTGTACTCGGCGACCGGCAGCGCGTTGGCGGCGGCCGCGCTGGAGACGGCGATCCCGCGTTCCCACACGGCCTCCCCGGCCACCGGGCGCACCGAGCCCGCGGAGTGCAGCACGGTGCGCAGCCGGGGTGCGGCGGCCAGCGCGCCGCCGTCCAGCCGGGGGCAGCCCCACCCGGTGATCAGGACGTCGGCCCCCGCCAGGGCCCGCGCGGCGGCGGGATCGGCGAAGTCGCGCACCACGAGCCCGGGGTCGATCACGGCCGTCCGCCGCAGCCGGGCCAGCAGGGGTGCCGGGAAGAGCTGCGGGAGGTGCGCCGGGTCCATGGCGAACACGGCCAGGGGCGGCTGGGTGCTGGGCATGACCCTCCTGGGGCGCGTAGGAAACGCTTTCTGAAAGTGTCCTCCAACGTAGATCCAGGTGGCAGGCGGGTCAATCGGCGGGAGCAGGTCCCCCGGAGTCCGTGCGGGGTGGGGCTCGACCGGGGAGGTGGTACGCCGAACGGCCCAGCGAGAGGCCCGTGCGGCGGAATACCGCGCGCCGCTGTGTTGCTCTTGCCTTACCGGTGCGTGAGCGCGGCGAAGGGCTGGTGGGCAGATGACGGCAGACCGGACGAACCCCGTGGTCAGAACCCCGTACGGGGCGGTGAGCGGCAGATTCGAGCGGGGTGCCGCGGTGTTCCGGGGCATTCCGTACGCGGCCCCGCCGGTCGGCCCGCTCAGGTTCCGGCCGCCCGTGCCGCCCGAGCCCTGGGACGGCGTGCGGGACGCGGGGGCCTTCGGGCCGACGGCGCCGAAGCCCCCGTACTCGGAGGCCTTCGCGCAGTACCTGTCCGACCCGGTGGTGGCGGGCGAGGGCTGGCTCAACCTGAACGTCTGGACACCGGAGCCCGGCCGCGGCGCCCGGCTGCCGGTTCTGGTGTGGCTGCACGGCGGCGCGCTGACCCGCGGTTCCTCCGCCGTGCCCGTGTACGACGGGCAGCCCTTCGCCCGGGACGGGGTCGTGTTCGTCTCCGTCAACTACCGACTGGGCGTGGAGGGCTACGGGCTGTTCCCGGACGCCCCCGCCAATCCCGGCCTGCACGACCAGCTGGCCGCCCTGCGCTGGGTGCACGAGTCGATCGAGGCGTTCGGCGGGGACCGCGGGCGGGTGACCCTGTGCGGGCAGTCGGCGGGCGCGATCAGTGTCGGCGCGCTGATCGCGGCCCCGCAGGCGCAGGGGCTGTTCCGGCGGGCCGTGCTCCAGAGCGGGCCCCCGGAGGCCCTCGACCGGGACAAGGTGCGGCGCATGGTGCGCCGGATGGCGACCCGGCTGAAGATACCCGCGACCGCCGAGGCCTTCGCCGCCGTGGATCCGGCGGTGCTGCTCAGGGCCCAGGCCGAGACCGGTCGCCTCAGCAGCCCGGTGCTCGGCGGGCCCGCCTTCGGCATCGTCGTCGACGGCGACCTCGTGCCCCGCGACCCCCTGGAGGCCCTGGTCGAGGGCACCGTCGCCCGGGACACCGACCTGCTCATGGGCTGGACCCGCGACGAGTACCGGCTGTGGCTGGTGCCGGGCGGACTGCTGGAGCGCGTCGACCGGCTCGGCCCGGTCGCCCTGGCCGGGGCCATGGCCCGCTGCCACTGCGGCGGCGAGGTGGTGCGCGGCTACCGCGCCCTGCGTCCCGACGCGGGCACCGCCGAGATCGTCGGCCAGCTGGTCACCGACCACCTGCTGCGGATCCCGCTGCACCGGCTGGCCGACGCCCGGCCCGGATCGTCGTACGTCTACGAGTTCGCGTGGCCGTCGGGGCGGACCGGCCTCGGCGCCTGTCACGCCCTGGAGCTCGGCTTCGTGTTCGACACCGGCGAGGTGCCCGAAGCCCGCAAGCTCGCGGGCGAGGGCGCGCCGCGGGAACTGGCCGACGCGATGCACCGGGCGTGGGTGCGGTTCGCCGTCGAGGGCGATCCGGGGTGGCGGGCCTGGGGCACCACGCACCCGGTGCAGCTGTTCGGCGACGGCGAACCGCATGTCGTCCACGGTCCACGGGACGCCGAACTCGCCCTGTGGGCCGCCGATGCCGGCGCCCCGGAACCCGCCCCGGAATCGGACCCGCCGTCCGGCCGTTCCACGCGCGGTACGGAACTGCGGTCGGCGGTACGGAGGTTGCGCCGTTCGGTCGGTGTCCGTCGGCACTGACTCCTGCCGCGCCCCGCCCGATGTCCCGTGCCCGGCCCGGTACTTGGGGGCAGCGCCTACGCCGCGCGATTCAGGGTCCGCGCGATCGCGGCGATCTCCGCGGGGCCGACCCGGCAGCAGCCGCCGATCAGCCGGGCGCCCGACTCCCGCCACCCCTGGACCTGTTCGGCGGTGAAGGAGGGGCGGCCCGTCCAGTCGCGGGCCTCGGCGTCCCAGCTCTCGCCGCTGTTGGGGTAGACGACCACCGGTTTGCCGGTGACCCGGGCCGCGGTGACGACGGCGGCGTCCACATCCCGCGGCGCGCAGCAGTTCACACCGACGGCGACGATCTCGTCCGCCTCCGCGGCCAGGGCGAACGCCTCCGCGAGCGGCTGCCCGGCCCGGGTGCGGTCGCCCGCGACGGAGTACGAGAGCCAGGCCGGCACCCCGAGCCCGCGCACCGCCCGCAGCAGCGCCGCAGCCTCGTCGGTGTCGGGGACGGTCTCCAGGGCCAGGACGTCGGGGCGGGCGGCGGCCAGCACCTCCAGCCGGGGCCGGTGGAAGCGTTCCAGTTCGTCGACGCCCAGGCCGTAGCGGCCCCGGTACTCGGAGCCGTCCGCGAGCATCGCCCCGTACGGGCCGGCCGACGCGGCCACCCACAGCGGGCGCCCGACGCCCCGGGCGCGGGCCCGCCGGGCCGCCTCGCGGGCCAGCTCCACGCTCAGTCCGAGCAGCCGGACGGTCTCCTCGTGGCCGACGCCCTGCCGCGCGAAACCCTCGAAGGTGGCCTGGTAGCTGCCCGTGATCGCCACGTCGGCGCCCGCCTCGAAGTAGGCGAGATGGGCCTCGGTGAGCGCCTCGGGCCGTTCGGCGAGCAGTCGGGCCGACCACAGCGCGCCGCCGAGGTCGTGCCCCGCGGACCTCAGCTGGTTGGACATCCCGCCGTCGAGGACGACCGTGCCCGCGGCGAGGGCCTCGGTGAGAGTCGGGGCAGGAAGGTGGCTGCTCATGGGGCGACGCTAGCCGACGGGTCCGGAGACACACCCCGGACGGGGCCGCCGACCGATCCTTCCGACGTTTTTCGCCCCGCGTGACCCGTTGACCTCCACGGAGCCCACCCTTACCTTTTCCGCGTTCGTCATGCCACATGCCGTTCGTCATCTCGAACGGCCTCGTGTGTTCCCCCCACCGAGAGGCAGTCCCCATGAGACGCGTCCACGCTGTCCTGCTCGCCCTGTGCTGCGCCCTCGCCGGTGTCCTCGGGGTCGCCGCGAACGCCCGCGCCGCGGCCCAGACGATCGCCAACGGCACCCAGTTCACGGACACTTCGGGCGCCGCCGTGCACGCCCACGGCGGCGGGGTCGTCAAGGTCGGCTCCTACTACTACTGGTTCGGCGAGGACCGCAACGCCGACAACACCTTCAGGTACGTGGACGCCTACCGCTCCACCGACCTGAAGAACTGGGAGTTCCGGAGCCACGTCCTCACCCAGTCCAGCGCCGCCGAACTGGCCACCGCGTACATCGAACGGCCCAAGGTCGTCTACAACGCGTCCACCGGAAAGTTCGTGATGTGGATGCACAAGGAGAACGGCACCGACTACAGCCAGGCCCGTGCCGCGGTCGCCGTCTCCAGCACCGTCGACGGCAGCTACACCTACCAGGGCAGCTTCCAGCCGCTCGGCTCGTACATGTCCCGTGACCTCACTACTTTCGTCGACACCGACGGCACCGGCTACATGGTCTCGGCGGCCAACGAGAACTACGACCTGCACATCTACCGGCTGACCGCCGACTACACCGGCATCGCCGCCCTGGTCGCCAACCCCTGGGCGGGCGGCCACCGGGAGGCCCCGGCGCTCTTCAAGCGGGGCGGCGTCTACTTCATGCTGACCTCGGGCGCGACCGGCTGGAGCCCCAACCAGCAGCAGTACGCCACCGCGACGTCCCTGTCCGGGCCCTGGACGGCCATGACGAACGTAGGCGACTCCACGGCGTTCGGCTCGCAGACCGCGTACGTCCTTCCCGTCCAAGGGACTTCGGGCACCGCCTACCTCTATCTGGGCGACCGTTGGGGCGACTCCTTCGGCGGCACCGTCAACGACTCCCGCTACGTCTGGCTTCCGTTGGCCTTCCCGACCTCGACCTCGCTGTCCCTGTCCTGGTACCCGGAGGTGGCGGTCGACACGGCCGCCGGGACGGTGACCGGCACCGGCGCCACGTACAACACCCTGATCGCGCGGCACAGCGCCAAGTGCGCCGACGTGCCGAACCAGTCGCTCTGGCAGGGTGCCGCGATCAGCCAGTACACCTGCAACGGCGGCGGCAACCAGAAGTGGTGGTTCAAGGACCTGGGCAGCGGCTACTACGCGCTGGTGGGGCGGGGCAGTTCCCTGTGCCTGACGGAGAACGCCGCGAGTGTCACCCAGGAGAACTGCAACGGCGCGACCGCCCAGCAGTGGTCGGTGACCGCCTCCGGCAGCTACGTCCTGGTCAAGGCGCGCGCCACCGGCGAGTGCCTGGACGTGTCCGGCGCGTCCACCGCCAACTCCGCCGCCGTCATCACGTACACCTGCAACGGGGCGACCAACCAGCAGTGGACGCGCGGGACATGAGATCGCGTCAGGCGAGCAGGTCGATCGCGTCGACCGAGGTGCCCGCGCTGAGATAGGACGTCGTCCCCGAGCCGCTCGCCACGTAGATCCTCAGCGTGTTGTAGGCGCTGGTGTCCGTCAGCCAGGCGGACGCCGGGACGCTGTAGGTGAACGTGTAGTTGTTGCCCCGGTAGGAGCCCACGGTCAGTGAACGGGTGCTCGGCTGGGTGGGCGGCGAGGGAACGGCGGAGGTCCAGGTGTCGTTGACGACGACCTGCGGCCGGCCGTTGGCGTAGGCCGTCGTCACGCCGATGCGCAGGGTGTGCGCGGCGGCGGCCTGGGCGGCGGTCAGCTTGAAGTACACGATGATCCCGCTGTTGACGTCCTTCCACAGATAGCAGGGGAAGGCCGACGTCTCCGTGCCGCTGCCGATCACCACGTTCCCGGTCCAGGCGGCGGCCCGGACGTCGGACGGATGCGCGTACGTCATCAGGTCCGCGTTCTTGAAGCCGCTCGGCGAGCCGGTCCAGTCGCCGATCCGCCAGATCGCGCTCGCGTTGGACGGATCGTTCGAGGACGGGATCGCGATCGTGTTCAGGGTGGTCGTGCCGCCCGCCGTCACCGTCACCGAGGTGGTGTACACGGCGAGTTCGCCCTTGAAGACGGTCAGGGTGTACGACCCCGGCAGCACCCCGGCGATCGAGAAGTACCCGTCCGACGAACGGGCCGAACCCCAGTACTGGGCAGCCGAGCCGGCCAGGCCCACGGTGTACGCGTAGGCGGTGTTGCGCCCGGTGATGCCGACGCCCGCGACCCGGCCCCGGCCACTCGCGGAGACGTATCCGGAGATGCCCAGCGAGTCCGCCCACGAGGTGGTCAGGGTGCCGGGGTAGAGCGACGAGGAGGGGGCGCCGCCGTCCGTGAAGGCGATGACGTACGGGCCCTGGAGGCCGAAGCGCTCGGACTCGGTCTGGTTCTCGCCGTAGTACAGGATCTCGTACAGGCCGCCGCCGTCGGTGCTCTGGTGGCGCAGCAACGAGCGGTAGAAGGGGCCGCCGGAGGCCTTCTCGTGGTTGCTGCGCACGATCCACAGACCCACGCTGCCGGTGGTCCAGCCGATGTAGCTGTAGTCCATCACCCGCAGTTTGGAGTAGTGCTTGGCGCGGGTCTGGCCGTCGGACTTCGCGAAGACGTCCGCCGACTCGATGACGGTGGGCGCGTAGGTGTAGGAGTCCGGCTCGTCGTTGAGGAACAGGCCGGCCTTGACGCGGACGATGTAGCGGGTGGCCGTGACGGACGAGTCGGCCTTGTTGGTCCACACGTAGACGTTGTTCTCGCCGCTGCGGGCCGCGTAGTAGTGCTTCAGCGTGCCGTACGTGACCGAGATCAGGATCGTGGTGCCGGACTGGGCGATGCCGACCGTGGAGGTGCCGAGGCCGGACTCCACGTGCGAGTTCTTGCCGCCGTAGCCCTGGTACTCGGTGCCCTTGTAGACCAGCGAGGTCAGGTCGCCGTTGGTCTTGCTGACCTTGAAGACCAGACTGGCGCCGGTGTCGACGACGTAGTTGGAGCCGTCGTCGCTCCAGCCGAAGCCCGCCGCCGAGGCGGTGCCGGCGAGCGGTCCGGCGAGGGCGGCCGAGCCGGCGGCGGCCGCGGTGCCGAGCACGAAGGTACGGCGTCCTAAGGATCCGTTCGGTGATCCGGACATGGGGGTGCCTCCTCCGGGAGGTGTGGGGGTGCGGGTGCGGTTGGCAGAGTGACAGTTGAATCGCCTTCGCGAAAGGGCTTTCACTGTCCGTAGGTTGGCGGCCGTGCAAAATTTCGCCATGGACTAGAAAGCGCTTGCCGGTAGCGGTACCGTCCAGCCGCCAGGCCTTGTCCCCTGACGGAGGAGCCGCAAGTGAGACGTTTCGAGCTCGCCGTGCTGGCGGCGATGACACTGACCGCCGCCCTGCCCGCCGTACCCGCCCAGGCGCACGCCGGGCCACGACCGCTCGGCCTCGACCACTGCACCGCCACCGCCTGCCACTTCGACGTCCCGCCCGGCACGTACGACGTGACGGTGCTGCTCGGCGGCGACAGCGCGTCGAGCACGAGCGTCGGCGGCGAGACCCGGCGCGCCCTCCTCCCGGAGACGGCGGCGGCGCCCGGTGCCCGGACCGTCCGCGGCTTCACGGTGAACGTCCGCACCCCCGAGGGCGAGCCCACCGGCCCCGACGGCAGCGCAGGCCTCGACCTGACGATCGGCGGCACGGCGCCCGCGCTGGCCGGCATCCGGGTCGTCCCGGCCCGCCACCCCCGCCAGATCCTCCTGGTCGGCGACTCCACCGTCTGCGACCAACCGGCCGAGCCCTACACCGGCTGGGGCCAGCAGCTCCCGCAGTACCTCCGCACGGGCGTCTCCGTCGCCAACTACGCGGACTCCGGGGAGAGTACGGTCACCTATCTGGAGAACCCGCAACTGTGGGCCACCGTCCAGCCGCTGATCCGCCCCGGCGACCTGGTCCTGGTCCAGCTCGCCCACAACGACAAGACCACCGACGAGGCGACCTACCGGGCCAACCTGGAGGCGCTGGTCGCGGGTGTCCGGGAGAAGGGCGGGCGGCCCGTCCTGGTCACGCCGATCGTCCGGCGTTGGTTCAACGCCGACGGCACCCTCGACAACGACATCGCCCTTCTGGTCAACGGCCTCGGCGTGAACCACCCGGCGGTGATCCGCGAGGTCGCCGCCGCCGAGGACGTACCGCTGATCGACCTCACGGCGAGGACGAAGGCACTGGTGGAGTCCCTGGGCGTCGAGGGTTCCAAGGCGCTGTACCTCTACAACGAGAAACGCGACAACACCCACACCTCCGTCTACGGCGCCACGGTGTACGCGGGCCTGGTCCGCGACGAACTGCGCGCACAGCATCTGGTGTCGCAGGGCAGGGTGCGGGTGGGATAGGAGCTGCCCGGAGCTGCGAGTACCCGATGAACGCCTGGGGCGTCCCGACCGGAACCGGGGCGTCCCAGGTCCCGCCGGAAGGAGAGAGAACGCCGATGCGGCTGCCCCCGCCCGACCACACGCTCAGCCCCACCACCGGCTGCACCCGCGCCCACTGGGAGGCGGCCGCCGACGCCCTGCTCGCCGCGGTCGAGCCGTACGCCACCGGGGACCGCGCCCTCTACCACCTGCCCGGCCCTCGTCAGAGCTGGTCCGGCCGCCTCTCCGACGGTCTGGAGGGGTACGCCCGTACGCTGCTGCTGGCCGCCTTCCGCCGGGACGAGACCGCCCTCGGCCGCTACGCCGAGGGCCTCGCCGCCGGGGTCGCGGGGGTCTGGCCCCGGATCGAGGACCGCGGCCAGCCGCTCGTCGAGGCCGCGTCGATCGCGCTCGCCCTGCGACTGACCCGGCCACTGCTGTGGGACCGTCTCGACGACACCGCGCGCGGGCGGGCCGCCGAATGGCTGGCCGACGCACTTACCGCCGAACCCTGGCCCTGCAACTGGGAGTTGTTCCCGGTGACGGTCGGCGGCTTCCTCCAGGAGATCGGCCACGAGCCGGACGCCGCCCGCAAGGCGGTCGACCACGGGCTGGCGCGCATCGAGGACTGGTACGTCGGCGGCGGCTGGTACACCGACGGCGACGGGCGCAAGTTCGACTACTACAACGGCTGGGCGATGCACCTCTACCCGGTGCTGCACGCCTGGCTGGCGGACGACCCCCGCCTGCTCGACCTGTACGGCGGCCGCCTCGAACGCCATCTCGGCGACTACGCCCGCCTGTTCGGCGC
The DNA here is from genome assembly GCF_009377175.1 of Streptomyces adustus. GTDB lineage: Bacteria > Actinomycetota > Actinomycetes > Streptomycetales > Streptomycetaceae > Streptomyces > Streptomyces adustus. The sequence goes on from NZ_VJZD01000114.1 coordinate 24,814, forward strand.
GGACGGCGCACCGCTGCGCCAGGGCCGGTCGCTGACCTACCGCTTCGCGACGGCCGCACCGCTGTGGCTGGGCGCCCTCACCGGGCGTACGCCGCTGACCCCGGGCGAGACCCGCAGGCTCGCCTCGGGCGCGCTGAGGTACTTCCTCGACCGGGGCGCGGTCGACGGACGCGGGCTGCTCACACTCGGCTGGCACGGCCCCGACGAGTCCGTCCTCCAGGGCTACTCGGGACCGGCGTCCCCGTACTGGGCGAGCAAGGGCTTCCTCGGACTGCTCCTCCCACCGGACCACCCGGTGTGGACGGCGCCCGAGGAGCCCGGCCCGGCCGAGCGCGCCGACGCGCTCACCTCGATCGACGCCCCCAACTGGCTTCTCCAGTCGACCCGTTCGGACGGCCTGGTGCGGCTGCACAACCACGGCAGCGAGGACGTGCGCTACGACCCGTACTACACGCGCCTCGCCTACTCGACGGTGACGGCGCCCGCGACGTCGTACGACAACAGCGTGATCGTCGGCGACGATCCGGGCCGCACCGGGATCGAGCCGCTGGGCGTGGGCGACGGCTGGGCGGCCTCGCGGCACACCACCGCCTCCGGGGTCCGGGTGACGAGCCTGGTGCTCGCCCACGGCGCCGCGGAGGTGCGCGCCCATCTGGTGACGGGCGCGGTTCCCGGTACCCCGGTCCGGGTGACCGGGTGGGCGGCGCCGGACGGGATCAGTGCCGAACTGCTGCCCGCCGTCGGCCTCGTGGACCCGGCGCAGGCCGTGGACCCGGCGGGCTCCGGGGGGCCGGGGGACGGTGCCGGGCTCGTGGGGGTCACCGGCGACGGGGACACGCTCTTCGTGGCGCTGGCCCGGCTGACCGGTGCGCCGGACCCCGGACCGCTGGAGCGACTGGTGTCCGTACGGGCCGACGCGACAGGGGAGTTGGCCGTCGACTGGCGTCAGGGGCCCCGGCTGCGGGCCCGGCTCGACGGGCACGGGGTGGAGGTCCACGTGCGGGAGTGAACGTCCTTGTCCCGTTACTCCGTTACTCCGTTGCCCCGGTCCCGGGTGGGCACGAGAATCCTCGTATGTCTTCCGTGATCCGTCATGTGACCGTCGACTGCGCCGACGCCTACGCCCTCGGCAGCTTCTGGTCCAAGGTTCTCGACCAGCCCCTGCACGACGACGACCACCCCGGGGACCCGGAGGCGCTGATCGAGGGCGCGGGCCTGCTGTTCGTGACCGTGCCGGAGGCCAAGGCGGCCAAGAACCGCGTCCACTTCGACCTCCAGCCGCAGGACCGCACCCGTGACGAGGAGGTCGAGCGGCTGCTCGCGCTGGGCGCCCGGCTGGTCGACGACCGCCGCAAGGAGGACGGCACGGGATGGGCGGTACTGGCCGACCCGGAGGGCAACGAGTTCTGCGTGGAGCGCAGTGCGGCGGAGCGCGCGGCCTGATCCGCCGGACAGGTCCTAGGCCCGAGGCGTCCCCGTCGGACGGGTGCCCTCGTCGTGCGGCCAGTGTTCCAGTGCCACGTGCAGGGCGTCGACGGCCCGGTCCCAGGACTTCTGTACGTCACGAGGGGCGCCGAAGCCGCCGCCGGCCTCCAGGGCGCAGTAGCCGTGGAAGGTGCTGCGCAGCAACCGTACGGCGTCGGTGAGGTCGGGTTCGTCGAGGCCGTAGGCGCGGAGCATGCCGTAGGTGATCTCGGCGGTGCGCAGCAGGGCGGGGGAGCCGGCCACGACGGACGGGTCGACGCGGCTCTGGGTGGCGGCGTACCGGCCCGGGTGGGCCAGCGCGTACTCGCGGTAGGCGCCCGCGAAGGCCGTCAGGGCGTCCTTGCCCTCGCGTCCGGCGACGGCCGCCGCGATCCGGTCGATCAGCTCGCCGCCCGCGGCCAGCGCGAGCCGGGTCCGCAGGTCCTGGAGGCTCCTGATGTGCGAGTACAGGCTCGCGTCCTTCACCCCGAAGTGCCGGGCCAGCGCCGACACGGTGACGTTCTCGAAACCGGCCTCGTCGGCGAGGTCGGCGGCGGCTGCGACGACCCGTTCGGTCGTGAGGCCGGCACGGGCCATGGGGTACTGCCTCCGTATCACTGGGCTGCAACCCGGAGCCTCCAGGGTGCAGCCCAGTGTAGGCAGTGCGCGTGCGGCCGCCGGTCAGCCGATCGGCGCGTACACCACGCCCAGTTTGTCGATCTCGTCGCCCGAGCGGCCGGTGAAGCCGACGATCTGCCAGCCGGACGGCGCCGTGAACGTCTTCGTGTCGGACGTCGCCGTACCGGCCGTCAGGGCGCGGCCCTTGTCCGTGCCGAAGGCGGCCGAGAAGATCCTCGTCTGACCGCTCTTCTGACCCTCCGTCAGCGAGACGGAGGTGAGGTGCTCGCCGGACGCCAGGGTCAGGGAGACCGCCGTGCCGCCGGTGCCGCCGTGGGCCAGCGTGGCGCCGCCGTCGTGCGTCAGCGTCACCGCGTCCAGCCGGGCGCCGCCGCGCAGGGTCAGCGTGCGCGGGGCGAGCGCGGCCGGCAGGTCGTCGGCGTCGTTGAAGGCCGTGCCGCCCGTGCCGCCGAAGAAGTCACTGGCCCTCAGCGCGGAGTTCAGGGTGTACGAGAAGTCGACCGTGTGCGGGAAGTGGTCGGAGAGGTTGCCGCCCGCCGAGTCGAGGAACTTCGCCCACTCGTCGTGGTAGCGGGTCGCGTCGAGGGTCACCAGCCTGCCGCCCCGGTAGAGGATCTTGTCCACCACCTCGCAGTCGTCGGTCGGCGCCGTGGTCGGGCACAGCAGCGCGTCCGCGCCCTGCGTCGGCCGCGTGCCGCCCTTGACCAGCTTCACCCACGCGTCCGTCAGGCCGTTGTCGTCGGCCAGCGTGCGGATGTTGTCGCCGCCGCGGGTGTACCGGGTGTTCGTGTCGCCCATCACGATCACCGCGTTGCCCGCGGAGTTCGCCTGGATGAAGGCGGACAGCTGGGTGATGTTGGCGCGTCGGGCGGCCAGCGCGTCGTCGGTGTCGTCCGCGTTGGTGTGGACGTTGTAGAGGTCGACGAACACACCCTCGGCGAGCCGGACCCTGGCGAGCGTGAAGCCCTTCGGAGTCAGGCAGTTGGTGCCGGTGCAGTCGTTCCACCTGACCCGCTGGAAGTCCTCGAAGGGGTAGTCCGAGAGCGTGTTGAGGCCGTCGCCTATCCCGGCCCCGCCGCTGGTCGCGGTGCGGTAGGCGTGGTCGTCGCCCGCGTACAGCGCCGCGTGGTAGTTGAAGTCCTCCTGGACGTTCACGATGTCGTACGCGCCCAGCCGCGGCGATATCAGCGGGGTGTTGGTCGCCGGATGGCCGGAGCTCAGCCCTTCCGGAAGGCCCGCGACGTTGTAGGTGAGGACGTTGAAGGTGCCGGTGCCGGCCGCCGCCGCGGGCGCCGAACCGGCGGTGACCAGGCCGGTGAGGGCGAGCGCGGCGGCCGCGAGGGTGCCGATGAGTCGTCTCATGGTGGGGGTGTCTCCGGTCGGGGGAGGGG
>NZ_VJZD01000115.1 GCF_009377175.1 Streptomyces adustus
GACTACGAGCACCCCCGCCCCCTCCTCGACGCCCTCGACCACCGCTTCGGCAGCGTCGAGGCCGACATCTACCTGGTCGGCGACCAGCTCCTCGTCGCCCACGACCCGGAGGACCTCGACCCGTCCCGCACCCTCGAATCCCTCTACCTCGACCCGCTCGCCGCCCGCGTCCGGGCCGGCCGCGGCTCCGTGTACCGCGGGCACCGCGCGCCCCTGCAACTCCTGATCGACATCAAGACCGAGGGCTCGTCGACCTACCTCGCACTCGACCGCCGCCTCCGGCGCCACCGGCACCTGTTCACCACGTACGCCGGAGGCCGGGTGCACCCCGGACCGGTCACCGCCGTCATCTCCGGCGATCGCGCGGCCCGGGGCCCGATGGAGGCGCAGACCGTCCGCAGGGCGTTCTACGACGGCCGGCTCGCCGACCTCGGCAGCACCGCGCCCGCCTCCTTCATCTCGCTGATCAGCGACAACTGGACGCTCAACTTCGGCTGGCTGGGCGAGGGCGCCTTCCCCGACGCCGAGCGGCGGAAACTGCGGGACATCGTCCGTACGGCGCACGCGCACGGCCAGAAGGTGCGGTTCTGGGCCACCCCGGACCTGGCAGGACCCGCCCGCACCGCCCTGTGGACCGAACTCCTCGCGGCCGGGGTCGACTACCTCAACACCGACGACCTGGCGGGCTTGGAAGCCTTCCTCGACTCCTATCGCCCCGCCGCGTAAAACCACTCGTTCGGCGGACAGGTCAACCGCCCGGACGGACCCTCCGCTACGCCACACTTACGGCCGAACGCCGCGAAGTGGACGTGGCGGAGGAGGTTGACGATGGCCATTTCCATCTCTGCGGTGCTGCTGCTGCTGATCCTGGCAGTGATCTTCCTGCGCAACGGCGGACTGAAGATCTCCCACGCGCTGATCTGCGCACTGTTCGGATTCTGTCTCGCGGGCACCAGCATCGCGCCCACGATCAGCAGCGGGATCACGGCGACGGCCGACATGGTGAGCAGCCTGCATCCGTGATCCCGCGCGGGGTCACCCGACGGTGAAGACCCCGATCCCGTTGGCCACGGCGCGTTCCGCCCCGCCCGAGGGGTGGTTGCGCACCGAGACCCGGCTCGCGCCGGGGGCCCTGGCCACCAGCGTCGACGAGCCGCCGCCGTCGAGGCTGAACCCGTCGACCGCGCCCAGGCTCCGCAGCACACCCGCCACCTCGGCGATCGTGAGACCCCTGCGATAGGCGGGCGCGCCGTCCAGGGCCAGCAGCAACACGCGCCGCCCACCGCTCGCGATGCCCACGGCGGTGCGCACCGCCGATGTCCTGTTGTTCAGGCCGGCCAGCGGAACCCCGCCGCGCAGGACCGGGTATCCGCCCAGCGCGAAGCGGAACGGAATCCGGCTCCCGGCGGCCACCAGCCGGTGCCGGACCGAGACCGGCTCGCCCCGGAAGAACCTGCGCAGCTGCCGCGCGCCCGCCTCACGGCCGACGAGGACGGTCGTGCCCGGGGCGACCGCGCCGCTGCCGGGCCGGTCGGCGAGCGCGACGACCCTGCCGTGCCGCAGCGTCACCTCGTAGGTGTCCGCGCTGCACGACGCCGCCCGCTCGGTGTCCGTACCGCAGGTGGCCCGCACCCGCGAGGCGGTGCCCCAGTCCGAGGTGAACGCGCCGATGGACCCCACCGGCAGCGCGTACTGGTTGAGTCCGCCGAGCGGAAGCGTGCCGGTGGGCGTGCGGACCGACCCGTCGAGGCGCAGCCGGTCGAGCCGGGCGCGCCAGTCGGAGCCGACGCCGACGACCTCGGTGGCGTCGGTGCCCGGCGGCAGATCGGGGCCGAACCGCTGCCCGTCCGGCACGGCCGCCTTGAGGACCCGGCCGGACGCGATCGCCGGCCCCACGGCGGCACCCGTCGCCCGGACCCCGGGATGCTGGATCTCGGTGATGTTGAAGAAGTCCCCGTTGACGCCCGCGACCGCCCCCTGGGCGTCGGCCAGCCCGGAGATCGTGGCCCGCCGCGCCACCGCCCCGGGCCGGAGCAGACCGAGGCGCGCCCGTCGGCGCAGGTCGACGCTCAGCACATGGGCGTGCGCCACGCCCCTGGCCCCCTGGATGTCGTACTGCCGGTACACCACGCCCGGTGCGACTGTCGTGCCCTGTGCGGCGTCGGCGGGTGCCGCCCCCACCACGGTCGTCCCGGCCAGCGCCGTGAACGCCGTGAGAACCGTCAGTACCGATCTGCCTGTCCCGAACCACGTCCGACGTAAAGTCACCTGATCCCCTGAGGTCGCGTCAGCTCACTCGTACGTCGGAAAAGTTCAGCAGAACCCCTTTCGTCACGGGGTGGCCTGCGCGCTACTGCACGAGAACGAGTGAGGGAACGCCTGCCATCGGGTGAATCCCCCTCGGCCTGGGTATCAGGACCCGTGCCGCGCGATGCCGCAACGTGGTGGATCCGTCACGTTCCGTGCGCGCCTTGCCGGGGCCGGGCGCCGGGCGCACGCTGGGTGTATGCGCGCTCAGGACGGCCCCACGCTCATCACGTCCGTCCAGCGGGCCTTCCGCCTGCTGGAAGCCGTGAGCGGGCACGTGAACGGCGCGCCCGCCAAACAGCTCGCGCGGGAGGCCGAGCTGCCCCTGGCCACCGCCTACCACCTGCTGCGGACGCTGGTGCACGACGGATACCTGCGCAAACTCGACGACGGCGGCTTCGTCCTGGGCGACAAGGTGCAGGCGCTGCGCACCACCAGCCGCGAGCAGGCGCTGCTGAGCCGGGTCCGGCCCGTGCTCGCCGCGCTGCGGGACGAGCTCGCGACCGCCGCCTACCTCACGTTCTACGAGGAGGGCGAGATCCGGGTCGCCGAGATCGTCGACGGTCCCCGCGCGCCCCGGGCGGACCTCTGGGTGGGGTTCGAGGACGCCGGGCACGCCACCGCGCTGGGCAAGTGCATCCTGCGGGAGCTGGACGACGACGCCCGCCGGGACTACCTCTCCCGGCACCTGTTGGCCGACCTCACCCCGCGGACCGTCACCAGCTCCCCGGAGCTGCTCAGGCGGATCGACGCCTCACCCGTCGCGCCGGCCGTCACGGACCTGGAGGAATACGCCCTCGGCACCGTCTGCGTCGCCGCGCCCGTGTACAGCGGGGACATCCTCGGCTCGCTCGGCGTGTCCATGCCGGCGGCGCGGGCCTGCCGGATGGCGGAGGTCCTCGCCCGGCTGATCCCGACCGCGGACCGGGTGACCCGGGGCCTGTCGCTCACTATGTGAAATCCCGGTCCTTGTGGGATCCGCCTCCGACGCCTTTACCTGGATCAAACGGACATTTCGGGAATTCTCCAGAGCGCACGTGAGGACACCGGACGCAAGATGACCCAGGCCCGAGGATCCACCCGCCGACGCGCCACGGTCCTGCCGACCGCAGGCAAGGCCGTACTGCCCGTCCTGCTCGTCGCCGTCGTGGTGTTCGCCGACCTGTTCGAAGAGGGCATGATCTGGCTGCCCCTGCTCGTCGCCGGGCCCGCGCTGGCCGCCACGACCAACCGGCCGCGCGGGGTCCTCCTCGTCGGCTTCCTCGCCCTGGCGTTCGGTTTTGTCCTCGGGGCCCGCGCGGACGTCCCGGACGGCGAGCTGGCGGCCGTACTGGCGGCCCTGCTGGCCGTCACCCTGGCGAGCGACCTGGCCAGCTACCTGCGCGGACGCCGGGAGCGTGTGCTCGCGGCCGTCCGCTCGGTCGCGGAGGCCGCCCAGCACGCGCTGCTCAGGCCCGTACCGGAGACCGTCGGCCCGTTCCGGGTGGCGGTCCGCTACAGCGCCGCCGCGGCCGAGGCCCGGATCGGTGGGGATCTCTACGCGCTGATCCCCACCCCGTACGGGATCCGGATGATCGTCGGTGACGTGCGCGGCAAGGGCCTGCCCGCCGTGGGCACCGCGGCGCTGGTGCTCGGTGTCTTCCGCGAGGCCGCCCACGACGAGCCCGACCTCGTCGCCGTCGTGGACCGGATCGAGCGGAGCCTGGAGCGCAATCTGGACAGCGACGACTTCGTCACCGCCGTGGTCGCCGGATACCCGAGCGCCGGCCGCCTGGAGCTGGTCAACTGCGGCCACGCGCCGCCGCTGCTGGTCCGCGCCGCCGGTGATGTCGTACCGGTGGAGCCCGCCGATCCGGCCCCGCCGCTCGGACTGCGCGCCCTGTCGGGCCAGACCCCCGGCCTCCAGACGCTGCCCTTCGCCGACGGCGACCAGCTGCTGCTCTACACCGACGGGGTGACCGAGGCCCGTGACCGCCACCGCGCGTTCTATCCGCTCGCCGAGGGGCTGGCGCGCCATGTGAGCGACGAGCCGGACCGCACCCTGACCGCACTGCACGACGAGCTGCTGGCGCACGTGGGCGGAAAGCTGCACGACGACGCGGCGCTGCTCCTGCTGCGCAAGCCGGTGTCCGTGCGGAGTGCGGCCGGTGAGCCGGCCGTGTCCGGGTCGCGCCCGCGGTCCGCCGCCGGAGTCCTGCTCCCGGCGGAGCGGTGCGCGCCGGACGCGCGGGACGGCACCGGCCTCCCCCTGCGGGACCAGGTTTGACCGGCCCACCGCGCGTTCGCGCGCCTCACGGGATCACGTCTACGGGATCGGGCCGGTCGCCGGGGTGGCGTGCGTCGGCGGGCGTGCTTGCGTCGGTGGAGGTGCGTACGTCGGTGTGTGCGGGCGTTCAGGCAGCGACGAGATCGGCCCAGCGGGACACGCCGCCGGAGTGGATGTGGATGCCGTGCCGGGCCGCCAGCGCGTGCACGATCTGCTCGCCCCGGCCGTGCTCGTCCGGGTCGATCCCGTCCTGCGCGTCTCCCGTGCCGTAGGCGGGACCCGCGTCCGTGACCTCGATCCGCAGGGTGCCGAGCCCCGCGTCCTTGACCCAGGTCAGGCGCAGGTGCGCCGGGGGCAGGGCGTGCACGACGGCGTTGGTCAGCAGCTCGGAGACGACCAGCAGGGCGTCCTCGACGATCTCCGGGCAGACGTCCCAGGCGGCCATGACGTCCCCGGCGCGCCGTCGTACGTCCGAGACGGCCCCGGGCACGGGCGGCAGAGGGCAGACGTGTTCGCATGCCTGCCGAAGCATCGTGTTCAGCTGTGCCGCCATGTGTACTCCTCCAGGACGAACGCTGCCGGGCTCCTCCGGGTGGAGGCTGCCGGTCTGGCGCCGGGTCCGGCGAGGATGCCGGGCTTCAGAGCACCGTAGGAAGCGGCACGAAGGGGGTCAATGAACTCAGGTCGCCATTACCGAACGCAAGCGTCGAATTCAGGGGCGTAGCCCTCCATCTGTACGTGAAGCGGACGCTTCCGGGCGGTATTAGGCTCGCCTCATGGCCGGCCCGGTCCAGTCGATCGAACGGGCGGCGGCGATCCTGCGGCTGCTCGCCGGCGGACCCCGCCGACTGGGGCTGGGCGAGGTGGCGGCCTCGCTCGGCCTCGCGAAGGGCACCGCCCACGGCATCCTGCGCACCCTCCAGCACGTGGATTTCGTGGAGCAGGACGCGGCGACCGGGAAATACCAGCTCGGAGCGGCTCTGCTGCATCTGGGCACCAGCTACCTCGACGTGAACGAGCTGCGGTCCCGGTCCATCAACTGGGCCGACGCCCTGGCCGCGCGCAGCGGGGAGTCGGTCCGTCTGGGCACCCCCCTGGAGGGCCGGGTCCTCGTCGTCCATCACGTGTTCCGGCCGGACGACACGCTCCAGAGCCTGGAGGTGGGCTCGCTGCTGCCGCTGCACGCCTCCTCGCTCGGCAAGGTGCTCCTGGCCTTCGGGTCCGCGCCGCTCGACGAGGCCCTGGAGCCCGCTCCGGAGGCGTACACCCGGCACACCCTGGTGACCCGGGCGCAGCTCACCCAGGCGCTCGCCGACGTCCGTGAGACCGGCTGGGCCGCCGAGGTCCAGGAAATGAGCATGGGCGAGGCCGGTGTCGCCATGCCCATCCGCGGGCACGGTGGGCTGGTGGTGGGCGCGATCGGGCTCTCCGGCGCGGTCGAGCGGATCTGCGACGGCCAGGGCCGCCCCCGGCCGGCCCTGGTCACCCTGCTCCGTGACGCCGCCCGGGCGATCTCCCGAGATCTGGGGGCCGCTCGCTGGTGAGCCCGCCTCCTCGTCCCGTCGGAAGGCAGACCCGATCATGGTTGAACGGTATGTGATGTCCATCGACCAGGGCACCAACTCCACCCGATGCATCCTGTTCGACCATCACGGGCGGCTGGTGTCGGTCGCCCAGCGCGAGCACCGGCAGCACTTCCCCAGGCCCGGCTGGGTCGAGCACGACGTCGTCGAGATCTGGCGCAATCTGTTGCGCGTCGTGCCCGAGGCCCTGGCCGCGGGGGAGGTCGGCCCGGACGAGGTCGCCGCCATCGGCATCGCCAACCAGCGCGAGACGACGGTGCTCTGGGAGCGGCGCACGGGCGCCCCGCTGGGTCGGGCGATCGTCTGGCAGGACACCCGCACCGCGTCGCTCGTCGAGGAGCTCAGGATCCGGCCCGGAGACGGCTTCTTCCTGGAGCGCTGCGGACTGCCTCCCTCGACCTACTTCTCCGCGCTGCGCATCCGCTGGCTGTTCGACCACGTCAAGGGGCTGGAGGAGCGCGCCAGGGACGGCGAGGTGCTGTTCGGCACCATGGAGAGCTGGCTGATCTGGAACCTCACCGGGGGAGCGGACGGCGGGCTGCACATCACGGACGCCACCAACGCCAGCCGCACCATGCTGATGAACATCCGCTCGCTGGCCTGGGACGACGAGCTGCTGGCGTTCTTCGGGGTGCCCCGCTGCATGCTGCCCGAGATCCGCTCCCCCGCCGAGAGCTACGGCGAGGCCGGCGCGGCGCTGCCCGGCGTCCGGATCACGGCCGCCCTCGGCGACCAGCAGGCCGCCCTGTTCGGGCAGACCTGCTTCTCCCCGGGCGAGGCGAAGTGCACGTACGGCACCGGCAGCTTCCTGCTGCTCAACACCGGTACCGATCTCGTGCGCTCCCACCACGGGCTCCTGACGACCATCGCCTACAAGATCGGGGACGAGCCCACGGTCTACGCCCTGGAGGGCTCGATAGCCGTCACCGGCTCCCTGGTCCAGTGGTTCCGCGACCGGCTGGGGCTGATCAGCAGCGCGCCGGAGATCGAGACCCTGGCGCGGACGGTCGAGGACAACGGCGGCTGCTACATCGTCCCCGCCTTCTCCGGCCTGTTCGCACCGCGCTGGCGCAGCGACGCGCGCGGTGTCGTCGTCGGCCTCACCTCGTACATCACCAAAGGACACCTGGCCCGGGCCGTCCTGGAGGCCACCGGCTGGCAGACCCGCGAGGTGGTGGACGCCATGAACGCCGACTCCTCGGTCCCCCTGCGGGAGCTCAAGGTCGACGGGGGCATGACCTCGGACAATCTGCTGATGCAGTTCGTGGCCGACGTGCTGGACGTGCCCGTGGTGCGCCCGATGGTCGCCGAGACGGTCTCCCTCGGCGCCGCCTACGCCGCCGGGCTGGCCGCCGGATACTGGCCGGACCTGGAGGTCCTGCGGCACAACTGGCACCGGGCGGCGCAGTGGCTGCCGGACATGGACCCCGCCCGCCGCGTGTCGGAGTACGAGAACTGGCAGCGGGCCGTCGAGCGGTCGCTGGGATGGATCAGACCGCCCGGCGTCCTGTGATGGCGGGCGTCCCGTGACGGCGGGCCTGGGACCTCGCTCGGCTCTTTTCCCTCCAGTAAAGCCTCAGAAAATCCAATGATCGGATGTGCTTTGTCCGTGATCGTGTGATGGCATTTCTATTTCGGTTTTCCGGTTTTTCCCTGTACGAAATTCTCATCGCCCGCCGGGTGCGGCGCGCCGTGGAGTATGGTCGCCTGCCTCGGCGTGCGCGGTGCCGTCCGTCAGGTCATCCGGAAATATCTCAGCGGGGGAAATACCGTGAACGGTACGCGGACGCCGACCGGGCCCGTCCTGGTGCTGACCGCCCTGCCCGTGGAGTACCGGGCGGTGCGCGAACGCCTGGTCTCCGTGCGCAGGGGCCCGAGCCATCAGGGCACGGTGTTCGAGGCGGGCTGGCTCAACGGCACGCCGTGGCAGATCGTGCTGGCCCAGACCGGAGCCGGGAACCACGCCTCGGCGGTGCTCACGAGCCGTGCCATCGAGGCGTTCGACCCCTGCGCGCTGTTCTTCGTCGGCGTCGCGGGCGGGCTGCGGCCGGACATCGCGCTGGGCGACGTCGTGGTGGCGACCAAGGTGTACGCCTACCACGGAGGCAAGGAGACCGACGGGGGATTCGCGGCGCGGCCCGTGTCCTGGCAGGCCCCGCACGAGCTGGAACAGCTGGCCCGGTTCGTCGACCGCGACGGCGCCTGGGCGGGGGCGCGGCCCCGGACCGGCGGCGGACACGCCCCGCCGGCCGTCCACTTCAAGCCCATCGCCGCCGGCGAGGTCGTCTCCGACGCCCAGGAGTCCGCCCTGCGGCGGATGCTGGACCGGCACTACCAGGACGCGGTGGCCGTCGAGATGGAGGGCGCGGGCGTGGCGCAGGCGGCCCACCTCAGCAACCGGCTGCCCGCGCTGATCGTGCGTGGCATCAGCGACCGGGCCGACGGCACCAAGCGGCGCAGCGACGCCGCCGACTGGCAGACCGTCGCCGCCCGCAACGCGGCCGCGTTCGCCTGCTCCGTCGTCCGCGAACTGGAGGCCGGTGGCGAGGAGCCGTACGGGTCCCTCGACCCGTACGCCTTCCTCGACCCGTACACCGCGTCCGACCCGGACGGACTCCTCGTACCGGACGGATTCTTCGTGCCCGAGGACTTCCGGGTACCGGGCGCTCGTCCCTCGGCCTCCCTGGCGCACCGCAGCGAGTCCGCGCCGCCCCTGCCGTACGGCGCACCGGCGCACCCGGCGCCCTCCCCGTGGCCGTCGCCGACGTCGCCCCGGCAGGCGTCGCCGTACCCGGCGCCGTACCCGTCGACGCCGCCGTCCGCGGGGGCGGACGGGCAGCCGTGGACCCCCGGGCAGCCGTGGACCGGCGGGCGCACGGTGTCCACGCCGGCCTGCCGGTATCTGGTGCACGACGAGCTCCTCGACGAACAGCCCGCCCCGGACCACGCGCTCGTCCGGCACCAGGCGGTGGCCTGCCGACTGGAGCCGTCCGCGGCGGGCACCGCCTCGCCCTACGTCTGGCTGCGGCACGCCGAAGTACGCCTGCCCACCCCGGACGCCCTGGACGCGCTGGCCGCCCTCGGCCGGGAACACGACCTCCTCGGCAGGATCCACCAACGCGCGCGCGGCCTGCCGGGCCCCGGACGGTACGAACGGATCGGCGACCGCCGGGCCGTGCTCGCCCTGCCCTGGCCGCTGACCCGGTCCGGCCGCCGCTGCGGGACGCTGCACAGCGGCTGGCTGGCCGACCGGTCGGCCCCGCTGAACGCCAACCGGCTGGCCCGGCTGCTCGCCGCGATCGCCGGGCTGTGCGACACCCTGGCCGCGCTGCACCGGGCCCGCGCCACCCATCGCCACCTCGACCCCACCGTCGTCCTGGAGCAAGACGACGGACGGCTGATCCTGCGCGACCTCGGGCTGGCCGCCCACGCTCCGTGCCCCGGCGAAGGACCCACCCTCTACCGGGCGCCCGAACAGTGGCGCGGCGGCCACCGGCCGGGCCTTGTCGGACCGCCCGCCGACGTCTACCAACTGGCCGCCCTCACCTACCACCTGGCCACCGGCCGGCCACCGGAACCGGGCGGAGCCCCGCCGCCGAGCTCCCGGCTGGAGCGCGCCCCCGTCGGCCTGGACCGCGCGGTGCGCGCGGCGCTGGCGGAAGACCCCGGCGAGCGTCCTGCCGCCCGCGCCCTCGGCACCGCCCTGCGCGCGGCCCGCGACGACCTGCTCGGAGCGGCCTGAATGCGGCGGCGCACCGTCGACGTGCCCGGGAACCTCGTCCTCGTCCCCGGCGCCACCCTCGACGCCGAGCTGCTGCGGCGGCGCTCCGACCACCTGCCCGAGGACGTCCACGACCTCGCCGCCGACCTCGGCGCGCGGGAACGGGGCGTGCCCGCGATCGTCGCCGAACCCCGACGGCCCGGCGGGGACCGCAGCCTGCTGCTTTACGGCAGGTCCTACGTCGCGCGGCTGTACCGCAGCAGGCGGGAGCAGGGCGCCTACCGGGTGGCCGCCGTCCTCCCGTTAGCCTTCCGGCACCATCGCGACATCGAGCGCGGCTGCCTGCTGGTGCGGCCCGGCGGCTGGCTGGCCCGCCACCCCGACGCCGGGACCCCCGCGGGCAGCGACACCCACTGGCCCCTCCTGGAGGACGCCTGGCGACGGCTCACCGAGCAGCTGGCCGCACGGCACGGCGCGCCGGAACTCGCCGAACGGCACGCGCGCTTCCTCGACACCGTCGAGCGGGCCATCGACACCGTCGAGGACATCGCCGCCGACCGGGCGCGGGAGACCGGTGACTTCCCTTATCGCGCCGCCCGTGCCGCGGGTGAGCGGCGCCACGGCACCCGGGCGGTCTACACCTTCGACCTGGCGGTCGAGCGGGGACCCGACGAGGGCGCCTTCGTGCAGATCGGCGGCGAACCCGACCTGCGCGGTCAGGTCGTCCGCGCCTGCGCGGGCGGCACCTCGGTCACCGTGTCGTTCGACCGGGCCGTCGACTGGGACAGCGTGCCGCGGCAGGGCGCCCTGCGGATCCCCACCGGCCAGGCGGCCCACGAGCGACGGCGTCAGGCGGTGCGGACCCTGCGCGAGCGCCGGTCGCTCAACCCGTATCTGCTGGACGTCCTGGTGGACCACCGGGTCCGTCCGTCGAGCCCGGCCCCGGACGCGCTCGGCGAGGCGCTCGACCCCGCCCAGACGGACGCCTTCCGCAGGGCGCTCTCGGCCGAGGACCTGATGCTCGTGCTGGGGCCGCCCGGCACCGGGAAGACCCGGGTGATCAGCGAGATCGCCCGGGCGGTCGCCGCCCGGCGGACCAGGGAGCGCGTGCTGATCGCCTCCCACAGCAACCGGGCGGTGGACAACGTCCTGGGCCGCCTCCCCAAGGACCTCGTCGTCGTCCGGGTCGGCAACGAGGCCCGGGTCACCCCCGAGGGCCGGCCCTACCTCCTGGAGGAGCAGGCGGCCGGGCTGCGGCAGGAGATCCTCGGCCGGCTGGAGACCCGGCTGACCGCCCGGGGCGACATCGAGGCAGTCCGGGAGTGGTACGAGACCCTGGGCCGGCTCCTCGACCGGCTCGGCACGCTGACGGCCGAGGAGGCGGACCGGCGCGCCGCGCTCGCCGAGGCCGGGCGGGCCGCGGGCGGTCCCGCCCTGCTGCGGGTGGACGAACTGCTCGCCGAGCGCCGACGCCTCGACCGGGAGGAGGAGCGCGGCACCCGCAGGACCGAACGGCTCACCCGGTCGCGCGACGCGGCCCTGCGCCGCACCGGCCTGCGCCCGGTCGGCTTCGTCTTCCGCTTCCTCGCCCGGCGCCACGAGCGCCGTCTCGCCCGCGCGGAGGCGGTGGCCGCCGCGCTCGCCGGGCGGCAGGCACGCCACCGACGGGAGCTGGCCGAGGCCGAGCACGTCCTCGACGAGGCCACCCGTGACATCCCGGCCGTGCGCACCGCACGCCGGGCGCTGGAGGAGACCGCCGGGCGCGCCGCGACCTGCCGCGCCGAGGCGCTGCACGCGGCCGACCGCTGCCGGAGCCTGCTCGCGGCCGCCGGGGAGACCCCGCCCGACCTCGCCCCGCCGACGGCGGACCCGGCTGTCGCCGACCGGGAACCGATCCGGCTCCACGACAGCCTGACGCGGCTGCTGCCGGGCCTGCTGGCCCGGCACACCCTGCTCGCCGAGTGGCACGACGAGGTGGCGTCGGCGACCGGGCAACTGCACACGGAACTGATCCGGTACGCCCATGTGGTCGCCGCCACCTGCATCGGGGTGGCCTCCCGCCCCGAGCTGACCGGCCTCGGCTTCGACCTCGCCGTCGTCGACGAGGCCGGCCAGATCGCCGTCCCGGACCTGCTCGTCCCGCTCGTCCGGGCCCGCCGCGCGGTGCTCGTCGGGGACCACCGGCAGCTGCCGCCCTACCTGGACGCAGAGGCCGGCGACCGCGCCGGGCGCCGTGCCGATCCGGCCGTCACCGCCCTACTGGCCACCAGTGCCCTCGAAATGCTGCAACCGCACCTGCCCGGCTCGGCCGTCGTGTCGCTGACGAACCAGCGCCGGATGCCGTCGGCCGTCGCCGACTTCGTCTCGGGCGCGTTCTACGAGGGCAGGCTGCGGACCCCGGGCCCCGACCTGCCGCACGACGCCCTGCTGTTCCGCGCCCCCATGGTGTTCGTCGACACCTCGCGGCTGCCGGACGGCCGACGCTTCGAACAGGACGCGGGCGACCCGTCGGGCGGCGCGCGGACGGGGTACGTCAACCCGGCCGAGGCCCATCTGCTCACCCTGCTCGCCGCCCACTACGCGGCCCGGGGCGAGGAGTGGGCGG
The DNA here is from genome assembly GCF_009377175.1 of Streptomyces adustus. Classification (GTDB taxonomy): domain Bacteria; phylum Actinomycetota; class Actinomycetes; order Streptomycetales; family Streptomycetaceae; genus Streptomyces; species Streptomyces adustus. The sequence goes on from NZ_VJZD01000115.1 coordinate 12,483, forward strand.
TGATCGTGCCGTACGCCGCCCAGGCCGCGCTGATCGGCACGGCCCTGACCCGGCGCACCGGCCGGGCGGAACACGTCGGGCAGAACCTCGGCACGGTCGACTCGTTCCAGGGCGGCGAGCGCGACGTGATCCTCTACGGCTTCACCCGCAGCAACCCGGCCGGCCGGGTGGGCTTCCTGGACGAACTGCGCCGGGCCAACGTCGCGTTCACCCGGGCCCGCCGCCAGCTCGTGCTGGTGGGGGACCTGTCCACGTTGACCCGGGCCGGGGACCCCGGCTTCCGCGACCTCGCCCGCTCGCTGCGCGAGCACGTCGCCGCACGCGGCGAGCTGCGGTCGTACGACGAGGTCCGCGTGCTGCTGGACGGCATCGGGACGGAGGGCGGCGGCCGATGAGCGGTATCGGGACAAAGGGCGGCGGCCGATGAGCGCGGAGACCCTGCCGGCGCCGTGTCCGCCGTACCTGGCCCTGGAGAACGCCGCGTTCACCCTGGGCCTGCGCCCCACCGGCATCCACGCGGTGCTGCTGCCCGTGTGGTCCGTGCAGGTGCGGGCGAAGGTCACCGAGGCGCAGCCCTACGACCTGATCGACCGCTTCGTCGAGCGCGGCATCGCCGAGGCCGGACTCGCCACCGCGGGCGAGGTCGCCTCCTTCCTCGCGCTCGACCCCGCCCTGGTGGCCCAGGCCCTGGCCTTCCTGACCGCGATCGACCACGTCACCGAGGAGGACGGCCGGCTCGGGCTCACCGCGCTCGGCCGGCGGTCGGTGAAGGACGGCAAGCGCTACACGGTGACGCACGACGACCGGCGCAGCCTGTACTTCGACGGGTTCCGCTCAGGTCCGCTGACCACCGCCCACTACCGCAACGACACCGTCGTCCGGGTCCCGCACGACGGTGCGGCGGCCGGGTGGCACCGCGGCCCCCGTCCGCACCGGCTGATGGCGCACCCGTTCCGCGACGAGGCCGTGCGGGAACTCGCGGACGACCCCGGGCGGGAGGGCTTCAACCTGCCCGCGGGCGTCGACGGCCTGGAGCGCGTGGGCGCACCCGAGTGCCTGCACCTGCCCGCGTACGTCGTGCGCGCGGCCGAGGACGACGGCCGGACCCGCCATCTGGTCTACACCCGGGCCCACGACGGCGAGCACGACGTCCTGCTCTCGGCCGCGTGCGAACAGACACCCGAGTGCGTGCACGCCCTGCGCAACGAGGAGCTGGCCGCCGCCCGGTCGGTCGAGCGGCGGATCACGGGCTGGCTCAGCGACCAGGACCTCGGACAGTTTCCGCCGGTACGGGACGCGCAGGGGGCCTGGCGCGTCACGCTGCCCCGCGAGCGCGTCGGGGCGGGCGGCCCGGTCGGGCTGCACCGGATCGGCGGGTTCGTCGTGCTGGGCGGCTCGTTCTTCCAGTTCTGGTGCGAGGACCGGGACACCAGGGCCTGGGCCCTCGTCGAACGCCTCGATCGGCAGTTCGGCGCCCGGTTGCGCCACGATCCCGCCGGGCTGCGCGCCCGGGTCGACTCCCTCTCCCGGCAGCTGGAGCTCGGACAGGTCGACTTGGAGGCGTTGCGCCGGGCCGCGACCGCCAAGGGGAAGCACGGGCTCGCCGAGCGACTGCGCGCGGCCCGGCTCAACAGCCGATCGGAAACAGGTCATGAATGAACAGGCAATGACGGCGAGCGTGCCCGAAAAGAAGAAATATATTTTCGGATGATCGCTAATTAAGAGTGGTCGCTTTATCTGTCGGGGAAAGAGGGGATTCCGGCCAAAAGCGTGGCCCGGTGAGACTAATCTCATCGTGCAGGACGCCACCGAAGGGATGTCGTTCCGGCAGTCGTCGGAATGCGGGGAATTTCGGGGGGCTTCGGATGGGTGGGGAGCCAAGCGTGACGTATACAACGGGGGCGGTCGGGCATGCGTGCGCACGCGCCTCGACGACGAAGGAGCGCCCGCTCCTCGCGGTGCGCGCAAGGGCGTACCGCCTCGCCGCGGTGGCGCTCGCCGCGGCCGCGCTGCCCGCCGCGGCACTGCCGGCGGCGGCGCTCCCCGGGGCCGCGCGGACGGCCCTCGGCACGGACGCTTCGGGCCGGGGCCGGCCCGTCGTCGCGGCCCCGGCCGCGACCGGCGCCTCCGACGACCCCGTCGACTACGCCGTCGCGGTCGACGAGTCGGCGAGCCTCGGGGCCGGGGAACTCGACCGGGAGAAGGACGCGGTGGCGGCGATCGCCGTCAGCGACCCCTCGCCCCGGTCGAGGATGGTGGTGTTCGGCTTCGCCGACGCCAGGACCGCGACCCAGTCGCCCGTCGACGAGGTCTGCCCGATGCGGCAGCTGGACACCGTCGGCCGTGAGCAGATCGCCGAGTGCGCGGGACAGCTGCGCGAGCGCACCGCCCAGGGCGGCTCCGGCACCGACTTCATCTCCGCCGTCCGCCAGGGCGTCACCCGGCTCAAGGAGGCGCCCGACTCCGGGCGGCCCCGGGTGCTGTTCCTGCTCACCGACGGCTACCTCGACGTCAAGGACAGCTACCGCTACCGGGGCCTCGACGACCGCACCCGGGACGAGCAGGCGAACGAGGACCTCGCCCGCGCCCTGCGGGAGGCCGCCGACGCCAAGGTGCAGATCCGGCCGCTCGGCTTCGGCAGGGCCGTCGACCGCAAGCGCCTCGACGAGATGGCCGCCGGCGGCTACCGCGACGGATGCCGCGACCTGCCGCAGACCAGGCCGCAGGCGGAGGTCGTCGACGCCGAGAACCTCGGCAGGGCCCTGGAGACCGCGTTCGCCGCCGCCCGCTGCCTCTACCGGGACCCGGGCTCGCGGACCAGGCCCCCCGGCGACCTCACCGTGCGCGTCTCCCCACTGGCCACCGAGGGCACCATCGTCGTCTCCAAGGGCGACCCCCTGGTCACCGCCACGTACTACGACCCCGAGGGCCACAGGATCACCGACTCCGGTGACGGCGCCGGGGACGGGGAGTCCTCCTTCGAGTTCACCGGGCGCGGCAAGTCGGTCGAGTCCCTGCGCGTCACCCGGCCCCTCGCCGGGGACTGGCGGGTGCACCTCGACGCCCCCGCCGGACACCGCGACCGCACCGCCAGCATCAGCGTCCTCTGGCAGGGCGCGGTGCGCTCCGACATCCGGCTGGAGAAGCCCTCCCCGAGCGCCGGGGAACGCACCCGCGTGGAGGTCGAGGTCCTGACCAGGGCGGGAGTCAAACTCGACGAGCGGGACCTGCGCGGGATCACCGTCACCGGGCAGCTGACCGGCAAGGGCTTCACGCAGAAGGTGCCCATCGCCCTCGCCGACGACGGCCGGGGCCAGGACGAGCACGGCCTCGACGGCGTCTTCTCCGGGACCGTCACCGTGCCCCGCGACGCCACCGGCGACCTGCTCTTCTCCAGCACCGTCCAATCGGTGGGCCTGCGGCCCGACACCCGCTCCTACCCCACCGGCATCGCCCCGCCGAACGCGAAGTTCGGCGCCGTGCTCGACATCCCCGCCGCCACCGTCCACCCCGGCGGCAAGGTCACGGGCACGCTCAAGGTGAGCAACCGGGACACGGCGGCGCACACGGTACGGCTCGCCGTCGCCGACGCCGCGGGCACCGGCCTGAGCGTCGACCCCGCCGAGGTCCCCGTCGAACCGGGCGCGGCCCGCACGCTCGACGTCACCGTACGGGTGGCCGACGCCGACGCGCTCGGCGCGCCGGTCGACGACGACGGCACCGCCCTCGGCGGCAAGGTCACCGCCGCCGACGGCACCCGGGTTCTCGACGACGCACCCCTCAGCATCACCGTCACCGCCGTGCCCAGCCTCCCCCGGCGCATCTGGGACGCCTGGTGGCAGCTCATCGTCCCCGGCGCGTTCGTCCTCGTCGCCGTCGTCGCCGCGCTGCTCACCCGCCGCCGCGTCAAGCGCCTGCGGATCGCCCCCGGCGGACTCCTGCTGGAACTCCTGGGCGCCGACGGCACCTCCGTGTGCAGCCGCAAGGCCAAGACGGGCCGGGGCAACTGGTACGAGTTCGACCTCGTCGACGCCGCCACCGACAGCCCCCGTATCGAACGGCGCAACCGGGGCGCCTACGCCGTCCGGCGCGATCTCGCCGGGGGAGTGGTGCTGCGGGCCGGCGGCCAGGGCGAGCGGACCCTGCGCCTCGGCGAACAACTGGCACTCACCGGCACGCTCTCGCTGCGGATCGCCGACGGCCGGGGCCGCCGCCCCGTCCCCGGCCGTCGCGGCGGCCCGTCCGCCGGAGGCCGGTCATGGACGCCCGGCCGCGTCACCGCCAAGGCCGGCGCCTCCTCCGCGACGGACCACACCGGCTCGTACGCGGCGAGCGCACCGGAGCCGGAGCACCCCGACATCTGAGGGACCGCCCGACACACCGGAGCAGCCCCGTACACCCCATCGGGCGGGCGGCGCCCCGAGCCGCCGCCCGCCCCGACGGACCGCGCGTCCACGACCGCGGTCCCCCCACCCGTACTCGACCACCAGCGACCGGGACGCCCCGCGTCCCGGCGGAGGACCACCATATGAAGATCTTCCAGCCGATGCTGTTCGTCGGTCTGGGCGGCACCGGCGGACTGGTCGGAGCCGAGCTGGAGCGACGACTGCGGGCCGAACTGTGCGGACCCGACGGAACCGCGCTCAACCGACTCGGCATCCCGCTGCGCTACCAACTGCCGGAGTGCCTCCAGTTCGTCTACGCGGACTTCAGCGAGTCCGAACTCGCCCGACTGCCCCACCTCAGCGCCGACAACGCGCTGCGCGCCGCCTACGGCCGCACCGCCCGCGCCACCCACGACCTGCTGCCCGACCACGACAGCTCCCCGGAGGTCACCCGCGAACTGCGCGCGGTGATGCGCGACGAGGTCAGCGGCTGGCTGCCGCCGCGCACCGGCGAACCCAAGGTCACCCCGCTGCGCAACGGCGCCGGACAGCTGCCCACGGTCGGCCGCGCCGCCCTGTTCGGCACCCTGCGCAACGGACTCGACCCGGTCATGGGGCCGCTGCTCCAGGCCATCGACGCCATCAGCCGCTCCGGAGGCGAACTCAGCCAGCTCGGCGGCGGACCGATGTCCGGCTGCGACGTGTTCGTGGCCTTCTCGGTGGCCGGCGGCACCGGCGCCGGCATCTTCCTCGACTACCTCCACCTGATCGGGGAGGCGTTCCGGGCGAAGAACTTCACCGGCGCCCGGATCTACCCCCTGGTCGTCATGCCGTCCGCCTTCCCCGCCTCCTCGGGCGGCGGCCGCGAGGCCGAACTCAACGCCGCGCGCGCCGCGGTGGACCTCTTCCGGCTGGTCGACGAACAGAACGTGCCGACCGCCGAGTCCGACCTCGGCGACACCGACCTGGACGCCGCGACCCACATCCGCTACCCGGGCGTGCACCCGATCCGGCTGCGCACCGGCATGGTGCCGACCGCCTTCCTGTTCAGTCGCACCGCCGGAATCCGCCCCGACGACCTGCGCCGCTCCATCGTCTCGCTGGTGATGTCGCTCGTCGGCACCGAACTGGGCGACGGCAGCGGCCCGCGCGCCCGCGCCGACGACGACTACCAGACCTTCGCCGCGAGCTTCATCAACCGCGGCCTGCACCGCGCGGTACGCGCCGCCTCCGGCATCGGCCACCGCGGGGTGTCCACCAGCCTGGTCGCCTCCATGACCGCACCGCTCGACGAACTGGCCGCGCTGGTCTCCTCCCGGATGCTGGCCATGTCCGTACGCCGGCTCACCGAACCCGTCGCCAAGGCCAGCCACGAGTACGCGGGCACCGTCCGCAAGATGTTCGCCGACTCGGGCCTGGACGAACTGTGGACCCGCGAGGCCCTCCCGGTACCCGAGCCCGACCCGCTGCCCCGGGGCGGGATCGCCATCGAGCAGGCCCTGCGCGACCGCATCAGCGACATGCAGGGCCTCCTGGACGACCTGCGGCGCAAGGTGGACCGGCGCGCTCCCGCGCTCGCCGAGCAGTTCGCGCCCCGCGCCGCACTGGAGCGGGTGCTGCGCTCCGCCGGCCTCTTCCAGGCCGAGCGGATCGTCAAGGGGGTGCCCGGCGACCCGGACCCGGTGACCGTGCTCGGCTTCCTCGGCATGCTCGACAACCGCGGCCGCCAGCCCGTACGCCCGGCCGGAGTGGAGGCCCAGCCCCCCGCGGTCCCCCGGATCAGGGGCCGGATCGGCGGCCTGTCCAAGCCCCACTGGGGCGACGCCGACGTGGTGGCGGCCGTCGAGGCGCAGGACCGCTGGTACCAGTGGCGCAGCCGGGTCGTCTGGCACGAGGGGTGGCGACGCCAGGAGCAGCGCTGGCGCCCGGCCGCCGCGGCGCTGAACGCCGAACTGAGCCTGCTGGTCGAGGCGTTCCGCAAGCACGTGGAGGAAGAGCCCAGAGCCTTCCAGGAACAGGTGCAGGAGCTCTACGACGACCGCACCGGCGTCTCCTACCTGCTGCCACCGCAGAGCAACCTCCGCGACTTCTACGACGACCTGCGCGAACGCCTGATCAAACGGGTCGGTCTGCGGGACAACGACGACGAGTCGGCGCTGCTGCTCAAGATCGTCGACGCCGACTGCTGGCAGTCCTCCTACACCGCGGGCCGGCGCAACCCCGCCGCGGCCGTCGCGACCGTCAAGGCCGCGGTAGAGCAGCGGGTCAAGACGCTCTTCGCGGAGAGCGGCATGCAGGCCGACGAGCGTCCGCTGCTGCCGTCCATGGCGATGCTGCTGAGCGCCGCGGCCGGGGTCGGCGACGCCGCCGAGGAGGTCGGCAAGACCGCGCTGGAGCAGTTCCGGTTCAAGATCGCCGGTCTGCTTCCGCACGGCTTCGTGCCCGAGGGCGGAGGACCGCTGAAGGTCCTCATCGTCTACCCGCGCATCCAGAACAAGGACGCGGTCGAGGAGTACCTGCGCAAGTCCCTGCTGCTGCCCAGGGACGGCAAGCGCTCCATCGAGTTCCGCGGGGTCGAGACGGACTCGATCACCGTCGTGCTCTTCCGCAGCGAGATGAGCCTGACCGAGGTACCCGAGGCCCGCAACGTACTGCGCCGCTGGGCCAGGGCCCGCGACGTGGAACAGAGCGAGGACGTGCTGGGCTGGCGGCAGCGGCTCGGCTACCGCGACGACTGGCTGGCCAGCACCGAGGAGGACCGCAGGCACATCCTGCACCGCCTGCTGTGCGCGATGTGGAACGGCCAGCTCACCGTCGTCGAGGGGGACACCGACTCGCCGTCCCGGGTCCGGGTCCGGCTGTACGAGGAGGACGGCCCCGACGTCCCCGGCATGACGCTGCGGCTCGACGAGTACCAGGGCGAGATCTCCGGCTGGGCCGGACTGCTGCGCTCCTACGAACGGTGGGCGCTGCTGGACGAGGGCCGCATCGTGGAGGACTACTGCGGTGTCCTGATGCGGGTCCAGCCCAAGGGCCTGTCGCTCTCCGGCAGCACCCCCGACCCGCTGTTCGTACGCTTCGTGAACGAGATCGCGCCGCGCCAGCTCCAGCTGCTGGACAAGCTGGAGCAGCAGTCCGGGCACTGGTCCGCCGAATGGATCGGCCCGCTGCGCCAGTTCTGGGGCGAGACCCTGCCCGGCGCCCTGGAGGTGGCGTTCACCGAGAAGCGGGCGCTCCAGCCGAACCTGCGGTCGCTGGCGGCGACGATGCGCAACGAGCGGTTCACCGCGGTGGATCCCGGGCCGCCCCCGCCGCGGGCGCCTCGGCGCACGGAGACGAAGGACGACTGGGGGACCACGCGGCTGCCCCGGGCGCGCTCCGACGCGGCCGACGAACCGTACGCCGGCGCGGCCCGCAAGGACCGTGCCGCGCCCCGGCCCGCCGCCGAGCCTCCCGCTGCCGCGTCTCCCGTCGCCGAACCTCCCGCCGCGGCGCGGACGCAGGCCGCCACCAGCCGGTACGACCTGCCCGACTGGCCCGAGCAGCCCCGTTGGCCCGAGCGGCTGACGGGCGAGCCGGACCCGGGCCCCCGACGCGCACCCGCCGATCCCCGGCCGGCCGTGGCGTCCACCGGATGGGCGGACCCGCAGGACGCGGCCCGCGCCGACGCGGTGGACGACCCGGCGGTCGAGGAGTTCCCGTGGCTGGGCAGCAGCCTGGAGAAGTCCGGCCCCGATGAGGGGAGTTCGGGTTCGGATCGGGGTTCGGGATCCGGCTCGGCGGCGGACTCGGCAGGCGACTCCCGTCGGACCCCCACCGGCGGTGCCGCGGCCACGGAGCCGTCCGCCTCGGGAGATCCGGCGTTCGCCGCCGACGACGGCCGCCCCCTGCACCCACCGCAGGACTTCCCCTGGACCACGTCGGACGACTCCGGGTCGGGGGACTCCGCCGTGGGCCACCCCGGCCCCGCCGACCCGGCGCCGGGCGACTCCGCCTGGCGTGACACCACGTGGAGCGCGTCCACATGGAGCGAATCCACGTGGAGCGACTCCGGCAGCGGGTCCGGACCGGACCACACACCCGACCGCACGGCCGGGCACCGTGCGGCCCGCGACCCCTGGGAGCGTGACCCCGAGTGAGCGAGGTCAGGGACGGGGCACACGCGGTGATCGTGCTGGACCTGCGGTCCGGAGCGCACCGGCTGACGGCCCCCGGCGCACTGCGCAGAGCCGTCCAGAAACAGCTCAGGCACGAGGGGCTGCCCGAACCGGGCGACGGACACTACCGGTTCCTCCTGCTGGACACCCCGCGCGGGCTGACGGACCACCACAGCCTGTACGAGAAGGTCCTCGGCTACGGCACCAAGGCATGGCTGCTCGGCCTCGTCATCGGTGATCTGCCCGGCACGGCCGACACCGACGCGTCGACCGGCCCGTACGACGACTTCCCGGCCGCCCCGGAGTCGGGCCCCGACGCCGAGCCGGGCGCCGCGCTCAACCGTCGTCTGCTGCGGCCCGCGGCGCTGCACGGCCCCGACTCCGGACTGCTCTGGGCCGGGGACCTGCGGGCCGCCCGCACCGCGGGCGACCCCGTCGGCGCCGACGACCCGGAGGCGCTGGCCGTCCTCGTGGACCTGCTGCGGGCGCTGTTCGACGAAACCCTGGACACGCTCGCCAAGTTCCCGGACGCGGTGGCGGTGCCCGGGGTCCGGGTGCTGGAGCACGACCTGTCCGGCGCCGCCCGGGCGCGCGCGTGGCGCGAGGCACTGAACCGGTTCGCCGGTGAACGGTCCTCCGGCACCCCGCTGTCGACGGACGGCGAGGACACCGCCCGGATCGAACTCCCCAAGCCGGTCGACGAACTCGCCGCGGGCCGGCCCGCCGGACCGGTCCCGGGCCACCGGGTCCCGGGCGGCCCGGCCGACCGGGCGTACACGGACTGCGTCGACGCCCTCGACGACGCCTGCGTGGCCTGGGCGCAGCTCGGCAGCGGCAGCGGACTGCTCCTCGGAGCCGGCCGACGTGCCGTCGCCTCGGCCCTGGACACCGCCTCCCGCACCCTCGGCGCCTACCGCGCGCTGGTCGTCAGAGCCCTCAAGGAGGGTGCCGCGGGAGCCTCCCCGGCCACCCCCGAGTCGGCGCTGGCCCTGGCCGGTCTCGGGGTCCGGATCCCGCCGTACACCGGCAGCCGGGAGGCTGTCGGGGAAGGCCTGCACCGGCTCGCCGAACGGATGCTCGCCGAGCGGCTGGCCCTGCGCAGTGTCGCCGAACGCTTCGCCGCCCTCTCCGAGCAGGTGGCACCCGCGTCCGGCGCGGGGCTGCTCGCCGAGACCGACCGGCGCTGCCCGCCCGAACTGCCCGGACTCGTCTCGGCCGAACAGGACTTCACGGTCTCCACGACCGGCCCCGGACAGCTGGCCGGTGCCGTGGCCGCCTGCGCGACGGCGGCCCTGTGGCCCTGGCCCGGGACCCTCGCCGCGCTCGCCGTCCTGCTGGTACTGGTCGGCGGCACCCTCCTGACCGGCCTGCGGCAGCCCGGCCGCGCCACCACGGGCGCGGGGGCGGCCGCTGCGGCCGCACAGGCGGCGGCGGGAGCCGTGGGAGTCCTGGGCGGGATCCTGCCGAGCGTCATGGGGGTGTCCGTACCGCCCTGGGCGGGGCTGCTGGGCGCCCTGTGCGGCACGGCCCTGGCCGTCGCCCTCGTGGTCTCGCGTTGGCGCCGGGCCCTGGACCGCTGGTGGGAACTGACCGGCGCGGACGACGCCCGCCGGGCCCTGGACGGCCTCGACGCGCTGCTCGCGGAAGCGGTGCTGCGGCAGCGCTGGGCCGCCGAGGAGCGCCTGCACTGCGCCGACGCCGCTCGTATGGTGGCCGGCGCGCTGCGCGGCGCGGCGGCCACCGTCGAGGAGCTCGAACACCACCGCGGGGAGCCGGACTTCCTTGCCGCGTCGACCGCCGGGGGCTGGCAGGATCCGGTCCGCGAGGCCCCCGACGGCCGGGGCCCCGGCCGGTTCGCCGACCCCGACGACGGCTTCGCCCGGCCCGGCTGGATGCCGGAGCCGGATCCCCGGCCGTCCGCGCCCGGCGGCACCGGCGACAGGCCCCCGGCCTTCGGGCCGGACGGCACGGACGGCCACGGCCCGCACGTCCCGCAGGCGGACCGGGCGTCCGGCGACGGCCCGCGCTGGCTGGACCGGGAGGCGGGAGAAGGCGGACCCAGGCTCGTGGACACCCTGGTGGGCGACCTCACCGACACCCTCGTCGGCGCCCTCGACCCCTACTGGGGGGCGGTGGCGCGAGGACAGGCCGCGGGGCCCGCGCTCAGCCGGGTCGAGGAGCGGATGCGCCTCATGCTGGAGGTGACCCGCCGTCATCTGTTCACCCAGGGGGTCGTTTCGCCACCGCCGTACGCCCGGTCGGTGGAGCGCCGGGGCAACGCCGAGGGACTGCTCGGCATCGGGCACCAGCGGGTGGCCGACGCCATCGAGCCGGACCCGCAGGGCCGTCGCATCGTGGATCTGGCGTCACCGCGCCAGGCACCGCTGCTCAGCAAGGATCCCACCGGCGTGGAGTGGATCAGGTTCGCACCCCAGGCCGTCTGGAGCGGTACGGAGGGCCGCGGCGGGGCGGGCGGCGGTGCCGAGCCGGACGGCCGGAGCCCCGGGACGACCCCGCCCGGGATGCGCAGCCGGTCGGTGTGGACGTCCACCGGGCGTTACGCCGGACTGCTGAAGCTGGTTCCGCTGCGGACCGGCGTGGTGCGGCCGGTCCGGCTGCGCGAATGGGCCGACGACCGGTCCCCGGCCCGGGACCGCTACGGCGACGGTGGCCGGGACCGCTACGGCGACGGTGGCCGGGACCGCTACGGCGACGGTGGCCGGGACCGCTACGGCGACGAGGGGGGCGAGTGAACGAGCGTACGGCGCGGCCTGGGGGCCGCGGCGCGGTCGCCAGCGACCTCGGTCCACAGGCCGACGGCACCGAGATGCCGCCCGACCTGTCCTTCACCACCCCGGGCGGCCTGCGCCACCGTGCGCCCGCCCGCTTCGGACCCGAGCTCGGACGGGTCGTGCGCCCGCCCCTGCTGGCCAGGGAGCTGATGCTCGGCGACGCGTGGAAGGGCGTACAGGTGCGGCTGTCCTCCGCCGACGTCCGCGACCCGCACGAGTTCCAGGCGCTGGAGGCCGAGGTCGGCGCCGCCCTGACGGTCCACCGCGCCTTCTTCGGGAGCCCGTTCCAGGGGCTGTTCCCGGTTCCGGTCGGCTACGACATGGACGCGGCCGAACCGTTCCTGATCTACGCCACCCCCCGGGGCGGGCCGGCCACCGGCCTCGTCCACGGCATCTCCACCACCGACCAGCGGATCATCGAGCGCGATCTCGTGCTCGCGGTACGCCTGTTGGAGGGCCTCGGACTGGTCCACCGGGGCATCGTGCCCGCGGCCGTCCGCTGGGACGGCGAACGGGCGCAGCTGTGGGACCTGGGCGCGACGGCGCGGATCGGCGCCCCGAGGACACCCTGGGGCACCGCGCCGTACGCGTCGCCCGAGCAGCGGGCCGGGGTCGGCGAGGTCGACGCACGGGACGCGCTGTGGAGCACGGCCCAGCTGATGTACCAGCTCGTGGCCGGCCGACAAGGCCGGCCGGACGGTCCTCCGGCCGACCTCGACGCCTACCGGTCCCTGGCGCAGAGCCTCGGCGACGCGTTCGCCCCCCGGGCCGAGGACCGTCCGACCCCCGCGCGGCTGCTCGGCCTGCTGGCGCCGGACCCGGACCCGGCGACGGTCCTGATGGCCGGCCCCGACCCGCTGGAGCCGTACCGCAGGGAGTTCGAGGCCGTGCTCGACCGCAAGCGCGCGGCTGTCGGCATCGACGGACACGCCGGACGCGCCGAACACGACGGAATCGGTGGAACCGGCGGGATCGGCGGGCAGGGCGTGCCGCGCGGTCCGGGCGCGGGCGCGGCGGAGGGGTACGGCGCGCCCCTGGACGACAGACCGCGGGAGAACCTGCACCCGCCGGGCCAGGACCGGGGCCGTCTTCGCGGCTGGCTGGGCGGCACCACCGATCGTGAGCGCGGCAGAAGCGGAAGGGGACGCCGGTGAGCGTCACGACGGCACCCTCGGCACGGCTCGAACCCGGGCAGATCGTCTGCCCGTACTGCCTGGAGATCGTCGTCTACGACGAGCGGGCCCTGCATGTGCGCAACGAGAAGTCGCAGTACGAGCGCCTCGACACCAGCGGCCTCACCAACCCGCTGCGCCGCGCCGACGTCCTGCGCGGGGCCTTCCAGCTCTGCCGGAACACCGAGGGCATCAGCCAGCACTACATCCCCGTGCCCTATCTGACCCACGGCCGGCCGCTGACCGTCGCCATGGTCGGCACGTCGGGCACCGGCAAGAGTCATCTGCTGACCCAGATGGTCGCCGAGATCACCGACGGCTGCCTGGCTCCCTTCGGGGTGCGCTGGCAGTCGGTGAATCCCGCCGACCACTCGGTGTTCCTCAAGGAGCGGGTGGCGCCGCTGCGCGCCGGCGAGCAGCTGGAGGCCACCGGGCAGACGCCGTTCGCCGAGTTCGTCGAGGCCCTGCTGCTCACCGGAGCGGACGGCCAGGTGCGGCCGGTGGCCTTCTTCGACCTCGGCGGCGAGGACCTGGTCCGCACGGACGCGCTGCTGCGCTTCCTGGTGGGCGTCGACGCCCTGGTCTTCGTCGTCGACCCGCTGCTCGCCTGCGGTCTGCCCCAACTCGACGAGCCGCGCGAGCGGTACCGCCTGCGCGTCAGCCGGAGCGACCCCGCCTTCGAGACCGTGCTCGACCGGCTGCCCCGGCAGGGGGCGTACCTCGACGTGGCGACGGCCCTGGTGGTCGGCAAGGCGGACCTGCTGCGCTTCGAACCCCCGGTGGACCGCTGGCTCAGCCGGCCGTCCACGGCCCCGTTCGACCCGCGGGCGGTGCGGGAGGAGAGCCGCGACGTGTACGCGTTCCTGCGCCACCATGCGGCGCCCGCCTGGCTGCGGCCGTTCGACAGCGCCCTGCGCTGCACCCTGCACTTCGCCTCCGCGACCGGGGGCCAGCCGACCAACGGCCGCTTCCCGCACGGAGTGCGCTCCCGGCGGGTGCTGGGCCCGCTGCTGTCGATCCTCGCCATGTGCGGACTGCTGACCGAGGACCCGGCGCACCGGCCGTCCACGATGGGGATGTGAGCTGACGTGGACCAGCGCAGTGAAGAGTGGCTCGACCAGATCGTCTTCCGCTGGGAGGGCAACCGGGACCGCAACGGCACGGGCATCACCGCGGTGGCGTACTCGTGCGCGGGGGAGCGCGCCGAGGAGCTGAGAGAGGAACTGGCGCCGCTGCTGCGGGTGGAGGGCAGTGAACGGCCGAGCCAGGTCCGCCAGATCAGCAGAAGCGGTGACGTGGTCGTCATCAACCGCAGGAGCGGCCCCGACGCCCACGGCCGCGCCAGTACGGAATCCCATGCCCTGGTCGGCGGCCGCAACGTCCTCAAGCCCCGGTTCTGTCTGACGCTCAGTGAACTCCCGGTGCCCGCGGCCGGTCTGGCCGGCGGCCGCGGGCTGCGGCAGGCGGCGCCCGACGCGTTCAGCGAGACGGTGGTCCGCGAGTGGCGGCGGTTCAGTGCGCGGGTGGACACGGTGGCGCGACCGCTCGCCGTGGTGACGGCCCAACTGCTGCGCACCCCGGAGCGCTTGATGTCGGTCCGGATCCCGGACTTCTCCGCTGCCGGGGCGAACGAGACACCGCTGCTCGTCTGGGGACTGTGCGGCATCTTCGGCGACTGGCTCGGACAGGACTACTGGACATACGCGACCTGCGACACCTCCGACACCCATGGGCTGCGCGTGGTGGGTGTGCCGGCCTGGCGCAGGTCGGCGACCGAGGACGCGCGGGTGGAGCGGATCACGCTCGAGAACGCACCGCGGGACGAGGCCGACGCGGTCGCGAGGGAGCTGGTCCGACTGTTCGTGTCGGACCCGGACTACGCGGACGACCTGCGCGAGCTGTTCAAGCAGGTGCCCCTGGAGGCCGAACTTCCGGCGCCCGAACGACTGCTGGAGCTGGGCCGGTTGCTCGGCACGGTCCGCGGCACACGGCCCCGGCCGACAGCGCCGACGACCGCGCCCGGGACCGCGCCGCGGGAGTCGGCCCATGGGCCCGGGACGGACCCCGCCCATGGGCCCGGGACGGACGCCGCCCATGGGCCCAGGTCGGAGCCTGCCCCTGGGCCCGGGGCGGAGGCGACCCACAGGTCCGAGGCGGTTCCGCTCCGGGGCACCGGGGCGGAACCCCTTCACACGCCGGTCGCGGAGACGGTCCAGGGGCCGGTTGCGGACACCGTCCGCGGGCCGGTCGCGGAGGCGATCCACGGCCCCGGTCCCGGTCCTCGTCCGGGTTCCGGTCGTGGTGCGGAGACCGGTCGTGGGCCGGTTGCGGAGCCGGTGTTCGACCCCGGTTCCGGGCGTGGTGCGGAGACCGGTTACGGGCCTGTCGCGGAGTCGGTCCGTGGTCCAGAGTCGCTTCCCGGTTCTGGTAGTGGTCCCGGGACCGGTCGCGGGTCGGTCGTGGAGACGGTGCGCGGTGCCGGTCCTCGTCCGGGTTCCGGGCGTGGTGCGGAGACCGGTCACGGGCCTGTCGCGGAGTCGGTTCCTGGTCCCCGCCCCGGTCCTGGTCCGGAGACCGATTATCGGCCGGTCGCTGAGACAGTTCAGGACCCCGGTCCTCATCCTGGTGCCGGGCGGGGTCCGGAGACCGTTCACGGACCGGTCACGCAGCCGGTCCACGGACCCGGGCCCGAAGTCGGCCCCGGCCTGGGGCCCGGCCCCAGGTCCGGCCCCGGGCCGGAGAGCGTTCGCGGTGCGGGCGCGAAGGCCGTGCACGGGCCGGTGGACGCGCCGGTCGGGCGGGGGACCGGCCCGGCGGCGGTCCGGTCGTCGGATCCCGCCGATCCGTACGCCGGTGGCCACCACTTCACGCCCCCGCGCACACGGCGGCCGGACACGGAGACCCCCGGCGGCCCCGGCCCGGCCCACGGGTCCGACGGATACCCAGGGCCCGACGACGCATCCGGACCCGGCGCGGACGGAGGATCGCACCGGGACCTGCTGTACGGGCATCAGCACGAGCAACGGCCGCGCCGCCGACCGCACTCCGCGCCCATGACGGGCCGTACCCGGCCCACGGCCGACCAGGAACCGAGGTCCGCCGCGGCACCGCCGCGGTCCCGGCCGGTGCCGTCCGCCCGCCCGGCGACCGACACCCCCCGACCCGCGCACACCCAGCC
>NZ_VJZD01000116.1 GCF_009377175.1 Streptomyces adustus
GTGGTCGAGGGAGCGGTGGACATCGGCGGCTTCTCCGGCGGTCGGGGACGTGGGCTGCCAGGGCGGTGAGCGTGGCGGTCCAGTAGTCGGTGGCGGGTCCGGCCGAGTTCCCGGGGCGCCAAGTGGCGTGTGTCACAGGCGAATGCCGTCGTCGGCGCGGGGCCGTGGCATGCTGGCTCGATGGCATCTCCGAGCGATCGCACTCCCCTTGTCGAGCTGGTGGAGGAACTCCTCGCCACCGAAGGTCCGTTGCCCATCGTCGCGGCCGGCGACCCGGTGCTGCGGGCCGGCACCGGGCGCTACGAGGGCGAGCTGGGGCCCGCGCTGCTGGCGCGTTTCGTCGAGGCGCTGCGCGTCACGATGCGGGCGGCGCCGGGGGTCGGGCTGGCGGCACCGCAGGTGGGGGTGCCGCTGCGGATCGCGGTGATCGAGGACCCGGCACCGGTGTCCGAGGAGGTGCGGCTGGCCCGGGGCCGGGTGCCGCTGCCGTTCCGGGTGCTGGTCAATCCGTCGTACGAGCCCGTCGGCGCGGCCCGGGCCGGGTTCTTCGAGGGCTGTCTGAGCGTGCCCGGCTGGCAGGCGGTGGTGGCGCGGGCCGCGGAGGTGCGGCTGACCGGTGAGGACGAGCACGGCCGGGCGCTGGACGAGGTGTTCACGGGCTGGCCCGCCCGGATCGTGCAGCACGAGACGGACCATCTGGACGGGATGCTCTACCTCGACCGGGCGGAGCCGCGCTCGCTGTCGTCGAACCAGGCGATGCTGGAGCGCTGGACGGGCGTCACACCCGAGGAGGCGGCGAAGGCCCTGGGGTTCGAGCTGCCCGGCTGAGCCAGGGCGGAGGACTGCCGGGGGCGCGTTCCGGGGCCCGGGCGGGCCCCGGAACGGCCGGGTCAGCCGCGGTAGGCCTCCAGCAGGCGCAGCCACACCTCGCTGATCGTCGGATACGACGGGACCGCGTGCCAGAGCCTGGCGACCGGCACCTCCGCGGCGACGGCGACCGTCGCGGAGTGGATCAGCTCGCCGACGCCGGGGCCGACGAGGGTGACGCCGAGGAGGGTCTCGCGGTCGAGGTCGACGACCATACGGGCGCGGCCGCGGTAGCCGTCGCCGTACAGGCCCGCGCCCGCCGCCGAGGAGATGTCCACGTCGACCGCGCGGACGCGGCGGCCGGTTGCCTCGGCCTCCGCCAGGGACAGGCCGACCGCCGCGGCCTCCGGGTCGGTGAAGACGACCTGGGGGACGGCGCCGTGGTCGGCCGTGGCGGAGTGGGCGCCCCAGGCGCTCGTGTCCAGGGGGGTGCCGGCGGCGCGGGCGGCGATCGCGGCGCCCGCGATCCGGGCCTGGTACTTGCCCTGGTGGGTGAGCAGGGCACGGTGGTTGACGTCCCCGACCGCGTACAGCCAGTCGTTCCCGGTGACCCGGAGGGTGTCGTCGACCGGCAGCCAGGAGCCCGGCTCCAGGCCGATGGTGTCGAGGCCGATGTCCTCGGTGCGCGGGGCGCGGCCGGTGGCGAAGAGGATCTCGTCGGCCTCGATGCGGTCGCCGGTGTCGGTGACCACCACGACCGTGCCGTTCTCGCGGGTCACCGACTTCACGGAGGTGCCGGTGCGGACGTCGGCGCCCGCCTCGGTGAGCGCGGCGGCGACCAGTTCGCCCGCGAACGGCTCCATGCGGGCGAGCAGGCCCGCGCCGCGGACGAGGAGAGTCACCTGGGAGCCGAGGGCCTGCCAGGCGGTGGCCATCTCGGTGGCGACGACGCCGCCGCCCACCACCACGAGGCGGCCCGGGACCGCGTGCGCGCTCGTGGCCTCTCGGCTGGTCCAGGGCTCGACATCGGCGATGCCCGGCAGCCCGGGCAGCAGGGCGCTGGTGCCGGTGCACACGGCGACGGCGTGCCGGGCGGTGAGGACGTGCCGCTCGCCGTCCGGGCCGGTCACGGTGACCGTGCGGGGTCCGGCCAGGCGGCCGTGGCCGCGGTACAGGACGGCGCCGATCCCCTCCAGCCAGCCGACCTGGCCGTCGTCCTTCCAGTCGGAGGTGAAGTAGTCGCGGTGGGCGAGGACCGCGGCCGCGTCGAGGGGGCCCTGCACGGCCTGGCGCAGACCGGGCACGCGGCGGGCGTCGGCGCGGGCGATGACCGGGCGCAGCAGGGCCTTGCTGGGCATGCAGGCCCAGTAGGAGCACTCGCCGCCGACCAGTTCGCTCTCCACGACCGCGGTGGACAGGCCGGCCGCGCGGGTGCGGTCGGCGACGTTCTCCCCCACGGGCCCGGCCCCGAGCACCACGACGTCGTACGCGATGGATTCCGTTTCCGTCATGGCACACAGTCTGCTGGGTGGGGTGCGGGGTGGCCACACGGATGGGTCTGCCCGGAGGCCGTGGAATACCGTCCTGTGCGGTCGTGTTGTGCGGACGGCCTGGCCCCCACACCGGAAAGAGGGATGCGAGCATGAGCAGCACCGTGGAGCTCACCAAGGAGAACTTCGACCAGACGGTCACGGAGAACGGGTTCGTCCTCATCGACTTCTGGGCTGCCTGGTGCGGACCGTGCCGTCAGTTCGCACCGGTGTACGAGAAGGCGGCCGAGGCCAATCCTGACCTGGTCTTCGGCAAGGTCGACACGGAGGCGCAGCCGGAGCTGGCCGCGGCCTTCGGCATCCAGTCCATTCCGACGCTGATGATCGTCCGCGACCAGGTCGCCGTCTTCGCCCAGCCGGGCGCGCTGCCGGAGCCCGCGCTCGCGGACCTCATCGGGCAGGCCCGGAAGCTGGACATGGACGAGGTCCGCAAGAGCGTCGCCGAGCAGCAGGCGGGGGCCGACCCCAAGGGCGAGTAGCCCGGGTCCGGGAGGCACCGTCCCTGGGGCGCGAGCCCGGGTCCGGGCGTGGGCCCGGGTCCGGGCGTGGGCCCGGGTCCGGGCGTGGGCCCGGGTCCGGGCGTGAACGCGTGAGCCCGGGTCTTGACGTGGGCCGGGTCCGGGCGTGAACCGGGTCCTGACGTGGGCCGGGTCCGGGCGCGAACCTGGGCCGGGCGCGAACCGGGACCCGGGTGCCATGAACGTTCGGCGGCACCCGGGGCCCGGCGCCCGGATCGGGTGCCGGGTCCCGGGTGACCGATCCGGGCGAAAGGTGCCGTCGGCCTGCCGGTTAGCCTGTGCGGCATGCACTGCCTGGTCGTCGACGACGAGACCCGCCTGACCGATCTGGTCGTCCGCTACCTCACCGAGTGCGGGCACACCGCCGAGGGCCGTCACGACGGGCCCTCCGGTCTGGCCGCCGCCCGCGACCCCCGGGTCGACGCGGTGCTCCTGGACGTGATGCTGCCCGGCCTGGACGGCGTGGAGGTGTGCCGCACGCTGCGGGGCGAGGGCATCGACGTCCCGGTGATCCTGCTCACCGCCCGGGGCGCGGTCAGCGAACGGGTCGCCGGTCTCGACGCGGGCGCCGACGACTACGTGGTCAAGCCGTTCGCGATGGAGGAGCTCGTCGCCCGGCTGCGGGCGATATCCCGCCGCCGCCCCGACGTCGCGGGCCGCCTCCAGGTCGGCGACCTCGTCCTCGATCCCGAGCAGCAGCGCGTCTGGCGCGGGGACACCGAACTCGACCTGTCCCGCCGCGAGTTCGACGTGCTGCGGGTGCTGATGGAGAACGCGGGTCGCGTGGTCTCCCGGGTCCGGCTGCTGGACGGGGTGTGGGACGGCGAGACCGATCTGCGCAGCAACGCCATCGACGTGCACGTCTCCAAGGTGCGGGCCAAGGTCGACCGGCCCTTCGGCCGCACGACCATCACCACCCTGCGCGGGCGCGGCTACCGCCTGGAGACCGGGGCGTGAGCGGATCCGGCCCCCGGCTGCGGTCGTGGTTGGGCCGGCTGCCCGTGGTCACCCGGCTGGTGGTCGCCGTCGCCCTGGCCATGACATTGGTGCTGGCGGGCGCCGCGGGCCTGGTCTACTGGCGGGTCGAGACCGCCCTGGACCAGCAGATCGACGACGACCTGACCGCCTACCGGCACAGCCTCGCCCGCGCGGTGCACAACGGGACCGCCCTGCCGCCCGGCCCCAGCGGCAGCCTCCACCAGGTCCTCGACGCGCGCGGACAGGTCGTGGGCACGGCCGGCACCGTACAGCGCGAACCGCTGCTCACCCCCGCCGAGCTGAGCGCCGTGGCGAGCGGGCGCACGGTCCGGGGCGACGTCGGCCCGCTCCTGCCCATCACCTCGGGCACCCTGCGGGTCCAGGCGGCGAGGGTCACCGCCGACGGTCGGGTGCGCATCGTGGTCGCCGCGGTCCGGCGCGGCCACCGTGACGAGGCGCTGCGCGAACTCCTCGCCCAGCTCGCCTTCGCCTCCGGCCTCACGCTGATCGCGGCGTCGTACGTCGGCTACCGCACCGCCCGGGCCGCGCTGCGCCCGGTCGAGCGCTACCGCCGCGGCGCCGCCGCCCTCGCCGACGGGGGCCAGGACCTGCGCCTCGACGTACCGGCCGACCGCGACGACGAGATCACCCGGCTGGGCCACACCCTCAACCGCATGCTGGACCGGCTGGCCGCCTCGACGGCCCGTGAGCACCAGTTCATCGCGGACGCCAGCCACGAACTGCGCACCCCGCTGACCCTGATGCGCGCCGAACTCGACGTCGCCCTGCTGCGCCCGCGCACCGCCGAGGAGCTGACCGAGACCCTGCGCTCGGTGGACACCGAGGTCGGCCGTCTGGTCACCCTGGCCAACACGCTCCTCGACCTGGAGCAGCTCGACAGCGGCGAACACATCCGGCGCACCCCCGTGGAACTGGGCGACCTCCTCGACCGCGCCACCGTCCCCTACCGGGCGGCCGCCGAGCGCGACGGACGGACCCTCACCAGCACGTACGACGACACCACCGTGCGGGTCGACCCCCGCTGGCTGGAGCCCGCCCTCGGCACCCTCCTGGACAACGCGCTGCGGCACGGCGCGGGGGCGATCGGCCTGTCCGCGCGGGTCCGCGACGGGCGGCTGCGGCTGTCGGTCACCGACGAAGGGCCCGGTTTCCCGGCCGATTTCCTGCCGCACGCCTTCGAGCGCTTCACCCGTGCCGAGACCAGCCGCACCACCCCGGGCACCGGCCTCGGCCTCGCCCTGGTGGCCGCGGTCGCCGCCTCCCACGACGGCACCGCGCACGCCGGGAACACCCCGCGCGGCGCCGCCGTCACGGTCGACATCGGCTGCTGAGCGGCCCTCCCCCGAGGCCGGAAGCGTCCTTAGAACGGGTACGGCGCCACGTCGCCGCGGACCGTCGTCCAGCGCACGTCGGTGAAGGCCTCCAGGTTGGCCTCGCCGCCGAAGCGGGCGCCGGTACCGGACGCGGCGATGCCGCCGAAGGGGGCCACGGCCTCGTCGTTCACCGTCTGGTCGTTGATGTGGACGATGCCGGTCGGGATGCGCTCGGCCAGGTCGAGGCCGCGGGCGGCGTCGCGGGTGACGATGCCCAGGGAGAGGCCGTAGGGGCTCGCGGCGGCGAGCGCGGCCGCCTCGTCCGCGGTGGCGAAGGACCGTACGGGCGCGACCGGGCCGAAGACCTCCTGCGCGTAGGCGGGGGTGTGGTCGTCGACGTCCGCGAGGACGGTCGGCCGGTAGAAGAGGTCCTCGTGCGTTCCGCCGGCGGCGAGCTTGGCGCCCTGGGCGGTGCTCGACTCCACCAGCGCGTGCACCTTGGCGAGTTGGGTGCCGTCGATGAGCGGGCCGAGGTGGACCTGGACGCGGTGCGGGTCGCCGACCGCGAGGGTGTCGGCCTTGGCGGCGAGCCGCTCGACGTACTCCGCGTACAGGGAGTGGTGGACGAGGTGGCGGCCGGTCGTCATGCAGATCTGGCCCTGGTGGAAGAACGAGCCCCAGGCCGCGGTGGAGATCACCGCGTCCAGGTCGGCGTCCTCCAGCACGACCAGGGCGGAGTTGCCGCCGAGTTCCAGGTGGGCCCGCTTCAGGTGCCGGCCGGCCGCCTCGCCGACGGCGCGTCCGGCCGCGGTGGAGCCGGTGAAGGAGATGACCGGCACCTGCGGGTCGGCGACCAGCGCCTGGCCGGCCTCGGGGCCGCCGGGCAGCACCGCCAGCAGGTCCTCGGGCAGGCCCGCCGCCGCGAGGACCGCGGCCAGCGCGAGGCCGCCGCAGACCGCGGTGCGCGGGTCGGGCTTCAGGACGACCGCGTTGCCGAGCGCGAGCGCCGGGGCGACCGAGCGGATGGAGAGGATCAGCGGGGCGTTGAACGGGGCGATCACGCCCACCACGCCGACCGGGACGCGTCGTGTGTACGACAGCCGGGGCGCCTCGCTGGGCAGCACCTGTCCGGCCGGGCGGGAGGCCAGCGCGGCGGCCTCGTAGCACTCCTGGGCGGCGACGTGCAGCTCGAAGTCGGCCTTGCCGGGGATCGACCCCGATTCACGGACGAGCCACTCCCGCAGCTCGTCCGCGTGCGCCGTGAACAGGTCTCCGGCCCTGCGCAGCACCCCGGCGCGCACGAAGTGCGGCACCCGCGCCCACTCCCGCTGGGCGGTGCGGGCGTCGGCCGCGGCGGTGCGGACGTCCTCGGCGGTGGCCAGGGCGACCGTGCCGAGCGGGTCGCCGGTGGCGGGCTCGGTGACGGCGTACGCGGATCCCGTCAGGGTCCGGGTCTGCCAGGTCCTGGGGTCGAGCAACGACATGGCGGCTCTCCGTTCGTGACCGGCGGGACTCGGGGCGGGAGTCCCGTGCAGTGCGCGGCCGATGCGGCGGCCGCGGGGCGGGACGCGGTGATCCGGCGCAGCCGCGCGAGCCGCATCCGATGGTCGAACGCATACCCATCTGGTTGAGCGTGCAACATCCTAGGGCCTGTCCGGCGGATCAGGCCCGCAGCCGCGGGAAGCCCCTCGCCTCAGCTCGATTCGCGGTGCACCACCGAGGATCCCAGGACCTGGTGCGTCTCGGGCGCCGCGCCGGGCTCGCGCACTGCGCGGTCGACCAGTTCGGCGAGGTCACGACCGGACGGCAGCTCGATGTGGACCGTACTCAGCCGGGGCCGCAGCAGCCGGCCCAGCATCAGGTCGTCGGCGCCGATGACGGCCGTCTCCTGCGGGATGCGCACCCCCTCGTCCTGGAGGGCGCGCATCAGCAGCATCCCGTACTCGTCGTTGTACGTGAACACGGCGTCCAGGCCCAGCTCCCGCCAGCGGGCGGCGAGCCGGGCGGCGGCCTCCTCCTCGTAGGCGAGGGGCAGTTCGGTGACGACGGCGTCGGTGCCCGCCAGCGCGTCGCGCACCCCGGCGAGCCGGAGCCGGGAGAGCGATTCCAGACCGGGCTCCTCGGGGACGACGACGCCGACCCGACGACGGCCCCGGGCGTGGAGGTGCGCACCGGCGACCCGGCCGACCCCCTCGTGGTCCATGAGCAGGGCATGGGCCCCCTCGACGGGCTCGGAACCGAGGGTGACCACGGCCCGGGCGCCGGAGCGTTTGAGCACCGCCACGCCCGCCGGGCCGAGTTCGACGCCGGGCACCAGGACGGCGACCGGCCGGAGCTCGGCCCAGGCGCGGGCGGCCTCGTCGTCGCACAGCCCGACACTGCCGTACTGCACGACCGTGTAGTCGAGCCGGCCGAGCGCCCACTGGAGGTCGTTCAGGAACTGGCTGTAGAGCGGGCCGGCCTGGACGGCCGGCGCGGGCATGAGCACCATACGGCTGTGCCCGGCGCGCAGACTGCGGGCGGCCGCGTGCGGGACGTACCCCAGTTCCTTCGCGGCCTGGTGGACGCGGCGGCGGGTGGGCTCGCTGATCCGCACGGCACTGGTGTTGTTCAGGACGTAGGAGACGGTCGCGCGCGAGACGCCGGCCAGTCTGGCCACGTCGGCACTTGTGGGCACCGAGCGCGGTGCGGGCAGCGCGGGCGTGGTCGATTTCGGTATCTGCACCATGACGTACCGCATCTTGGCAGAGGCGTGGGCGCGGGGCCCGAGCGGGGGACGGCCGTTCACTGTGCAACAACGTGCGTGTGCCCGGACGGTTTCACTCGGTGACGCGTGCCACCAGATCCGCCCAGTTCGCCTCGATACGTTCCAGGGACATCCCGCACTGCCGGGTCAGATGGTGGATCAGCGCCGGACTGAGCTGGGCCATCAGGGTGTGGGCGAGCAGTTCGGTGTCCGCTTCGGGCACGGCCAGCCGCAGCAGCATGACGACATGGGCGTGCTGCACCTGGCGGGCGGGTACGGAGAACCGGCGCTCGGGGCTCGGCTCGGCCGCCAGTTGCAGATCCAGTTCGTCCACCGAGCGGCGCAGCAGCGCGCAGCCGAACGCCCGCAACCGCTCCGCCGGCGGCGCTCCGGGGCCCAGCGGCGGCGGTCCGCACAGGAACGCGGCCTGCAACTTCTTCTCGGAGTGGTCGAGCAGTGCCGTGAGCAGACCGGTGCGGTCGCCGAAGCGGCGGAAGACCGTCCCCTTGCCGACCGAGGCCTCCGCGGCCACCGCCTCCATCGTGACGCCCGCGGCCCCGTGCTCCGCGATCAGGCGAGCGGCCGCGTCCAGCAGCCGGGCCCGGTTGCGCGCGGCGTCCGCGCGCAGGCACGGCTCGTCCTGCTCGGTGCCGAGCTGGAGCAACTCGGGTTCTCCGACCGGAAATTCCGGCTTCGAGAGGGGAGGCAGGGGTCCGGACATGAACTCAGCGTAAAGCATCCGGAATGAAGTGGACCCCGGTCCGGTTACAGTGGTACCCATAAACGGACCTCGGTCCGGATTGTTTCGTCAGTGTTTCAGCATCCTGGGAGTTCGCATGTCTGTCCGTATTCTCGCGCTCGTCGGTAGCCTCCGCGCCGGTTCGCACAACCGTCAGCTCGCCGAGGCGGCCGTCAAGCTGGCTCCCGAGGGCGCCGAGGTCGAGCTGTACGAAGGCCTGGCCGACATCCCGTTCTACAACGAGGACATCGACGTCGAGGGCAACGTCCCGGCCGCCGCCGCCAAGCTGCGTGCCGCCGCCCAGGGCGCCGACGCGCTGCTGCTGTTCTCGCCCGAGTACAACGGCACCATCCCGGCCGTCCTGAAGAACGCCATCGACTGGCTGTCCCGCCCTTACGGCGCCGGCGCCCTCACCGCCAAGCCCGTCGCCGTGGTCGGCACCGCCTACGGCCAGTTCGGCGGCGTGTGGGCGCAGGACGAGACCCGCAAGGCCGCGGGCATCGCGGGCGCCAAGGTGCTCGACGACGTCAAGCTGTCCATCCCGGGCTCCGTCGTCCGCTTCGCCGAGACCCACCCGGTCGACGACGCCGAGGTCGCCGCCCAGCTGACCGACGTCATCGCCCGTCTGCACGGCCACGCCGGCACGTCCGTCGCCGCCTGACGACGGCCGACACCCCCGCGAGAGGGGCCGGAGCCCTCGGGCCCGGCCCCTCTCGTACGTCACCCCGCGGGTCGCGCCCCTGCGCCCCGCGGGTTCGGCCGTGCCTGAAACCGCGGCCGGACAGCCGTGTGTACGTCAGCCGTACGTCAGTTGCACGTCAGTCGAGTTCGGCCAGCCGGCGTACGGCCGGGGCCACGAAGCTCTCGATCCAGGCGGCGGGCTCACCCAGTCGCGGAGCGAGGATCACGGTGTCGATGCCGAGCCCGGTGTAGCCGCGGATGTCGCGCAGGAACGCGTCGAGGTCGCCCGTGGTGGCCGCCTCCCCGGTGTACGCGATCGTCCTGCGGATCGTCGCGGGGTCCCGCCCCTCGGCCTCGCAGTGCTCGCGCAGCACGTCGAGCTTGTGCCGGACCTGCTCGGGCGACTCCGCGATCAGGTTGCAGGCGTCCGCGTACCGGGCGACCAGCCGCAGCGTCTTCCGCTCGCCACCGCCGCCGATCATGATCTCCGGGTGCGGCGCGCTGACCGGCGCCGGCACGCACAGGGTCTCGGCGAGCCGGTAGTGCCTGCCCTCGAACGGGCCGTCGTCCCGCGGATCCCACATCCGCAGACAGATCCGCAGGGTCTCCTCCAGCCGCTCGAACCGCTCCGCCACCGGCGGGAACGGCACGCCGAGCCCCTCGTGCTCCCGGTCGTACCAGGCCGCGCCGATGCCCAGGGTGGCCCGGCCGCCGGAGAGCACGTCGAGCGTGGTGACGATCTTGGCGAGCAGTCCGGGGTGCCGGTAGGTCACACCGGTCACCAGCGCGCTCAGTTGCACGGTGGAGGTGTGCCCGGCGAGGTAGCCGAGCGTCGTGTAGGCCTCCAGCATCGGGTCCTCGGCACCGCCGTTGAACTCCATCTGGAAGTAGTGGTCCATGACCGACAGCCAGCCGACCCCCGCCGCCTCGGCCGCGGCACCGGTCGCGGCGAGCTCGGCGGCGAGCGCGGGCCGGCCCCCGGAGTGGTCGAACCGGTTGATGTGCACACCCGCACGCATGTCCGTCTCCGCTCACCCTGTTCTGCGCCGACCCTGACGAAGCTAGGCCGTGGAGCGCGCTCGAGGGCAAGCGACACCGGGTGCGGCGGCAGGAGCGGGTGGGGCCGGTCAGGTGTCGTTCATCGGAGAGACAAATCTTATTCATAGGGGTGCTGGCCGGACGCCTCGTCTGCAAGGGTGAAGCGATGCAGACCGCTTACCGAAGACTGCTGAAACTGATGCCCCGACTGGGCCTTCAGGTGACCGATCTCGGCCCCGGCACCGCTGTGGTCTCCCGGCGCGGAGGGCGGATCCGGATCCCCCTGGGGCCGGGTGCGGACGTGCTGGCCAGAGACAACGGCCGCTACACGGTGGCCGGTGCCGGCGCGGACGCCTGGGTCGTCCGGCGCCGAGCGTCGCGGGTCCAGCAGGATGAGAACGCCGGGCAGTCGACCACCGTCCGCCTCGGCGACAGCGGGGCGAGCCTGCTGCTGGACCCGGCGGCCGGGACCGACGAGCGCAAGCTGCAACTCGCGGCGGCCGAGTACCTCTGCCACCAGCACGTGGCCGGGATGCTGGAGCTCTACGGCGTGAACTGCGTGTTCGACGTGGGCGCCAACCGGGGCCAGTACGCCCGGCGGCTGCGCCGCTTCGGCTACACCGGCCGCATCGTCTCCTTCGAGCCGACCGCCGAGCACTTCGCGACGCTGGAGAAGGCCGCCGCGGACGACCCGGACTGGTGGGTGTACCCGTACGGTCTGGGCCGTGAGGACACCACGAGCACCATCCACACGGGCTGGAACACGATGAACTCCCTTCTCCCGCCCAGCGATTACGGCAAGGGCCGGTACGGCCGGTTCGCGAAGAGCGACACCGAGGAGATCCAGATCCGGCGCCTGGACTCGATGATGGAGAAGGCGCTCGACGGCATCGACACGCCCCGCCCGTTCCTGAAGATGGACACCCAGGGATACGACCTGGAGGTGTTCGCCGGCGGCGGTGAGCGCGTCGCGGAGTTCGTGGGCCTCCAGTCGGAGGTCGCGTTGCTGCGGCTGTACGAGGGCAGCCCGCCGATGACCGAGGCGATCGGCGTCTACGAGGCCGCCGGCTTCGGGATCACCGGGATGTACCCGGTGACCCGCGAGGCCGACACCGGCCGGGTGATCGAGTTCGACTGCGTGATGATGCGCGCGGAGGCCGCCCCCCGCAAGAGCTGACCGAGCGCTCCGGGCCGTCCGTCGGGGCACGTGCCCCGACGGACGGCCCGGGGGGCGTGCCCCGAGGAGGCCGGTCCGGCGGGCGGGCCCGCCGGGGTCAGCCGCCCACCGGCGCGCCGGTCCGTGCGGTGCGCCGGGCGAGCAGCCGCAGGGCCAGCTCGCCCCACTGGAGGTTGGCGCGCTCCAGAGCCAGCCCCGCCTGGAGGGTGAGGTAGGGGCCGATGCGCTCGCCCGTGCCGCAGTACTCCGCCTCGGTCCGTCCGGCCAGCAGCCGCTCCCGGGCCCGCTCGTAGCGGGCGAGCTTGGCGGCGGACCGTTCCGTACGCCGTACGATCTCGGCGCGGACGGCGTCGACGGCGCCCGGGTCGCCGAGATCGACGCACTGCACCTTGACCAGCAGTTCGTCCCGGATCGCCAGCGGCTTGGCGGAACCCTCCGCGAGGAAGGCGCGCACGGCGCCGTACCCGGCGTCGGTGAGCGAGAAGAGCCGCTTGTTGGGCCGGCGCTCCTGCTCCACGACCCGCGCGGCGACGAGCCCCTCGCCCGCCATGCGCTCCAGCTCCCGGTAGATCTGCTGCGGGGTGGCCATCCAGAAGTTGGCGACCGAGGCCTCGAAGCCCTTCGCGAGGTCGTATCCGGACGCCTCGCCCTCCAGGAGCGCGGCCATCACCGCGTTGCGCAGAGCCATGCGGTCGAACGTAACACCCCGGCCGGGTCAGGCCGCGAGGCGCTCCACCACCCCCTTGGCCTTCACGACCGCGTCCTGGTGGGCGCGCTCACGGGAGGCCTCGAACAGCGGGACAAGCTCGGCCATCGCCGGGTTCTGCGGGGCCATGGTGAGCTCGGGGACGATGAAGTCGACGTCCATGGCGAGCATGTCGCCCAGCAGGGCCTGCAGGTAGTTCTGCACGTACTCGTAGCCCTCGCGCGGGGTGCCGGGGCCGTAGGCACCGCCGCGGCTGGCGACCACGGTCACGGGGGTGCCCTTGACCTTCGACTCCTCGGTCATGGCGGTGCGGCCGACCATGGCCACGTTGTCCAGCCACGCCTTGAGGGTCGAGGGGATCGAGAAGTTGTACATCGGGGCGCCGATCACCACCGCGTCGGCCTGCTCCAGCTCCTCCACCAGCCGGACGCGCTCGGCGAAGGCCGCCACCTGGGCGGGCGTGTGCGTGGCGGGGTCGGCGAAGGCCGCCGTGTGGGCGTCGGCGGTGATGTGCGCGACGGGGTCCGCGGCCAGGTCGCGGTAGATCACCTTGCCCTGCGGGTGCTGCTCCTCCCAGGTCCTGCGGAAGGCGTCCGTGACGGAACGGGACGCGGACGCCTCGTTCGGGAACACGGACGAGTCGATGTGCAGCAACGTGGCCATGAGGGGTCTCCAAAGGGATGGCGCCCACCCCGGAAGGTGGGCTGAAGTTTCGTACCTACCCATGGATAACACAGTCACTTACTATTTTTCATCCCCGCACGGAGGGGCGGGTATCCTGAGCCCATGGCGATCGACGGGGTACAGCGCGAGGCGGCCCGCGGCCAGGTCCACAGCCCGGCGGCCTGCTCGCAGGTGGATGACGGCATCACGCGCGTCTTCGGCCTGCTGGGCAAGAGGTGGACGGGACCGATCGTGTCCGTCCTGCTCAACGGCCCCACGTACTTCGCCGACCTGCGCCGGGCCGTCCCGGGCATCAGCGAGCGCATGCTGTCGGACCGGCTGACGGAGCTCGGCATCGCCGGGCTCGTCGTACGCGAGGTCGACGAGGGCCCGCCGCTGCGGGTCTCCTACCGGCTCACCTCGGCCGGGGCGGCCCTGGAGCCCGCCCTGGAGGAACTGCGCCAGTGGGCCGAGGCACATCTGCCGGACAAGGGGCCGTGCGTGGGCCCCGACGGCCCAAACACCTCACCGAACTGACGGTTCCCGGCCCACGGGCGCGCCGACGCACGGGCACACCGGCGTGTCGACGCACGGGCGCACCGGCGCACCGGCGCACCGGCACGCGCGGACACGCCTACGCCGACGGCGGATGCGACGACCCGGACCGCGACGAAGACGGGCCCTCGGGCGCGACGGCCCGGACCACGACGACGAGGGCGCCTTCCCCTGCGTGACGCACCGGGACGGCGCCCTCGTCGCGTCCGCGGGGCGCCGATCTCCCCTCGCCGCCGGACCGCCCGACCCGGGACGGCGCCCGCCTCCGTCGAACCGTACGCGGGCCGGGTCGGCACGGTCGCCGACCGCTCGGCGACCGCTCCCGCGTGGGACGTTCCACCGGCGGGCCGCCAGACGTTACCGTGCGGTAGACATCGCAGTCCCGAAGGAAGACCCGAGGAGTCCCGCAGCCGTCGCCGTCCGCCCGTCCCGATGCCTGCGCGCACTCCCCAAGCCGTCCCGGAGGAGTCCCGAATGACGCTCGACCGTTCCGCCGGCCTGGCGGCGACCGCACGTGCGCTGGCCTGCGGGGAGGTGACCTCCCAGGCTCTCGTCGAGGACGCGCTCGCCCGGATCGAAGCCACCCGAAGCACCCTCAACGCCTTCCGGATCGTGCGCACCGAAGCCGCGCTCGCCGAGGCCGCGGCGGCGGACCAGGAGCTGGCCGCGGGCGTGCGCCGTCCGCTGCTCGGGGTGCCGGTGGCGGTGAAGGACGACATGGACGTGGCGGGCGAGCCGACCGCGTTCGGCTGTCCGGGTGAGTTCCCGCCGGTCGCCGAGGACGGAGAGGCGGTACGGCGGCTGCGCGCGGCCGGAGCCGTCATCGTCGGCAAGACCAACACCTGCGAACTGGGACAGTGGCCCTTCACCGAGGGCCCCGCGTTCGGCGCGACCCGCAACCCGTGGAACCCGCGGCACACACCGGGCGGTTCGTCCGGAGGCTCCGCCGCCGCGGTCGCCGCCGGTCTGGTGCCGGCGGCGCTCGGCTCGGACGGCGCCGGTTCGGTGCGGATCCCGGCCTCCTGGACCCACCTCGTCGGCATCAAGCCGCAGCGCGGACGCATCTCGACCTGGCCGCTCGGCGAGTCCTTCCAGGGCATCACGGTCAACGGCACCCTGGCCCGTACCGTCGCGGACGCCGCACTGCTGCTGGACGCGGCCGCCGGCAACCATCCGCTCGACCCGCACCGGCCGCCCGGCCTGGACATCTCGGCGGCGGTGGGCCGCGACCCCGGGCGGCTGCGCATCGCCCTTTCCCTGGAGCCGCCGTTCACCGCGGTGCCCGCCCGGCTCCAGCCCCAGGTGCGCGCCCGGGTCGTCGAACTCGCCGAGCGGCTGGCCGCGTCGGGGCACACGGTCGAGGAGGCCGACCCGCCGTACGGCCGGATCGGACTGGCCTTCCTGCCGCGCGCGACCGCCGGGATCGCCGAACGGGTCGCCACCGTGCCCTTCCCCGAACTGCTCGACCCGCGCACCCACAGCTCCGCACGGCTCGGCCGGCTGCTCGGCGGGGCACCGCTGCGGGCCGCCCGACGTGCGGAAACGGTCCTGCACCGTCGTATCGGCGCGTTCTTCGAGACGTACGACGTGGTGCTGGCGCCGACCACCGCCACTCCCCCGCCCCGGGTCGGCGCCATGCGCGACCTGAGCGGACTGGCCACCGAGCGTGCCGTCATCGCCGCCTGCCCCTACGCCTGGCCGTGGAACGTCCTGGGCTGGCCCGGGGTCAACGTCCCCGCCGGGTTCGTCGACGAGGGCCTGCCGGTGGGGGCGCAGTTGCTCGGACCGGCCCACAGCGAACCGCTGCTGGTGTCGCTGGCCGCCCAGTTGGAGGACGACCTGCGCTGGCACGAGCGGTGGCCGGAGCCCGCGGCCCTGGACTCCCCGGCGACGTGAGGGCGTTACGGCGGTAGAGCCTTCCGTCCGGAGCTCTTAGGCTTTGAGCATGGACGACGCGTCGATGGTGGGGCTGATGGGGCGGGTCACCGGGACGGTCGGACCCGGACTGGTCGGCGAGGTGATCGTCCGGGTGCGCGGCGGGGCGGAGCACTTCCTGGCCTACCCCGCCTCGGGCGAGGAGCGACTGGAGCGCGGCACGGTGGTCATGGTGGTGGAGCACCTGCCGCCGCGCACGGTCTACGTCACTGCCGCGTACGACAGTTGAGCCCGCACCGGCGCAGGTGAGAGCGCTGTGTGTCAAGGTTGCGACAAGGTTCCGTCAGCGTCTTCTCCCCGTGTCCACGCAGGAGCACACTCCCTTCGTTCGGTGCCGAAAGGGCACCATTCCAAGGGGGCGTATGCCGATGTTCGTCGGCGTCGTAGCAGGGGCGGCGGTGGCCGCCGTCCTCGTGCTGGTCGGTGTCTTCAAGTTGATGTGGCGGGTGGCCGAGCCCAACGAGGCACTCATCATCTCCGGTTCCACCCACCGGACCGAGGGGCTCGAAGCGGGGATGGGGTTCCGCATCGTCACGGGGCGCGGCACGCTGGTGCTGCCCGGCGTGCAGGCGGTGCGCAAGCTCTCGCTCGACCTGAACGAGACCGAGTTGCACGTGGACTGCGTGACCCACCAGGGCATTCCGCTCAAGGTGCGGGGCGTGGTCATCTTCAAGGTGGGCGACGACTTCGTGTCGATCGCCAACGCGGCACGCCGCTTCCTCGACCAGCAGAAGCTGATGTCGGAGCGGGTGCACAACGTCTTCGCCGGTCATCTGCGGTCCATCGTGGGCGGGTTGACGGTCGAGGACATGATCCGGGACCGGGAGAAGCTCACCGGTCAGACCCGGGCCGCCTGCGGCACGGAGATGGAGAAGCTCGGACTCATCGTCGACTCGTTGCAGATCCACGAGATCGAGGACCCGACCGGGTACATCCAGAACCTGGCGATGCCGCACGCCGCGGCCGTGCAGCGGGACGCGCGCATCGCGCAGGCGGAGGCGAACCGGCTCGCCACCGAGGCCGAGCAGCAGTCGTACGCGCGGATGGCGGAGGCCACCCGGGACAGCGAGATCCTCCAGGCCGGCTACCAGGCCGAACGCGACCACGCGGGGGCGAAGGCGCGGCAGGCCGGTCCGCTCGCCGACGCCGCCGCCCGGCAGGAGGTCGTCGTCCAGGAGACCCGGGTCGCGGAACTGGAGGCCGACCGCCGCGAGCAGCAGCTCCAGGCCGACATCCGCAAGCCCGCGGACGCCAGGGCCTACGAGAAGCGCACCCTGGCCGAGGCCGAGCGCGACGCGCGGATCTCGGCGGCCCAGGCCAAGGCGAAGGAGACGGAGCTGGCGGCCGCGGCCGAGGCGACCCGGGTGAAGGCGGCCGCCGGCGCCGAGGCCCAGGCGACCGAGGCGCGCGGTGCCGCGGCCGCCACCGCAACCCGGGTCACCGGCGAGGCCGAGGCCGCCTCGGCGCGGGCCAGGGGTCTGGCGGAGGCCGAGGCGGTCAAGGCCAAGGGTCTGGCCGAGGCGGACGCCATCAAGGCCCGGGCCGCCGCGCTCGCCGAGAACCAGGAGGCGGTCGTCGCCCAGCAACTCGCCGAGAACTGGCCGGAGATCGTCCGGGCCGGGGCGTCCGCCTTCGGCAACGTCGACAACATGGTGCTGCTCAACGGCGCCGACGGCATGGCCGAGTTGTTCGCCAAGGCACTCACGATGGGCGGCACCGGGCTGGGGCTCGCGCGTCAGCTGCTGGCCTCGATGAACCAGAACGGGCCCTCCGCGAACGGGACTTCGCCGCTCAACGGGATCACGGGCGCGCCGTCGCAGAAGGTGCCGGTGGAGGAGGGCTGACCGGCGGGGCGTACGGCGGTCGTCCGCCGTGCGCCCCCGTCCCGTACGGTACGGATCGTGACTGCGTCTACCGATGAGAACGTCCCGGGCCGCTACGGCCCCACCGCGACCACCGAGGCCGACCCCCGCGAGGTGGGGCGGGTACGGACCGAGTACGCGCCCGCGCACGACGGCGACCCGGACCCCGGTGAGATCGTGTGGACCTGGGTGCCCTTCGAGGAGAACGACGGCCGGGGCAAGGACCGTCCGGTGCTGGTCGTCGCCCGCGAGGCCGCGGGCACGGTGCTCGCCGTGCAGCTCTCCAGCAAGCGGCACGACGGCGACCGCGAGTGGGTGCCGATCGGCAGCGGGCCGTGGGACCGTACCGGACGCGACTCGTGGGTGGACGTCGACCGGGTCCTGCGGCTACACGAGGAGGGGATGCGCCGGGAGGCGTGCGCGCTGGACCGGATGCGCTTCAACCTCGTACGGCACCGGCTGGGCGAGCGCTACGGCTGGAGCTGACGCGGCCGACGCCGCTACGGCCGGAGCCGACCCGGCCGACGCACGGAGCGTCCCGGCGCGGGCCGGGCGCCCGGAGCGCCAGGGCCTGTCCGACAATCCCGTCCGCCCTTCGGGCGACGACGCGAATTGTCGGACGGGGCCTAGGCCGGGAACTCCGACACCGGGAAAGCCCGTTCGAAGGCGGCCTTGACCACCGTTCCCGGTGTGCGGTCCAGCACGCCGAACACCACCTGTCCGAAGGTCCCGGCGAACCGCCCGCCGGGTCCGAGCAGGTCCCGGAAGGCGCCCGCCACCTGCGCCGGATCGTTGCGGAACACCCCGCAGCCCCAGGCGCCCAGGACGAGTCGGCGATAGCCGTGCGCCGCGGCCGTCTCCAGCACCCGCCCGGCCCGTACGGCCAGCGCGCCCGGCAGTTCCGCCGCGCGCTCGGGGGCCGTGCGCAGCACCACGCCCGCGTTCGGCGCGGCCGCGGTCAGGAATCCGGCGGTGAAGGGCGTGTCCAGCAGGCGGCCCCGGTCGTCACGGAAGACGGGCACGGCCGGGGCGTGGATCACCCGGTCGGTGTAGAACGGGTCCCGGTGGGCGCGGTGGTGGTCGTAGAACTCGGGGGCCCGCAGCAGGCATGTGTACAGCGCGGAGCCGCGGCACAGGGCCTCCTCCTGCGCCTGGGCGCCGTTGAGGTAGCCGCCGCCCGGGTTGCGGGCGGAGGCGAAGTTCAGCACGGCGACCGGGCCGGTCAGCCGACCGGCGGCCTCCAGAGTGCTCCCTCCGGTCAGCCGACGGGCGGCCTCCAGGCTGCTCTCGCCGGTGACCTCGAAGAACGTATCCCCGGCGGGGGCCGGTGGCATCTGCACCGGTTCCGGCCCGAACATGCGTGTGCCCTCGCACGCGGCGGCGATCTCCGCGGCCAGGGACACCTCGCGGCCGCCGGGTGCGCGATAGGCCCCCTCGGCCACGATCCGCTCGGTGTCCCGGGCGATGCCGCGCAGGCGCGCGCTCACGGCGCGACCCCCGTGCGCGCCGTGCTCGCGGCCTGCGCGATCCCCCCTGGTGACTCCCCCGTCGTGCTCATGAACGCATCGTGAGCGATGCTGGTCCTGCGGTGCAACAGAGTTTCCCGGCCCCAGAAACATCCCGGGACACACGTAGGGCGTGCCCTATAAGTGCCGTTATGCACCCTTGTGCGATTCGACTCGACGGTCTTGGGTAGGACGAGCGCGTGCGCCGTCCCGCCACTCCCGGGACCGGCTGAACGGTGGAATCTCAGGAGGATCCTGACATGCCCGATTCAATAAGCGCCCATACGGAGGGCGACTGTACGTACACCCGCACCGCCCTCACCGAAGCCGAGGTGGAGGCCCTGGTCCGGGGAATCTGCTTCAAGACGGGACCGCCCCGCACCGTCGGGGTGGAAGTGGAATGGCTCGTCCACGAGCTGCGTATGCCGCAGCTCCCGGTCACACCCGAACGACTGCACGCCGCCTACGCCGCACTGCGGACCGTGCCCCTGAGGTCGGCGCTCACCACGGAGCCCGGCGGCCAGCTGGAACTGAGCTCGCCGCCCGCCGCCTCCCTGACGGAGTGCATCGGCATCGTCTCCGCCGATCTCGACACCGTCCGCGCGGTGCTCCGCGAGACCGGACTCCGCCTCCGCGGCATCGGCACCGATCCCTGGCACACACCCCGCCGTTTCCTGCGCGAGCCGCGCTACGACGCCATGGAGACCTGCCTGGACCGCTCGGGTCCGGCCGGCCGCGCCATGATGTGCACCTCCGCCTCCGTCCAGGTGTGTCTGGACGCGGGGTACGAGGAGCCGGGCACCCTCGGGCTCGGACGGCGCTGGTGGCTGGCGCACACCCTGGGCCCGGTCCTGGTGGCCGCGTTCGCGAACTCTCCGATGATCGCGGGCAGGCCCACCGGCTGGGTGTCCACCCGCCAGCTGATCTGGACCGACATCGGCGCGGGCCGGGCGGGCGCGCCGCCGCTGGAGGCCGGGCCGCGCGACGCCTGGGCCCGGCACGTCCTGGACGCGCCGGTGATGTGCGTACGCGAGGACACCGGCCCCTGGCACGTCCCGGACGGGCTGACCTTCCGGCAGTGGATCAGGTCGGGGACGCCGAGGCCGCCCACCCGGGAGGACCTCGACTACCACGTCACGACCCTGTTCCCGCCGGTCAGGCCACGCGGCCATCTGGAGCTGCGCATGATCGACGCGCAGCCCGGCGACGACGGGTGGATCGTGCCGCTCGCCGTGACCACGGCCCTCTTCGACGACCCGGAGGCCACCGAGACCGCCTACCGCTGTGTGAAACCCCTGGCCGAACGCGCCGCCGGCATGCCCGCGCCGCACAACCCGCTGTGGATGGACGCCGCCCGGTACGGGCTCGGCGATCCCGAACTGCACGAGGCGGCCATCGCCTGCTTCGCGGCGGCGCTGGACGCCCTGCCCCGGCTCGGTGCCACGACCGAGGTCACGAACGCCGTGGCGGCGTTCCTGAAGCGCTACGTCATCCCGGGCCGCTGTCCCGCCGACGACCTGCTCGACCGACTGCGCGGCACCACGGACCGTCGCGCGCACGGGAAGGACATCCGCACATGACCGAGCCCGCCCTCGACGCCGACACCCTGCGCGAACCCGTGCTCGGCGCCGAATCCCCGCGCGAGCCCGCATTCGACGCCGAGTCCCTCCGCGAGCGCGCGCTGACGTCGCTGGTCACCGCCCGCGAGCGCACGGCCCTGCTGACCGACTGCGTCGACGAGCCCGACCTCACCGCCCAGCACTCCCCGTTGATGTCACCGCTGGTGTGGGACCTCGCGCACATCGGCAACCAGGAGGAACTCTGGCTGCTGCGCACGGTGGCCGGCCGGGACGCCATGCGCCCCGAGATCGACAGCCTCTACGACGCCTTCGAGCATCCGCGCTCCGAACGGCCCACGCTGCCGCTGCTGCCGCCCGCCGAGGCCCGCGCCTACGCGGCCGAGGTGCGCGGCCGCGCCCTGGACGTGCTGGAGGGCGCCGCCTTCCACGGGACGCGGCTGACGGAGGCGGGCTTCGCCTTCGGAATGATCGCGCAGCACGAACAGCAGCACGACGAGACCATGCTGATCACCCATCAGCTGCGGACCGGACCACAGGTCCTGACCGCACCGGACCCCGAACCGGCCCCGCTGTTCGCGGGCCCGGCCGAAGTCCTGGTCCCCGGAGGCCCGTTCACCATGGGCACCTCGTCCGAGCCCTGGGCGCTGGACAACGAACGGCCCGCGCACCGGCGGGAGGTGGCCCCGTTCCACATCGACACCACGCCGGTGTCCAACGCCGCGTACCAGGCGTTCATCGAGGACGGCGGCTACGACACCGAGCGCTGGTGGGCGCCGGAGGGCTGGGCGCACATCCGCAAACACTCCATCACCGCCCCGCTGTTCTGGCACGGCGACGGCCGGGAGTGGCTGCGGCGCCGCTTCGGCGTCACCGAGGTGGTACCGCCCGACGAGCCGGTGCTGCACGTGAGCTGGTACGAGGCCGACGCCTACGCCCGCTGGGCCGGGCGACGGCTGCCCACCGAGGCCGAGTGGGAGAAGGCGGCCCGCCACGACCCCGCGGGCGACCGCTCGACGCGCTACCCCTGGGGCGACGCCGACCCGGCGCCGGAACACGCCAACCTGGGCCAGCGGCATCTGCGACCGGCCCCTGTCGGCAGCTACCCGGCGGGCGAGTCGCCGCTCGGCGTACGGCAGTTGATCGGTGACGTGTGGGAGTGGACGGCGAGCGACTTCCAGCCGTACCCAGGGTTCCGGGCGTTCCCGTACAAGGAGTACTCGGAGGTGTTCTTCGGCCCCGAGTACAAGGTGCTGCGCGGCGGTTCGTTCGCCGTGGACCCGGTCGCCTGCCGGGGCACGTTCCGCAACTGGGACTACCCGATCCGGCGGCAGATCTTCTCCGGGTTCCGCACCGCCCGTTCGGAGTCCGTCTGATGTGCCGCCACCTGGCCTATCTGGGACCCGCGCTGCCGCTGGGGCGGCTGCTGGTGGAGCCCGCGCACAGCCTGCACCGCCAGTCCTGGGCACCCCGGCACCAGCGCTACGGGACGGTCAACGCCGACGGTTTCGGCGTGGGCTGGTACGCGGCCGGGGACCCGGCGCCGGCCCGCTACCGGCGGGCCGGGCCGATCTGGGCCGACCTGTCCTTCGCCGACCTGGCCCGGGTGGTGCGCACCACCGCCCTGCTCGCCGCGGTCCGGGACGCGACCCTGGC
Source organism: Streptomyces adustus (assembly GCF_009377175.1). GTDB lineage: Bacteria > Actinomycetota > Actinomycetes > Streptomycetales > Streptomycetaceae > Streptomyces > Streptomyces adustus. The sequence continues at coordinate 22,028 of NZ_VJZD01000116.1, forward strand.
GGGCGCCGACGCGGAGGCCGCCGCGGCTCCGTTCGCGGCGGGCCCCTGGCTGTTCAGCCACAACGGCGCCGTGGCCGGCTGGCCGCGCACCATGGCCGCGGCCGCCCGGACGCTGCCGCCGGAGGAACTGCTGTCGCTGGAGGCGCGCAACGACTCCGCGCTCGTCTGGGCCCTGGCCCTGCACCGGCTGCGCCGCGGCGACGAGCCGGGCCGCGCCCTCGCGGACACGGTCCTGGACGTGGCCGCCGCGGCCCCGCACTCCCGCCTCAACCTGCTGCTGACCGACGGCGAGACCATCGCCGCGACCGCCTGGGGGGACACCCTCTGGTACCTGGCCGAGTCCGGCCGCGCCGTCGTGGCCTCCGAGCCCTACGACGACGATCCGCACTGGCTTCAGGTCCCCGACCGCACGCTGCTCGTGGCGAGCCGTGCCGAGGTGCTGCTCACCCCGATCGGGGAGCCGAGCACCGAGGCGGTACCCGCACCCCTGAAGGAGCCCTGTTCGTGAGCCCGTTCCAGATCACCCGCACCCTTCCCGAGGACGCCACGGACGCCGCCCTGCGCGCGGACGTCCTGCTCGGCCTCACCGGCGACCCCAAGACCCTGCCGCCGAAGTGGTTCTACGACGCGCACGGCAGCGACCTGTTCGAGCAGATCACCGAACTGGACGAGTACTACCCCACCCGCGCCGAGCGCGAGATCCTGGCCGACCGGGCCGACGCGATCGCGACGGCGACCGGGGCCCGCACCCTGGTCGAACTCGGCTCCGGTTCCTCCGAGAAGACCCGCTATCTGATCGAGGCCCTCACCGGTCTGCGCGCCTACGTCCCGGTGGACGTCAGCGAGAGCGCCCTCACTCAGGCGGGTCAGGCGCTGGCGGCCGAGCGGCCGGGGCTCGACGTGCACGCCCTGATCGCCGACTTCACCGACACGATGAAGCTGCCGGACACACCCGGGCCCCGGCTGGTGGCGTTCCTCGGCGGCACGATCGGCAATCTGCTGCCCGCCGAACGCGCCACGTTCCTGGCGTCCGTACGGGCCCTGCTCTCGCCCGGGGACTCGCTGCTGCTCGGCACGGACCTGGTCAAGGACGAGAAGGTGCTGGTCCGGGCCTACGACGACGCGGCCGGGGTGACGGCCGCGTTCAACAAGAACGTGCTGGCCGTCGTCAACCGTGAACTGGGCGCCGACTTCGACCTCGACGCCTTCGACCACGTCGCCCTGTGGGACGCGGAGCAGGAGTGGATCGAGATGCGGCTGCGGGCGCGCACCGACCAGACCGTGAAGATCCCCGTGCTCGATCTCGCCGTGGACTTCAAGGCCGGCGAGGAGCTGCGCACCGAGGTGTCGGCGAAGTTCCGCAAGAACGGGGTGCGCGCGGAACTGGCCGCCGCGGGAATGGAGTTGGCGCACTGGTGGACGGACGCGGAGGGCCGCTTCGCGCTGTCGCTCAGCACCGCGCGCTGAGCGCGGACGCCATCTGAGCGGGTCCGCCGGCGCCCCTGGGCCCGGCGGACCCCCGGCGTGGGCACGGGTCCCCGACGCGAGTGCGGGCCCCCGCCGCCGGTGCGGGTGCGGAGCCCGACGCCTCGCGCTCCGGCGGCGCCTGGGGCACCGTGGAGACATACGTGACATACCGGTCACGGCGGAGAGGAGCACCCGCATGTCGAACCACACCTACCGGGTCACGGAGATCGTCGGCACCTCGCACGAGGGCATCGACCAGGCCGTCCGCAACGGCATCTCCCGCGCCTCGCAGACCCTGCGCAACCTGGACTGGTTCGAGGTGACCCAGGTCCGCGGCCAGATCGAGAACGGTGTGATCGAGCACTGGCAGGCCTGTCTGAAGGTCGGTTTCCGCATCGACGACGCGGACTGAGCCCTCCGCCGCGGACCGGTGCGCGCGGCTCCCCTCAGGTCCGCCCCTCCCGCTCCTGGGCCGCCCGGAGCGCTTCCGACCCGGCCGCCCAGCGCGCCCGGACGACGGTGAAACCCGCCCGCTCGGCGTCGTCGCACACGAGGTCGTCGTCGTCCACCAGGACGCTCACCTCCCGGGTGCGGGCCAGCCGCCGCAGGATCTCCAGTTTGGTGCGCCGGGCGGGCCGCCGGTCGTCGTTGCGCCGCATGTACACGCGCCCCTCGGGAAGCCCGTGCGCCGCGAGCCAGCCGAGGGTGTCGCGGCGGCAGCGTTCGGGCCGCCCGGTCAGGTAGACCACCTCGCACTCCTCGGCGCTCGCCACGGCCAGCGCCACGCCCTCGGCGATCGGCGTGTCCTGCGCCGCGGCCGCGAAGAAGGCGTCCCAGTCACGCGGCGTACGCTCCAGGAACCGCTGCCGGTGCCCGGTGTCGGCAAGGGTGTTGTCCAGATCGAACACGGCGAGCGGCCGTCCACTGCTGTCTGCCACGGCGCCACCTTAGACGCTGCCCGCTCCCCCGCCCCGGCCGGTCGCGCGCTGCGGGGAATCCCGCGGCGCGCGCGTTGTTGAACCGAACATGAGCTCCGCGATCGCCTCGGCCCGCTTCTCCGTCCTCGACCGCTCCCGCATCCGCCAGGGCCGAACGGCCGCGGAGGCGCTGCGCGACACCGTGGAGCTGGCCCGGCAGGCCGAGCGGCTCGGCTACCACCGCTTCTGGGTGTCGGAGCACCACGGGGTCCCCGGGGTGGCCGGTTCCGCGCCGACCGTGCTGGCCGCGGCCGTGGCCGGCGCGACGAGCACCATCAGGGTCGGCACCGGCGGGGTGATGCTGCCCAACCACCGGCCGCTGGTCGTGGCCGAGCAGTTCGGGGTGCTGGAGTCGCTCTTCCCCGGGCGCATCGACATGGGGCTGGGCCGCTCGGTGGGGTTCACCGACGGGGTGCGCAGGGCGCTCGGGCACGACAGGAGCGACGCCGAGGACTTCGCGGGCCTGATCGACGAACTCCTCGGCTGGTTCTCCGGCACGTCGCCGACGGGCGTGCACGCGCGCCCCGCGGAGGGTCTCGACGTACCGCCGTTCGTGCTGGCCATGGGCGAGGGCGCGGACATCGCGGCGCGCGCGGGCCTGCCGATGGTGATCGGCGACCTGCGCGACCGGGAGAAGATGCGGCGTGGCGTCGACCGCTACCGCGCGCGCTTCCGGCCCTCCCGCTGGTCGCCGGAGCCGTACGTCGTCGTGTCCGGCTCGATCGCGGTGGCTGCGACGGAGCGGGAGGCGCGGCGGCTGCTGGTGCCGGAGGCGTGGTCCATGGCGTACGCCCGTACCCACGGCAGCTTCCCGCCGCTGCCCCCGGCCGAGGCGGTCGAGGCCCGCACGATGACCGCCAAGGAGCGCGGCTTCCACGAGTCCGGGCTCGTCGGACACATCGCCGGCACCGAGGAGCAGGTCGCGCACGAGCTGGAGACGCTGCTGAAGGAGACGGGCGCGCAGGAGGTGCTCGTCACCACGAGCACCTACGACCGCGCGGCCCTGCTCGACTCCTACCGGCGGCTCGCCGCCGTCGTGACGGCCTCCTGAGCGCCGGGCGCCCGCGTCAGACCTCCGCCGGCTTGTCCGCCCGGATGGCGATCCCGCCGTCGTGCGCGTCCACCCGGGCCCGGTCGCCCGCGTTCAGCTCGCCCGACAGCAGCATGTCGGCCAGCCGGTCGTCGACCTCGCGCTGGATGGTGCGGCGCAGCGGACGGGCGCCGAAGTCGGGCTGGTAGCCGAGGTTCGCCAGCAGGTCGGCGGCCGCGTCGGTGACCTCCAGGCCGACGTCCTGGGCGGCCAGCCGGCGCCGGGTGTGCTCCAGCAGCAGGTCGACGATCTCGCGCAGCTGGCTGCGGACCAGGCCGCGGAAGACGATGATCTCGTCGATGCGGTTGAGGAACTCCGGCCGGAAGTACTGGTGGAGCACCGGCATGACCGTCTCGCGGACCTTGGCGTAGTCCTCCACGCCGGCGGCCAGGATGCGGTCGGCGCCGATGTTGGACGTCATGATGACGACGGTGTTCTTGAAGTCGACCGTGCGGCCCTGGGAGTCGGTCAGCCGCCCGTCGTCGAGCAGTTGCAGCAGCGTGTTGAAGACGTCGGGGTGCGCCTTCTCCACCTCGTCCAGCAGCAGCACGGTGTACGGCTGCCTGCGCACCGCCTCGGTGAGCTGGCCGGCCTCGTCGTGGCCGACGTATCCGGGCGGGGCGCCGACCAGCCGGGAGACGGTGTGCCGCTCCTGGAACTCGCTCATGTCCAGGCGGATCATGCGGTGCTCGTCGCCGAACAGCGCGGCGGCCAGGGCGCGGGCGAGCTCGGTCTTGCCTACGCCGGTGGGACCGAGGAAGAGGAAACTGCCGACGGGGCGGTTGGGGTCGCTCATCCCGGCCCGTGCTCGGCGCACGGCACGGGAGATGGCCGTGATGGCCTCGTCCTGGCCGACGACCCGCTCGTGGAGGTGCTCCTCCAGCTTCATCAGCCGCTCGCGCTCCTCCTCGGTGAGCTGGGCGACCGGGATGCCGGTGGTGCGGGACACGACCTCGGCGATGTCCTCGGCGGTGACCTTGGGGGTCTGCTCCTCGGCCTGGCCCACCTCGGCGAGCCGGCCCTCCGCCTCCTTGATCCGGTCGCGGAGCTCCTTGGCCCGCTCGTACTCCTCGTCGGCGACGGCCTGGTCCTTCTCCCGGTTCAGCGCGGCGATGTCGTCCTCAATCTCGCGGGTGTCGGCGAGCGGGGTCTTGGCGCGCAGCCGCACCCGGGCGGCGGCCTGGTCCATCAGGTCGATGGCCTTGTCGGGCAGGAACCGGGAGGTGATGTAGCGGTCGGACAGCTCGGCCGCGGCGACCACCGCCTCGTCGGTGATGCGGACCTGGTGGTGGGCCTCGTAGCGGTCGCGCAGTCCGCGCAGGATCTCGATGGTGTCGTCGACGGACGGTTCGCCCACCAGGATCGGGGCGAAGCGCCGCTCCAGGGCGGCGTCCTTCTCGATGTGCTTGCGGTACTCGTCGACCGTGGTGGCGCCGATCAGGTGCAGCTCGCCGCGGGCCAGGGCGGGCTTGAGCATGTTGCCCGCGTCCATGGCGCCCTCGCCGCCACCGCCCGCGCCGACGACGGTGTGCATCTCGTCCAGGAACAGCACCAGGCCGTCGCCGTGCTCGCTCACCTCGTCGAGCAGCTTCTTCAGCCGCTCCTCGAACTCGCCGCGGTACTTGGTGCCGGCGACCATCCCGGCGAGGTCGAGGGAGACGAGCCGCTTGCCCGCGAGGGTCTTCGGCACGTCGTCGGCCACGATGCGCTGGGCGATGCCCTCGACGATGGCGGTCTTGCCGACGCCGGGGTCGCCGATGAGGACGGGGTTGTTCTTGCTGCGCCGGGAGAGCACCTCGATGGTCTGCTCGACCTCGTCGTCGCGTCCGATCACCGGGTCGAGGCGCCCGGCCCGCGCGTCCTCCGTGAGGTCGCGGCCGAACTCGTCGATCGTCGGTGTGCTGCTGGGCCCCTTGGCCCGTTCGCCCATGGTCTCGGTGGGCATCCGGGTCGGCTCCCAGCCGGTGTCGGCGAGGGCCCGTCCGGCCGTCGACTCGGGGTTGGCGGCCAGGGCGCGCAGCAGGTGTTCGGGGCCGATGTAGGAGGAGTCCTCGGCGCGGGAGATCTGGTACGCGTCCAGCAGGGCCCGCTTGGCCGCAGGGGTGAGGGTGGTGGGCGCGGCCTTCTCGGCGTGACCCTCGCCGATGCCGAGCCGCTCCCTGATCCGGTCGGGGTCCGCGCCCGCCTCCGCGATCAGGCGGCGGGTCGAGTGGTGCGTGGTGGCCGCGGCCAGCAGGTGCCTGGCGTCGAGCTCCTCGCTGCCCTCGGCGGCGGCCAGGTCCCTGGCCTCGGCGACGAGTTCACGGGCCCGTTCGGACAGCAGGCTGCCGATGTCGAGCGCCTGCACCCGGCGCGCCTGCGGGGGCTGCGCCTGGCCGCCGAAGAACCGGGACATCAGCTCGTCGAACCCCTCGAAGGGACCGCGTCCGAAACCGAAACCTGGAGTAGTCATCCTTGCGGGCCTTCCCTGCGCAGCCGACAGCCATCCGAGACTCCCAAATTGCCACAATTCGGGCAACCCTGCATGCTCGCTGGTCAGGCAAACCCCGCCCACCCCCTCGCCCCGCAT
>NZ_VJZD01000117.1 GCF_009377175.1 Streptomyces adustus
GGGGTGGGGTTCTCGCCGAGGGCCCGGCCCAGTTCGAGCGCGAACAGCGGGTTGCCGCCGCTGGTGCGGTGGATCTCGCGGACGGTGGAGCGGGGCAGGTCGGTGTAGCCGCGGTCGTCGAGCAGCGCGGAGACCTGGGCACGGGAGAGCGGGTTGAGGCGCAGGGCGACCGTGTCGGGCGGAGACGCGCGTAGATGGCGGTCGTACTCCTGGCCCTCGGTCCGCACCGCGCAGAGCATCTGAACGGGGGCGTCGCCGAGGCGGCGGGCGGCGAAGCCGAGCAGTTCGACACTGGCCGAATCCAGCCACTGGAGGTCGTCGGCGACGATCAGGAGGGGGCCGTCGGCGGCGAGGGCGCGCAGCGCCGAGAGCACGGCGAGGCGCAGTGCGAGGCCGTCACGCTGGAGGGTGGACTCCCCGCGGCCGGTGATCGCCGACTCCAGGGCGGTGCGCTGGGCGGCGGGAAGCTTGTCCGACACCTGGTCGAGAGCGAGCCCGAGGAGATCGGCGAGGGCGAGAAACGGAAGATGAGATTCTGACTCGGTCGCGGAGCAGCGCAAGACGGTGTGGGCCACCTGCGAGTATTCCGTGGCCAATGCCTGGAGCACGGTCGATTTCCCTATTCCGGCAGGGCCGTGCAGGAGCACGCTGCCGGAGCGACCGAGCTGCTCACGGGCTGCCGTGAACAGGTCTTCCCTGCCGATGACCAGGTCGGGGCGGCATCGGGCAGGCTCCTGGAAGTCCCGTCGCACGGTTACCCCTCCCCTCCGTGTGTCGTGTCCGTACCAAATTCTAGGCAACATCCCTTTGAAATTCGGACGGACTGAGTGGTGAGGGATATAACAAATGGCGTTGCATAGAGAAATTCACAACTCGGACACATGAATGAAACGACATCATTTTGTCCGAAACCCGACGATTTTACTATCTCTTGGTGGTGTCGACAGACCATGATCCATTAGGGCAGCACCCCCGTCCGGCGGGCCGCCGCCACCGCCTCCCCCCGGGTGTGCGCGCCCAGCTTGCGCATCGCCGACCTGAGGTAACCCTTCACCGTCTCCGAGCGTAGTCCCAGCCGCCGCGCGGCCACCGCGTTCGTCGCCCCGGCCGCCACCCACACCAGCACGTCCACCTCCCGGGGCGTCAGCCGCGCCGAGCCACCCGCACCGCCCCGGGTACCCCCCGGGACGCCCGCCGCGGGCGCCGGTGCCAGCAGCCCGCACGCCGCCAGCAGCTCGGCACGCAGCACCGGATCCGTGATCCGCGGCACCAGCGCGCGCAGCGCCGCGTGCGCCTCCCGCATCTGCTCCCAGGCGGCCACGGCACCCAGGTCCGCGGCCGCGGCCGGCCGGGCCGCCGACAGCAGGTGGTCCGCCTCCTCCCGCACCACCAGCGCCTGCTCCACGTCCCGCGCCGCCTCGACCGCCGCGCTCAGCGTGCGGTCGCCCAGCGGCTGGGCAGTGCGCAGCGCGCCGTACAGCACACCGCGCACCCGGCGCCGTACCACCACCGGCACCGCCAGCACCGAGCGCAGCCCCTCGGCGGCCACCGCGGAGTCGTACTCGTGGCTGATCTGCCGCGAGGAGGAGTAGTCCGTCACCGCGCACGCGCGGGCCAGCGCCACCGCCTTGCCGCCCAGCCCGTTGCCCGCGCTCACCGCGAGCGCGCGCAGCGCCGGAGTCGCGTTGCCGCTCAGTTCGCTGATCCGCACCTGCTGCCGCCCGGCGTCGACCAGACCGCCGAAGGCCACCGGCAGCCCGGTCGTACGGCGCAGCCGTGCCAGCGCGCCGCGGATCTCCGTCGCCCCGGCCGCGTCCGCCGCCATGTCCTCGCCCCTCTTTCGTGGCTCCCTTGCTGCACACACCCCCGTTCGGGGGTAGTGAGACCTGCATCACGGATTACACGATGACGGAGAGCCGCCCGGCAATGGTCCGGCACCGAGGAGGACAAATGACGACGGCGACGGAGCTCTTCCGCAGCGCGCGGGACTTCCTGCTGGAACACCGCGAGGACTACGCCACCGCCTACGAGGGCTTCGCCTGGCCGCGCCCGCCCCACTTCAACTGGGCGCTCGACTGGTTCGACGCGATCGCGCACGGCAACGACCGCACCGCGCTGCACATCGTCGAGGAGGACGGCTCCGAGACCCGGCTGTCCTTCGCCGAGCTGTCCCTGCGCTCCGACCAGGCCGCGAACTGGCTGCGCGGGCAGGGGGTGCGCGCCGAGGACCGGATCCTCGTCATGCTCGGCAACCAGGCCGAGCTGTGGGTGACGGCCCTGGCCGCCATGAAGCTGCGCGCCGTCGTCATCCCGGCCACCCCGCTGCTCGGCCCCGCCGACCTGCGCGACCGCGTCGAGCGCGGACGGGTCCGGCATGTGGTCGCGCGGGCCGAGGACACCGCCAAGTTCGACGAGGTGCCCGGCCCCTACACCCGGATCGCCGTCGGCGGCGCCCCCCTCGGCTGGCTGCCCTACGAGGACCTGTACGGCGCGGACGCCGGCTTCGCCCCGGACGGCCCGACCCTGGCCGACGACCCGCTGATGCTCTACTTCACCTCGGGCACCACCGCCCGCCCCAAGCTCGTCGAGCACACCCACACCTCGTACCCGATCGGGCATCTGGCCACCATGTACTGGATCGGGCTCAAGCCCGGCGACGTGCACCTGAACATCTCCTCACCCGGCTGGGCCAAGCACGCCTGGTCGAACCTGTTCGCGCCGTGGAACGCCGAGGCGACCGTCTTCATCCACAACTACACCCGCTTCGACGCGGCCCGGCTGATGGCGGAGATGGACCGGGCCGCCGTGACGACGTTCTGCGCCCCGCCCACCGTCTGGCGGATGCTCATCCAGGCCGACCTGACCCAGCTGCGCACCCCGCCGCGCGAGGTCGTCGCGGCCGGCGAGCCGCTCAACCCCGAGGTCATCGAGCAGATCCGGCGGGCCTGGGGAGTGACTATCCGGGACGGCTTCGGCCAGACGGAGACCGCGGTGCAGGTCGCCAACAGCCCCGGACAGCCGCTGAAGACCGGCTCCATGGGCCGCCCGTGCCCCGGCTACCGCGTCGAACTGCTCGACCCGGTGTCCGGCGCGCCCGGGGTCGCCGAGGGCGAGATCGCGCTCGACCTGTCGGCGCGGCCGGTCGGCCTGATGACCGGCTACCACGGCGCCCCGGACCGCACCGCGGAGGCCATGGCGGGCGGCTACTACCGCACCGGCGACATCGGCGCCCGGGACGCGGACGGCTACATCACCTACGTGGGACGCGCGGACGACGTGTTCAAGGCCTCCGACTACAAGATCAGCCCCTTCGAGCTGGAGAGCGCCCTGCTGGAGCACGAGGCGGTGGCCGAGGCGGCCGTCGTGCCCGCGCCGGACGCGGTGCGCCTGGCCGTGCCCAAGGCGTACGTCGTCCTCGCCGAGGGCTGGGAGCCGGGCCCCGACACCGCGAAGGTGCTCTTCGAGCACTCGCGCGAGGTCCTCGCGCCCTACAAGCGCATCCGCCGCCTGGAGTTCGGCGGCCTGCCCAAGACGGTCTCCGGCAAGATCCGCCGGATCGAGCTGCGCGAGGCCACGGCCGCCGGCTCGGACGCCGAGTACCGCGAGGAGGACTTCCGGTGACCGCACTTTCCTACGCCCACGGGACCGGCGAGGTCCCCCTGCTCGGCGCCACGATCGGGGCCGACCTCGACCGGACGATCGCGGCCCACCCCGACCGCGAGGCACTGGTCGACGTGCCGTCCGGACGGCGCTGGACCTACGCCGAGTTCGGCGCCGCCGTCGACGAGGTGGCCCGCGGACTGCTCGCCCACGGCATCGCCAAGGGCGACCGGGTGGGCATCTGGGCGGTCAACTGCCCCGAGTGGGTGTTCGTCCAGTACGCCACCGCCCGCCTCGGCGTGATCATGGTGAACATCAACCCCGCCTATCGCGCGCACGAGTTGGAGTACGTGCTGAAGCAGGCCGGCATCTCGCTGCTGGTCGCCTCCCTCGCCCACAAGGGGAGCGACTACCGGGCGCTGGTCGACCAAGTCCGGCACAAGTGCCCCGAGTTGCGGGACGTCGTCTACATCGGCGACCCGTCGTGGGACGTCCTCACGGCCTCCGCCGAGCGGATCCCGCGGGAGCGGGTCGCCGCGGCGCAGGCGGAGCTGAGCTGCGACGACCCGGTCAACATCCAGTACACCTCGGGCACCACCGGCTTCCCGAAGGGCGCCACCCTCTCGCACCACAACATCCTCAACAACGGCTACTGGGTGGGCCGTACGGTCGGCTACACGGAGCAGGACCGGATCTGCATCCCCGTCCCGCTCTACCACTGCTTCGGCATGGTGATGGCCAATCTGGCCGCCACCTCGCACGGCGCGTGCATGGTGCTCCCCGCCCCGTCGTTCGACCCGGCGGCGACCCTGCGGGCCGTCGAGCAGGAGCGGTGCACCTCGCTCTACGGCGTCCCCACCATGTTCATCGCGGAGCTGAACCTCCCCGACTTCGCGTCGTACGACCTGTCGTCGCTGCGGACCGGCATCATGGCGGGCTCGCCCTGCCCGGTCGAGGTGATGAAGCGCGTGGTGGCCGAGATGCACATGGCGGAGGTCTCCATCTGCTACGGCATGACCGAGACCTCCCCGGTCTCGCTCCAGACCCGCCGGGACGACGACCTCGAACACCGCACCGGGACCGTCGGCCGGGTCCTGCCGCACATCGAGGTCAAGGTCGTCGACCCGGCGACCGGGGTGACCGTGCCGCGCGGCACCGCGGGCGAACTGTGCACCCGCGGCTACAGCGTGATGCTCGGCTACTGGGACGAGCCGGAGAGGACCGCCGAGGCTGTCGACGCGGGACGCTGGATGCACACCGGCGACCTGGCGATGATGCGCGAGGACGGGTACGTCGAGATCGTCGGCCGTATCAAGGACATGATCATCCGGGGCGGCGAGAACGTGTACCCGCGGGAGATCGAGGAGTTCCTCTACGCCCACCCCAAGATCCAGGACGTGCAGGTCGTCGGCGTGCCGCACGAACGGTACGGCGAGGAGGTACTCGCCTGCGTCATCCCGAGCGACCCCGCCGACCCGCTCACCCTGGAGGAGCTGCGCGCCTTCTGCGCGCAGCAGCTCGCGCACTACAAGATCCCCAGCAGGCTCCAGATCCTGGCGGGCTTCCCGATGACGGTGTCCGGGAAGGTACGCAAGATCGAACTGCGGGAGAAGTGGACGGAGGGGGCGGCCTCCTAGACGCGGGGTCTTCCAGGCGTCCCGTGTCCCGTGTCCCGCGTCCCGCGGCCGGTGGCGGCGGGCGCCCGGCCGGAAGGTCAGGGCGCCCCCGACGCGTCCAGCCGGTCCGCGGGGCCGTTCACCGGCCGCGGTGTGCCCAGCAGGTCGAGGACGAAGAGGGGGACGAGCAGGACGTCGGCCCGGCCGCGGGCGTCCTCGGCGTACCCCGCGAGCGAGAAGTAGGCGCAGGACGAGGACTCCGCCATGGCCGTCAGCCACAGGCACTCCACGTCCCGTAAGCGCGCCGGGCGCGCCGTCGGGTCCACCTGGGCGACGAGACCGTGGCCGGACAGCGCGATCCCGGCCGGAGGCCGCCGCTCGCCCCGGCGGATGTCCCGGTAGCCGAGCCCGTTCAGATAGCGGGCGGCGGCCGTGACCGCGTCCACCGCGCTGCGGATGGGCGCGGGCCGGAACGCGGGGCGCGCCACGCCGGTCGTGGGGGCGGCCGCGACCGGCAGGCGCAGCACCGTGCCGCACGCGCAGCCCAGCTCCGGCGCCGGCCACTGGCCCCGGCGGCCGCAGGCCGCGCACCGCACGGTGACCCACTGCTCCTCCCAGACCCGGTGGGCCAGCGCCCTGGGCGTGCCGCGCGGGTCCAGCGGCGGGGCCACCGGCGCGCCGCACGCGCACGGATACGACGGCGAGGCGTAGAGGTGTTCGCGCCGACAGGCCGGGCAACGCACCGGCACGCTCTCGGACATGGCCCGCTCCAGGACGGCATCACAGGGGGACAGCGCCCCATCGTCCTCCAGGAGGGCCCCGCCTGTCCGTCCCTTGACCGCCTTCGCCCCACCCGTCTACATTAATTCCAGATAGTAGAAGTTATATTCCGTAATGCGGAAGCATTTCGGCGCGACGGAAGCGCGCGGGGCACGACGGGAGAGCGAATCCGACAGTCGAGGCAGGAGTACTCCATGGCCCGTATGACCGCTGCCCGTGCGGCAGTCGAGATCCTCAAGCGCGAGGGCGTCACCGACGCGTTCGGTGTCCCCGGCGCCGCGATCAACCCCTTCTACGCGGCGCTGAAGGCCGCCGGGGGCATCAGTCACACCCTCGCCCGCCATGTGGAGGGCGCCTCCCACATGGCCGAGGGCTACACCCGCGCCCGTCCCGGCAACATCGGCGTCTGCGTCGGAACCTCGGGTCCGGCGGGCACGGACATGATCACCGGGCTCTACTCCGCTCTCGCCGACTCGATCCCGATCCTGTGCGTCACCGGGCAGGCCCCCACCTCCGTGCTCCACAAGGAGGACTTCCAGGCCGTCGACATCGCCTCCATCGCCGGGCCCGTGACCAAGACGGCGGTCACCGTCCTGGAGGCGGCCCAGGTCCCCGGCGTCTTCCAGCAGGCCTTCCACCTCATGCGGTCCGGCCGCCCCGGCCCGGTCCTCGTCGACCTCCCCGTCGACGTGCAGCTCACCGAGATCGAGTTCGACCCGGAGACCTACGCGCCGCTCCCGGCGTACAAGCCGGCCGCGACCCGCGCCCAGATCGAGAAGGCGATGGGACTGCTCAACGCGTCCGAGCGGCCGCTGATCGTGGCGGGCGGCGGGGTCGTCAACGCCGACGCCGCCGAACTCCTGGTCGAGTTCGCCGAGTTGACCGGTACCCCGGTGGTGCCGACCCTGATGGGCTGGGGCGTCCTGCCCGACGACCACGAACTGAACGCCGGCATGGTCGGCCTCCAGACCTCGCACCGCCACGGCAACGCGACCTTCCTGGAGTCCGACTTCGTCCTCGGCATCGGCAACCGCTGGGCCAACCGCCACACCGGCAGGCTCGACGTCTACACGGCCGGCCGGACGTTCGTCCACATCGACATCGAGCCCACCCAGATCGGCCGGATCTTCGCCCCCGACCACGGCATCACCTCCGACGCCGGGGCCGCCCTGCGCCTGCTCGTCGAGGTCGCACGGGAGCTGAAGGCGGCCGGCCGGCTGCCCGACCGCTCCGGCTGGGCCGCCGCCACCCAGGAGAAGCGGGCACGGCTGCAACGACGTACCCACTTCGACGACATCCCGATCAAGCCGCAGCGCGTCTACGAGGAGATGAACAAGGTCTTCGGCCCCGAGACCCGGTACGTCTCCGCCATCGGCCTCGCGCAGATCGCGGGCGCGCAGCTGCTGCACGTCCACCGGCCCCGCCACTGGATCAACTGCGGGCAGGCGGGCCCGCTCGGCTGGACCGTCCCGGCCGCGCTCGGCGTGGCCAGGGCCGACCCGGAGGCGTCCGTGGTCGCCCTGTCCGGGGACTACGACTTCCAGTTCCTGATCGAGGAACTGGCCGTCGGCGCACAGCACCGCATCCCCTATGTGCACGTCCTGGTGAACAACGCCTACCTGGGCCTGATCCGGCAGGCGCAGCGAGCCTTCGACATCGACTTCCAGGTCAATCTGGAGTTCGAGAACATCAACGCGCCCGAACTCGGCGGCTACGGCGTCGACCATGTGAGGGTCGCCGAGGGGCTCGGCTGCAAGGCGATCCGGGTCACCGAGCCGGGCGGACTGGGCGCCGCTTTCGAACAGGCCCGTAAGCTCGCCGCGGAGCACCGGGTGCCCGTCGTCGTCGAGGTGATCGTGGAGCGCGTCACGAACATCGCGATGTCGACGACCAACGACATCGGTGAAGTCGTCGAGTTCGAGGAGATCGCGACCGAGCCCGGCCACGCGCCGACCTCGATCCGGACGCTGAAGGTCTGAACGGGCGAACGGCCTACGCCGTTCCGCAGCCGGTGATGTCGCCCCCGCCGCCGCTGCCCCAGGACTGCCGCAGGTCCCGCTCGGTCGTCCCGCCCCGGCCGGTCAGCCCCGCCTCCCGGGTGAAGCGAGGAGCGACCGCGGTCAGCGCCCGGTCGCCGTACAGGGCGACCGCGAGCAGCTGGTCCTCCAGCGGCAGCCCGGGACCGTGGCCGGGCAACGGGTGCCGTGCGCGCAGGGACTTCAGGGTGCGGCGGCCGGCGCGGGTGCGGCCGGGCGGGAACGTACGGAGCAGACCGGCGGCCCTGAGTTCGTCCCGCAGCCCGGTGAGCGCTCGGCGCACCGCCTGCCGGTCCAGCAACTGCCGTAGCCCCGCGGGCCGGTAGAGAGCGGCGTGCACCGCCTTGGTGAGCGGCGGCAGGGACCGGTCCGCGGCCGGGCCGGTGGTGCGCATCGTGCCCACCCGGCCGGCCCCGACGGCACCGCGCAGATGCAGCGACAGCACGGCCACCGTGACGGCGGCGCGGGGACCGCCCCGCAGCAGGGCGATCGCGTGCGGTTCCAGCCGGCTCGGCGCGGCACTGTCCATGGCCCACCCCCGTCGCGGGGCCCGCCGCCCCCGTGCCGGCAGGCCCCGCGTGAGAAGAATGTGCCCGCCCGCGGGGCCGGTTGAAGCCTCGGTGGCCGTCTTCAGAGGATGATTTGAGGATTGCGTAGCCCGGGTACGCCCGCGGTCGTACGCGTCGACCCGATGCGTCGTCAGGGCTGTGGCTCGTGCTCCGAAAGGCCGGGCCAGTCGTCCGGGCCGCCGCCCTGCCACTCGATGAGATCGCTCTCCTCGACCTCGATCCGGTCCAGGTCGGCCATGCGCAGGATCTCGACGACATCGTCCAGATGGCTGGCGATGCCGAGGGTCTGGTCGCCCGTGGTGACCCGCCGGGAGCCGTCCAGGGCCGGTGCGTGCACCACGATGTGCGGGAACTCCGTCGGTGGATACGTCATGCCTTCAGGCTGCTGTGGGCGGGACGGATCCGCACTCCGGGAACCTCCGCCGGACGCGGTACGAGGTTCCCGGTATGCCGTACGCGGCCGCGCGGCGGGCCGGGTGGCCGGGACCGCGGCGGCGTCGGCACCGCACGGAGTCCCGGGTGCGTCAGACCCGTGACCCGGAGAGGCGCTCGACGGTGCGCAGCAGGGCCGAGTGGTCCAGGCCGCCGTCGCCCTGGGCGCGCAGGCTGGCGACCAGCTGGGCGACCACGGCGCCGACGGGCAGGGCGGCCCCGACCGCGCGGGCCGCGTCCGTGACGATCCCCATGTCCTTGTGGTGCAGGTCGATGCGGAAGCCCGGCCTGAAGTCGCGGCCGAGGAAGTTGTCCCTCTTGCGGGCCAGCACGGTGGAGCCGGCCAGCCCGCCGGCGAGGACGTCCAGCGCCGCCGTCAGGTCCACGCCGGACTTCTCCAGGAACACCACGGCCTCGGCGCACGCCTGGATGTTCACGGCGACGATCAGCTGATTGGCGGCCTTCACGGTCTGCCCGGAGCCGTGCGGGCCGCAGCGGACGACGGTCCTGCCCAGCGCCTCGAAGACCGGCCGGGCCGCGTCGAAGTCGGCCTGCTCGCCGCCGACCATGATGGACAGCACGGCCTCGACGGCACCCGCCTCGCCGCCGGACACCGGGGCGTCCAGCACCCGGATGCCCCGGGCGGCCGCCGCCCGCGCCAGCTCTACCGAGGTTCCCGGGGTGATCGACGACATGTCGATCAGCAGGGCGCCGGGCCGGGCGTTCTCCAGGATGCCTTCGGGCCCGTACGCGACGGCCTCGACCTGGGGGGACGCGGGCACCATCGTGATGATCACGTCGGCGTCGCGGACGGCCTCGGCGATCGAGCCGACCGCGGTGCCGCCGGCGGCGGTCAGTCGGTCCAGCTTGTCCTGTTCCAGGGTGAAGCCGGTGACGTCGTAACCCGCCTTGATCAGGTTCTCGGACATCGGGGAGCCCATGATGCCCAGGCCGATCCATGCGATGGAGGGGCGGTCCTTGCGGGCGGAGTCTGCGGGGCTGCTGCTCATGGCGCGAGTTCCTCTCTGACTGCTCGGCGGGCTGTTCGGCGGGCTGTTCAGCAGACAGGCCCCAGGGCCCCGGGCGGCAGCCAGCCGAAGGCCTCGGCGCTCGGGCGGCCGCCCGGCTGGTACTCCAGGCCGATCCAGCCCTCGTAACCGGCCTTCCGCAGCCGCTGGAGCAGGTCGTCGAGCGGGAGGCGGCCGGTGCCCGGCGCGCCCCGGCCGGGGTTGTCGGCGATCTGCACATGGCCGGTGACCGGCGTGTACCGCTCGATCGCCCGCGGCAGGTCCTCGCCGTTCATGGACAGGTGGTAGAGGTCCATCAGGAACCGCGCGTTGTCGAGGCCGGTGACCCGGTTGACCTGGTCGACGACGTCGACGGCGGCCTGCGCGCTCACCAGCGGATAGCGGGGAGATTCCGTCCGGTTGAGGGTCTCGACCAGCAGGACCGCCCCGATCCGGTCGGCCGCGGCGGCCGCGAGCGCCAGGTTCTCCAGCGCCAGCGCGTCCTGCTCGGCCGCGGCCACGCCGTCGACGCGGTTGCCGTACAGGGCGTTGAGCGCCCCGCAGCCCAGCGCCCCGGCGAGGTCCGCCGCCACCTCGACGTTGGCGCGGAACCGCTCCGACTGCGCACCGGGGACCGACAGCGCGCCGCGGTCCGGGCCGGGGAGCAGCCCGGCGTAGAAGTTCAGGCCCGTCAGCCGGACGCCCGCGCCCTCGATCGCCTCGCCCAGGGCGTCGAGCTCGGACTGCCCGGGGGTGGGGGAGTCGGCCCACGGCCACCACAGCTCGACCGCGCTGAAACCGGCCGCGGCGGCGGCCGCGGGACGCTCCAGGAGCGGGAGCTCCGTGAACAGGATCGACAGATTGACGCTGAAGCGCTGCTCCGCGGCCGTGTGCGCGTCCTGACCCGGCATGAGGCTCGGCCCTCCCGCTCGCGATGGGTGTCTGATTCCGCGCGGTCCGTGTAATTCCGTATAGTGGAAGTTTATTTCTGCTCCATGAAAGACTGCCGTCGGTCCTCATTGCATGTCAAGAGGGGGTCGGTCAAAGCGGGTGCCGCGCGTTAGGTTGAGCGCGTGCGATTGAGAGTGGAGTTCACGACCGAGCCCTTCGACCTGGAGGAGGCTCCCGCGCACGCGCTGGTGGCCCGCGAGGTCGTCGAGGGTGCCGCGCTGGACGCCGTCGACGTCGGCCCGTTCGGCAACACGGCGGAAGGCGGTGCCGACGCGGTGCTCACGGCCGTGGACGCCGTGCTGCGCAGAACCCTGGCGGCCGGCGCCACCCGGATCTCGCTCCAGGTCAACGTGGTCGGGGAGGGTGAAGGATGACCGCGGCCGAGGAGGGGGCGTTCATCGCGGCCGTGAAACCGCTGGTCGACGCCATCGGCGGCGAGATACTCCCGCCCGACGAGGCCGGCCCCGACGACGTGGTGCTCTCCTGGGAGGGCGCCGACGCCGTCGCCGTGCGACTGCCCCAGCTCGCCGACTCCCTCGACCACATCCTGGCCGCCATGGAGCGCAGGATGGGCAAGCCGCTGGCCGACCTGGACCGCAAGGCCAAGCAGGAGGTCGTACGGACGCTGGAGGCGCGCGGCGCCTTCTCCGTGCGGCACGGCGTGGAGACCGTGGCGGGCGCGCTCGGCGTGAGCCGCTTCACCGTCTACAACTACCTGAATCGCGAGAAGCAGGGCTGAAGTCCCGGCCGGGATCGCCACCGCCCGGCGCCACCGCCCGGCGCCACCGCCCGGCGCTGCCGTCCGGTGTTGTCACACAGAATTTTCAACAAAGTGTTGACGCTGTCTCGCGGAGGGCGTTAGCTGACGGCAGTCCGCACCGCACGAGGACCGTGTCCGGCCGAGCAGGCCGCATCCGGCTACGGAGGCTCCCGTGACTTCGACTTCCGCGTCCCCGGGTCTGGCCCGGTTCAACGTCCTCGGGGAACACGAGGCCCTGGCCGCCCTGCACGAGGTGTGCGCCTCCACCGCATGGGCCGGACGGCTGCTCGCCGCCCGCCCCTACGCCACCGCCGAGGACCTCTACGCCGCCAACGACACCGCCATGGCCGCACTGACCGCGGCCGACCTGACGGAGGCCCTGGCCGCGCACCCGCCGATCGGCCGCCCCGCGCCCGGCGATCCGACCTCGGCCCGGGAGCAGCGCGGCATGGCCGACGCCGCCGAGGAACTCAAGGCGGAGATGCTCGAACTCAACCTGGCCTACCAGGACAGGTTCGGTCATGTCTTCCTGATCTGCGCGACCGGACGCACCGGCGAGCAGATGCGCGACGCGCTCCGGCAGCGGCTCGGCAACCCGCCGGAGCCGGAGCGGGAGATCGTCCGCACCGAACTGGGCAGGATCAACCGCATCCGACTGGCCCGCCTCGCCGAAGGGACCGACCCGGCATGAGTACCGGCACCACCGCCTCGGTGTCCACGCACATCCTGGACACCAGCATCGGCCGCCCCGCCGAGGGCGTCGCCGTCCTGCTCGCCGCCCGCAGTGGGCGCGCCGCCGACTGGCAGGCGCTCGGCGGCTCCGCGACCGACGCCGACGGGCGGTGCAAGGACCTGCCGGCCCTCCCGGAGGGAACGACCCACGTACGGCTCGACTTCGCCGTGGAGCCGTACTTCGAGGGGACCGCGGACCGGCGTGCCGATGCGCGACAGGACGCCCCCGCGCACCGGGACGGCGGTGCGTTCTTCCCCGAGGTGGCGATCACCTTCGCCGTGCAGCCCGGCGAGCACTACCACGTACCGCTGCTGCTGAACCCGTTCGGCTACTCCGTTTACCGAGGGAGCTAGGGCCAGATGACAGAAGATTCCCGTCCCGGCCGCCCGGTGATGCTGGGTCAGAACCAGTACGGCAAGGCCGAGACCCGCGTCGTGAAGGTCACGCGGGACGGCGCCACCCACCACATCAAGGACCTGAACGTCTCCGTCGCGCTCTCCGGCGACATGGACGAGGTCCACTACTCCGGCTCGAACGCCAACGTCCTGCCGACCGACACCACCAAGAACACGGTGTACGCGTTCGCCAAGGAGCACGGCATCGAGTCCGCCGAGCAGTTCGGCATCCATCTGGCCCGGCACTTCGTGACCAGCCAGGAGGCGATCAGGACGGCCCGCATCCGGATCGAGGAGTACGCCTGGGACCGGATCGAGACCTCCGACGCCGGCCCCGGGTCCGGCGGCGCCGACCGGCCCCGGCACTCCTTCGTGCGCCAGGGCCGGGAGACCCGCCTCGCCCAGATCACCTACGACGGCTCGTCGTGGGAGGTCGTCTCGGGGCTGAAGGACCTCACCGTCATGAACTCGACGAACTCGGAGTTCTGGGGGTACGTCAAGGACAAGTACACGACGCTGCCGGAGGCCCACGACCGCATCCTGGCCACCCGGGTCGCCGCCCGCTGGCGGTTCGGCTGGAGCGACGACGCGGACCCCATGCCCTCCTGGGAGACGTCGTACGCGGAGGTCCGCAGGCATCTGCTCCAGGCCTTCGCGGAGACGTACTCGTACTCGCTCCAGCAGACCCTCTACCGGATGGGCGCGCGGATCATCGACAACCGCGCCGAGATCGACGAGGTCCGCTTCTCGCTCCCCAACCAGCACCACTTCCTCGTCGACCTGGCACCGTTCGGCCTCAAGAACGACAACGAGGTCTACTTCGCGGCCGACCGCCCGTACGGCCTGATCGAGGCCACCGTGCTGCGCGACGGCTGCGAGTCGCGCATACCGGTGGACCTCACCAACCTCTGACCCACCCGGGTGTCCCCGGCGCTTCCCGGCGTCGGTCCCGGTCCGTGGCACCGGGATCTCCTGGACGACAGGGCCTAGGGTCCTGCCGTGCCCTCCCCAGAGCGAAAAGGACGAACCATGGCAGCAGCCCAGCGCATCGTCATCGACAACTGCGCGATCGCGACCGTGGACGCCGGCGACACGGAACACGCCTCGGGACACGTGATCATCGCCGGCAACCGCATCGAGGCGGTCGGCGGGGGCCGCGCCCCGGAGGGCCTGGAGGACGTCGTGCGCCGCATCGACGCCACCGGCCACCTGGTCACCCCCGGGCTGATCAACACCCACCATCACTTCTACCAGTGGATCACCCGCGGCCTGGCGACGGACCACAACCTCTTCAACTGGCTCGTCGCGCTGTACCCGACCTGGGCGCGCATCGACGAGAGCATGGCGTACGCGGCGGCCCAGGGCTCGCTCGCGGTGATGGCCCGCGGCGGCGTCACCACCGCCATGGACCACCACTACGTCTACCCCGAGGGATCCGGCGACCTGTCCGGCGCCATCATCAGGGCCGCTCGCGAGACGGGCGTCCGGTTCACCCTCGCCCGCGGCTCCATGGACCGCAGCGAGAAGGACGGCGGACTGCCCCCGGACTTCGCCGTCGAGACCCTCGACGACGCGCTCGCCGCCACCGCACGGACCGTCGACGAGCACCACGACGCCTCCTTCGACGCCATGACGCAGGTGGCCGTGGCGCCCTGCTCCCCCTTCTCCGTCTCCACCGAACTCATGCGCCAGGGCGCCGAACTGGCCCGCGCCAAGGGCGTGCGCCTGCACACCCACGGCTCGGAGACGGTCGAGGAGGAGAAGTTCTGCCACGAGCTGTTCGGCATGGGCCCGACCGACTACTTCGAGTCCACCGGCTGGCTCGGCGAGGACGTGTGGATGGCGCACTGCGTCCACATGAACGACTCCGACATCGCCGCCTTCGCCCGTACCGGGACGGGTGTCGCGCACTGCCCGTCCTCCAACGCCCGCCTGGCGGCCGGTATCGCCCGGGTCCCCGACATGCTCGCGGCCGGTGTTCCGGTCGGTCTCGGCGTCGACGGCACCGCGTCGAACGAGTCCGGCGAGCTCCACACCGAACTGCGCAACGCGCTGCTCATCAACCGGCTCGGAGCCCATCGCGAGGCCGCCCTGAACGCCCGTCAGGCGCTGCGCCTGGGCACCTACGGGGGTGCCCGGGTCCTGGGCCGGGCGGCCGAGACGGGTTCGCTGGAGCCGGGCAAGCTGGCCGACCTGGTGCTGTGGAAGCTCGACACGATCGCCCACGCCTCCATCGCCGACCCGGTGACCGCGCTCGTGTTCGGAGCCGCGGCCCCGGTCACCGCGTCGTTCGTGAATGGCCGTCAGATCGTGGCGGACGGACGGCTCCTGACCGTCGACGAGGACGCGATCGCCCGTTCCACCCGGACCGAGGCCCAGCGTCTCGCGCGGATCACGGCCCAGGGCTGAGCCGGGCCGCCCGGCGTCGCGCGGACGAGGGGCACGGCAGTCGCCGCACCCCTCGTCCGCGCCGACGGCCGACTCAGTCGATCTCGTAACTGTCCCCGTACACCTTCCACTTGAGCGGTGTGGCGAGCCCGAGATTGCCCTCGCGGAGGAACACGCGCTGGGCCGTCTCGACCCGGCTGACCTCGCTGTGGGCGGCCTCCTGCTTCATCGCCCGGACCCGGGCGTCGAGAAAGGCGTTCAGATACGTCGTCTCGTCGCCGCCGTCCGCGGGGGTCACCGCGTGCTGCCGGGCCCGCTCGCGGATGCCGCCGAAGCTGAGGGCGTCCGTGCCGGGGCCGTGCATGACCATGGCGTCGTAGTAGACGAACTGGCCGAGCGTGCCGAGGCAGTCCCGCTTCGCGCGGGCCACCGCCGGGTCGAAGTAGCCGCGGTCCCGCTCGTCGCGCTGGGCCCTGCGGAACGCGGACGTCCCGGCCGCCGTGCGCCAGGCGGCGGGGAAGCCGGGGTCCAGGCCGGTGTGGGAACCGCTGCCGTTCACCGCGCGCAGCGCGGGCAGGTAGCCGGCCAGGACGTTGTCCGGGACCCGCTCGGTGTACAGCTCCACCAGGGCGAGCATGTCGCCGGTCCCGGAACAGAAGCCGATGACACCACCGGTGTAGCCGCGGCCGTCGCCGATGTCCTCGATGTACCCGTACTGCGCCTCCCAGTCCAGGGACGAGTTCTCCGCGCTGGACACCAGCCGCATGGCGAGGTCCTTCTTCGCCGGGTCGTCGAGCCCTCTCGGCGAGGCGCCCGCCTCGGCCGAGGCCCAGCCGGCGGTCACCATCGCCGTGCCGAGAGCGGCGAGCAGCGTGCGGCGGGCGGCGGTTCTGCGGAAGATCGGCACGTCGTCTCCAAAGTGGGTCGCTGTGAAGGGCGGTCGGGTGCGCACCGACTGGGGAACGCGTGGGGACGGCCGTAGGAAAACACCGCAAGTCTAAGAACATATGAACAGTCGGATTCACGGTGGTTCCCGGCGGCTGTCCCCGCCCCACCGCCGGACAGCGGCCGGGCCGGTCTCAGAGTCCGCGGACGGCCTGGCAGGGCCGTGCCTCGGGGAGCCGGCCGGTGAAGAACGCCGTGGGCGGGACACCCATCAGGGTGCGGAAGTCGGCGGTCAGATGCGACTGGTCGTAGTACCCGCTGTCGGAGGCGAGCTGCGCCCAGGGAGCGGTGGCCGCGTGGGCCAGGACATGGCGCAGGCGGTGGATGCGGGCGAAGTGCTTGGGGGAGACACCGACGCCGTCGGCGAAGAGGTTGCGCAACTGGCGTTCGCTGACGGCGAGGTCGCGCGCGACGTCCCGCACGTGGGCGGGGAGGCGGTCCCGGCGGGTCGACAGGGCGTCCACGGCGGCCCGCAGCACCCTGTCGCGCGAGGGATCCACATGCGGCGCCAGGCGGCCGCGCAGCACCTCCGCCAGTCGCGGGACCAGCTCCCCGGTCTCCGGGTCGCCCAGCACACCGGCCAGCCGACGCGCCGTCGGCGTCGGCAGTCCGCCCAGCGGCGCGACCCGTCCCACCAGATCCCGGGCCGGCACGCCGAGCAACGCGCGGGCCGCGCCCGGCGCCAGGCGCAGCCGCACACACGACGTGACCCGCTTGTCGGCGTCCACGTGGTACGAGGCCCGGGTGCGCGGTCCGACGACCAGCGTGTCGCGGCGGGCGTCGCCCTCGGCCCGTACGACCAGGTGCGTCGCGGTCTCCGGCACATGCGTGAACGCCTCGGGCAACGCGCCGGCGACGGACACGGCCACGATGTCGGTGATCCAGGGGCGCAACGCGCCGGGGACGGTCAGGGACTGTTCGGCAAGGGCATGGGACACCCTTCCACGGTAGGCGCGTCGGCGGCCGGACGGGCGGGCCGGCCGTGCCGGAATCTCCTAGCCGCGCCGGGCCGCCGGTCCGCACCGTGGACACCATGATTCTTGTGACGGGTGCCACCGGCACCATCGGCGGTGAAGTCGTACGACGGCTCGCGGCGCGCGGCGAGAAGGTGCGGGCGCTGAGCCGGGACCCGGCGAAGGTCGGGCCGGCTCCCGGAGTGGAGCCGGTGCGCGGGGACTACCGCGATCACGGCTCACTGGCGGCCGCGATGTCCGGGGTGACGGCCGCGTTCCTGGTGGGGGTGCCCGGCCCGGACGCCGAGCACGACCAGGACCTGGTGGCGGCGGCGCGGGCGGCGGGGGTGCGGCGGCTGGTGAAGCTCTCGGCGATCGCCACCGGCGACCCCGAGGTCGGACCCGCCGGACGGCACCATGTGGTGGGCGAGCGGGCCGTGGTGGACAGCGGGGCCGACTGGACGCTCCTGCGGCCCTCGGCCTTCGCCTCCAACACGCTGAGCTGGGCGGGGGAGATCAGGGCGGGCAAGCAGGTGCCGAACCTGACCGGTGACGGTCTACAGGGGGTGGTCGACCCGCGTGATGTGTCGGAAGTGGCGGTGCGGGTCCTGGTCGAGGAGGGCCACACCGGGCGGACGTACACCCTGACCGGCCCCGAGACGATCTCCGTGCCCGGCCAGGCCGCCGTGCTCGCCGAGGTCCTCGGCCTTCCGGTCGGCGTCGGTGAGCTCTCGCCGGAGCAGGTCCGCGCGCATGTGCGGGGCTGGGGGGTCGGCGAGGAGGCCGCGGAAGGGTTCCTGACCGCCTTCGCCTTCGTCCGCAGGGGCGGCAACGCGGTCGTCACGGACGACGTGCCCGAACTGCTGGGCCGCCGGGCCCGCGACTACCGCCAGTGGGCCGAGGAACACCGGCAGGCGTTCACCGGGGGGTAGGGCCTGGCAGTACGGCTGGGAGACAGGGCCCGGCCCGGCCCGGTCCCGCCCGGCGCCGTACCGCACGGTGCGGCGCCGTCGGGTCCGCCGATGCCGCCGCCCGGCGCCCAGCCGACGGTCGGTCCCGGCTATCAGGCCGTGCTGCGCTACCGCGCGCACGACGGTTCCGAGCAGCAGCTGATCCGGCGTTCGGCGCCGGGCACCCCGCACCCGGAGTGGCAGATCTTCCACGAGCTGCGCGGCATGAACGTGCCGCCGGGGCAGGTGCTCGAGCTGCACACCGAGCTGGAGTCGTGCGAGCTGCCGGGCGCGTACTGCGCGCGGATGATCCGCGAGCAGTGGCCGCAGGCGCGGATCGCGAGCATCGCGCCGTACGGCACGGATCACGCGAGCCGGCAGCAGGGCATGCAGCAACTGCTGGCGCACCAGGGCGAGTTGCACCAGGTCGCGGACGGCCCGGCGCGTCCGGCGCCGGTGCGTGCGCCGTTGCCGCCGGTGCAGCCCGCGCCGCCGATCCCGCCGGAGGGCATCGCGCAGGAGCTGGCGGCGGCGTTCGGGCCGGGCGTGTTCCGGTTCGAGCAGGCCGCGGTGTCCCGTCAGGGCGTGCCGCCGGTCGTGGCGCACACGCTGGTGGTGGCGGGTCTGCCGGCGGACATGGGCCCTTTCTTCTGGGCGCAGGCCCAGCCGGGGCGCCCGGTGCCGACCCTGGCGGAGCTGGCGCAGGAGCGCGGGGTGCGGCCGGCGCCCGACGCGGGCTCGTACCTGGTGATGGGCAGCGACTTCGGCAAGGCGATCTGTGTGCAGTACGGCACGGCGAACATCGTCGCGGTGCCGGTGGAGGCGGGGCCGGGCGGCGGTTCGGTGCCGCCGCAGTTCGTCAACACGGGTCTGCCGGAGTTCGCGCGCTGTCTGGCGCTGCTCGGCCGGATGTGGCGGCTGCGGTTCGGTCTGAACCAGGAGCAGGCGGGCCGCTGGACGGTCGATTTCCAGACCCAGCTGGCCTCGCTGGACCCGGCGGCGCTGGGTTCGCCGGAGAGCTGGTGGTCGGTGCTGCTGGAGCAGATGTGGGACGGGCTGCTCTGACGGGGGCGGACGTCGGGTGAAGCGTGGAAGGGGGTGGCCCCGGTCGGTGGACCGGGGCCGCCCCTCTTTTTGCCTGTGCCGGCTGTGATTGCCCCGGTCGTGTTCGCGGCCGTGACGCACTCGCGGAGTGTCGCGTTATGAACGCTTATGTCTGATCCATCAGTATGTGCGCGCAATCGTCGTTTCGTGTGTGCAGGGTGGAGAGGGGCTCCCAGGATGAGCAGCGCATCGCAGTCGCCGTACGGGTTCGTGACCGTGCGACGGCGCGGCTACCGTCCCGAACAGGTCGACACGCAGGCCGCCGCGCTCTCCCGCGACCGCGACGCCGCCTGGGAGCGCGCCGCCCGGCTCACCGTGCTCGCCAAGGAGATGGAGGCGCAGGCGGCCGGGTTGCGCGAGAGGGTCGCGCGGCTCGCTCCGCAGACGTACGAGGCGCTCGGGGAACGCGCGCAGTCGCTGTTGCGGCTCGCGCGGGAAGAGGCGGCGGCGGTCCGGGAGCACGCGCGTGAGCAGGCGGGGGAGCAGGTCGCGCAGGCCGAGGCCCGCGCCCTGGAGGTGCGTCGGGCGGCGCGGGAGCACGCGGACGAGGTGGGTGCGCGGGCGGCGGAGTCCGCCGGGCAGCGGCTGCTGGCGGCACGCGCCGAGGCCGACGGGATCCGGATCGCCACCCGGCGCGAGGTGAAGCGGTCCCGCGGCGAGGTCCTGTCGGCGCTGCGGGAGGCGCGTACGCGCACCGCCGCGATGCGTGCCGGACAGGCGAAGGAGCAGGCCGAGCGGTCGGCGCAGGAGGAGGGCGCGGCGGTCGCGCGCGCGGACGAGTTCGACGCGCACCAGGCCGCTCTGGTCGCGCGCGCCGAGGCGGCCCTGGCCGAGGCGAGGCGGGCGTTCGCCGACGCCGAGCGGTCGGCGAGCCGTCAGCAGGAGGAGGCGCAGGCGCAGGCGGCCGGACTGCTGGCCCGGGCCCGGGCACAGGCGGAGCGGATCGGCCGGGACACGGAGCAGGTGCTGCGCGAGCACGGGGAGCAGTGGGACGACGTACAGGCCCACATGGACCATGTGCGCAGCCGTCTCAGCGCCCTGACGGGCCGGGCGGCACCGGTGGAGTAGACGCCCGGACGGGCCGGGCGCAGGTGGGGGAGCCCGCGCTCGGGGCGGGCTCACCTCTCTTTGCGGGTGGCTTCCGTGCCGCCACGGGTCGCGCCCGCCAGGATCCAGGCCTCCACCGCCTCGTACTGGCGGCGTTGCTCCTCCGCCTGTCGGCGGCCCGAGGCGAGGGTGCCGAGCCAGCCGAGGGCGAAGCCCAGCGGGATGGTGACCAGGCCGGTGGTGGTGAACGGGAACCAGTTGAAGTCGGCCTCGGGGAAGGCGGACACGGGCGAGCCCGACACCAGGTTGGTGCCCGGCATCAGCACCAGGACGGCGAGGGAGCCGCCGATGAGGGTGCACAGCAGGCCGGTTCGGGTGTAGCGGCGCCAGAACAGGCTGTAGACGAGGGCGGGGGCGAGGGCGGAGGCACCCAGACAGAAGGAGAGGGTGGCCAGCGGCTGGAGGCTGCGGTGCTGGACCTGGGTGGCCAGCAGGACCGCGGGGAGCCCGACGGCCAGGGCCGACAGACGGGCCAGCAGCATTTCGCGGCGCGGTGTCATCTCCCGTCCGCGGGTGGCGAAGACGTCGTGGGCGAGGGAGTCGGCGCAGGCGAGGATCATTCCGGCGACGGAGGCGAGCAGGGTGAGGAAGATCGCCGTGGTGACGGTGGTGAACAGCAGGGTCTCGGCCGTCGACACGTCGGGGCCGAAGGCGGCGCGCGAGCCCAGCAGGTAGGCCGTGTTGCCCTGGGGGTCCTCCCGGGCGATCGCCTCCCGGCCGATCAGCGCGGTCGCGCCGAACCCGACGACCGTGATGACGAGGACGAACAGGCCCACCGCGGACACCGCCCAGGAAAGGGAGCGGCGCACCTGCCGGGCGCCGGCGGCGGTGTACATGCGCATGGTGATGTGCGGCAGGCAGGCGCCGCCGAGCACCACCGACAGCTGGGACGTGATCATGTCGACGCGCGGGTACGGGCTGTCCGCGAACTCGAGGCCGGAGCGCAGGAAGGCGGCGCCCACCCCGCTCTGCCGGGCGGCCGTGGAGAAGAGGGTGCCCGGGTTCCAGTCGAAGCGGCGCAGGATCAGTACGGCGACCACGGCGCCCGAGCCGAGCAGCATCACGATCTTCAGGATCTGGATCAGGGCGGTGCCCTTCATGCCGCCGATGGCCGCGTAGCTGATCATCAGTGCGCCCATGCCCAGGACGCAGGCCGTCTTCAGCGAGTCGCCGGAGAAGCCGAGGATGAAGGCGAGGAGCTGGCCGGTGCCCGCGAGCTGCACCAGCATCAGCGGCAGCAGCGCGGCGAGGGTGACCGCGCACGAGGCGATCCGTACGGCGCGTCCCGGCATCCGGCGGGCGAGGGCGTCGCCCATGGTGAACCGGCCCGCGTTGCGCAGGGGTTCGGCCAGCAGGAACATCAGCAGCATCAGGGACAGCGCCGTGCTGAGGGCGAGGACGATCCCGTCGTAGCCGCACAGGGCGATCACACCGCCGGTGCCCAGGACGGTCGCGGCGGATATGTAGTCGCCGGCGATCGCGAGGCCGTTGCGCAGCGGGGAGAGGGATCCGCCGGTGTAGAACGCGTCGAGGTCGTCGTGGTCGGGGCCGGTCAGCACGCACAGCAGCAGGGTGAGGGTGGCCACGGTCGTGAAGGCGATCAGGGACATGGTCTGCGCGCTGTCGCTGAACCCGGTCATCGGCCGGCTCCCCGTCTGGCGTCCAGTTCGGCCAGGGTGCGGATGCGGTCGGCGAGGGGGTCGACGCGGCGGCGGGCGGTGCGTTCGTAGAGCGCGACCGCCAGCCAGGTGACGGGGAGCTGGAGCAGGGCGAGCAGCAGGCCGGTGGGCAGGCCGTCGGCCGGCATGCGGGTCATGAAGGACGGTGCCAGGGCGGACAGCAGCAGGAAGAGGGTGAAGTAGCCGAGCGCGGTGAGGGTGGCCACCCGGCGCTGCCGGCGGTAGGCGCCGCGCAGGATCCGCAGGTCGCTGTGGCGTCCGAGGGTCTCGCGGTGCGGGCGGCGGCGTGGTGCGGGCTCCGGTGGCGGTTTCGGCTGCCAGGGGTAGGTGGGGGACGGCGGCTGTTCCGGATGCGGCCGGGCGTGGGGGTGTTCGTGCGGATGCGGCGGGAACGGGTCGTGGCTCATCCCGGGCTCCTTGCGTGGCTCGGGTCCGTGGCGGCGGACCGCAGGGAGGTGGGGGTGCGGGTCACGCACGCTACTCGGGCCGTTGACCGGTGTGCGGGCTTTTCGCCGAACTGGGCGGTAGGTACGCGCTTGCCTGACCGACCTGCGGTGTCGTACGGGGTGTTACCGGCGGTGACAGCGCGGTGGTGTCACCGCGGCGGCGACAGCGCGGTGGTGTCAGTCGGCGGGCTCGCGCAGTACCGGGAAGCGGCGCGGCGCGACGAACAGCAGCACCAGGAAGGCGAGCGCGGCGGCGCAGGACGCGCCGAGGTACACCGCGTGCACGGCGTCCGCGACGGCGTGCCGGGTGGCCTCCGGGGCGGTGCCCGCGTCCAGGCCGCGGGTGACGGAGTCCAGGTCGCCCGCGCCGCCCAGGCGGGCCGCGAGCACCCCGTTGGCGACCGCGCCGAACACCGACGCGCCGATCGTCTGCCCGGTCTGACGGCAGAAGAGGACGGAGGCGGTGGTCGTGCCGCGTTCCGCCCAGCCGACCGTCGACTGCACGCCGACGATGAGGGGCAGCTGGAACAGGCCCAGGGCGGCGCCGAGCAGCAGCATCAGCAGGGTCGGCTGCCAGGCCGCGCCCGGGTAGGGAAGGAAGGGGAACGCGAGCAGGATCAGGGCGGCCGCGCCGATGCCCAGCATCGCGGTGTCGCGGAAGCCGATCCGCCGGTAGACGTGCTGGCTGAGCGCGGCCGACACCGGCCAGCTCAGCGTCCATACGGACAGGACGAATCCGGCGGTCACCGGGGCCAGGCCCAGCACCGACTGCGCGTACGTGGGCAGGAACACGCTCGGCGCCACCATCAGCAGGCCCAGCGCGCCCAGCGCGAGGTTGACCGCGGCGATCGTACGGCGGCGCCAGACCCAGCCCGGGATGATGGGGTCGGCGGCCCGCCGCTCGACCACCACGACCAGCGCGGCCAGCGCGAGTCCCGCGGCGAACAGGGCGATCGACGGCGCCGACAGCCACGGCCAGGCCACCCCGCCCTGCACCAGCGCCGTCAGCAGGACGCCGCCGCAGGCGAACACCGTCAGCGCGCCCGCCCAGTCGACCCGCACGCGGGCGCGCGCGGGGCGGCGCGGCTCGTGCAGATGACGGACGATCAGCCACAGCGCGACCGCGCCGATCGGCAGGTTGACCAGGAAGATCCAGCGCCAGTCGGCGTAGGCCGCCAGTACACCGCCCAGGCCAGGACCCGCGACCGCCGACACCGCCCACACGGTGGACAGCCTCGACTGGATCTTCGGGCGCTCGGCCAGCGGGTAGAGGTCGGCCGCGAGGGTCTGGACCGTGCCCTGGAGGGCCCCGCCGCCGAGCCCCTGCACGATGCGGAACGCGATCAGCGCCCCCATGTTCCAGGCGAGCGCGCACAGCAGGGAGCCCAGCAGGAAGACGGCCGCGCCGGCCACGAGTACGGGTTTGCGGCCGAGGGTGTCGGAGAGCTTGCCGTAGACCGGGAGGCTGACCGTCACGGCGAGCAGATAGCCGGAGAACAGCCAGGAGAAGACGGAGAAGCCGCCGAGGTCGCCGACGATCTGCGGGACGGCGGTGGAGACCACCGTGGAGTCGAGGGCAGGCAGCGCCATGGCGAGCATCAGCGCGGCGACCACGGCGCCCCGCTGCCGGGTGCCGGTGTGCTGTACGGCTTCGCGTGTCGCAGGTGTCGTACCGCTCACCGGATTCCCCTCCCCGTGCCCCCTGCACCTGTCTCGTACGACAGCTTCCCACTTGCCCCTGACGCGACGGCAGGGTGGAGGGTGATCCCGCGGCCGGGTGGAGGCGACCCCGAGAGCGTCTCCGTCCGAGGGGGGACGACCCCTAGGGGTATCTCCGCACAGGGGCCCGGGGCGGGTTCGTACCGGCGGAGGAGGAGAGGGGCCCGACGCCGTCCTTAATCTGTTCTTACGCCGCCGGGGCGCCCCACCGCCACCGTCGGAGGGTGGGGTTAACCCCCCGGAAAGAGGGTGCCGAGCACCAGCGCGCCGCACCCTCTCCCGCCGACAGACTGGGCGGCGTACGGACGGGGCGGCGAAGTTCCGCCGCACCCGCACCGGCGTGACGACGTACCGACGCACACGCACACGCACACGCACACGCGCACCGACCCCGCCCGGGACGAGTGCGTCCCGCTTGCTGACCGACATAGGAGACAAACCGTGACATCGGCTGTGACCATCACCAGGCACGGGGGCACTGGAGGGCGTACGGCCGTTGCCGCGCGAGCGCGGCAGGTCGTCAAGGCCTACGGGGCCGGCGAGACCCGTGTCGTCGCGCTCGACCACGTCGACGTGGACATCGCCCGCGGCCAGTTCACCGCGATCATGGGCCCCTCGGGGTCCGGCAAGTCCACCCTGATGCACTGCCTCGCCGGGCTCGACACCGTGACGAGCGGTCAGATCTTCCTGGACGAGACCGAGATCACCGGCCTGAAGGACAAGAAGCTCACGCAGCTGCGCCGGGACCGGATCGGGTTCATCTTCCAGGCGTTCAACCTGCTGCCGACGCTCAACGCCCTGGAGAACATCACGCTGCCCATGGACATCGCCGGGCGCAAGCCCGACAAGGGGTGGCTGGACCAGGTCGTGGAGACCGTCGGTCTCGCCGAGCGGCTCAAGCACCGGCCCAGCCAGCTCTCCGGCGGCCAGCAGCAGCGCGTCGCCGTGGCCCGCGCGCTCGCCGCCCGCCCCGAGATCATCTTCGGTGACGAGCCGACCGGAAACCTCGACTCCCGCGCGGGCGCGGAGGTCCTGGGCTTCCTGCGCCGCTCCGTGGACGAGCTCGGCCAGACGATCGTGATGGTCACGCACGACCCGGTGGCCGCCTCGTACGCCGACCGCGTGCTCTACCTCGCCGACGGCCGGATCGTCGACGAGATGCTCAAGCCGACCGCCGACACCGTCCTCGACCGCATGAAGGACTTCGACGCCCGGGGGCGTACGTCATGACCGTCCTGAAGACCTCGATGCGCAACTTCTTCGCGCACAAGGGGCGCATGGCCCTGTCGGCCGTCGCCGTCCTGCTGTCGGTGGCGTTCGTGTGCGGCACGCTGGTGTTCACCGACACGATGAACACGACGTTCGACAAGCTGTTCGCGGCCACCTCCTCCGATGTGACGGTGAGCGCGCGCAGCGCCTCGGACACCGGTGAGACCACGTCCGGCAACGGCAAGCCGCCGGTCATGCCGGCCGCCGTGCTGGACAAGGTCCGCGGGGTGCCCGGCGTGAAGTCGGCGGAGGGGGCCGTCTTCTCCAGCGCCGTGACCGTCGTCGACGCCGACAAGGACAACCTGTCGCCGTCCAGCGGCGCGCCCACCATCGTCGGCAGCTGGAACGCCAACGAGGCCCGCACCATGAAGATCACCTCCGGTGCGGCGCCGAAGGGCTCCGACCAGGTGATGGTCGACGCGGACACCGCCGACAAGCACGACCTGAAGCTCGGCGACGAGATCGGCGTGATCAGCGCGGTCGGCACGCACACCGCGAAGATCTCCGGCATCGCCACCTTCACCGTCACCAACCCCGGCGCGGCGATCTTCTACCTGGACACCGCGACCGCCCAGCAGGCGCTCGTCGGCCAGGCCGGCGTCTACACCAACGTCAACGTCACCGCGGCCGCGGGGACCAGCGACGAACAGCTGAAGAAGAACGTCGCGGCCGGCATCGGCACCGCCTACAAGGTGCAGACCGCCAAGGAGACCGCCGACGCCAACCGCAAGGACGTGGGCAGCTTCCTCGACGTCATGAAGTACGCGATGCTCGGCTTCGCCGGGATCGCCTTCCTGGTCGGCATCTTCCTGATCATCAACACCTTCTCGATGCTGGTCGCCCAGCGCACCCGTGAGATCGGTCTGATGCGGGCCATCGGCTCCAGCCGCAAGCAGGTCAACCGCTCGGTGCTGGCCGAGGCGCTGCTGCTCGGCGTGACCGGCTCGATCCTGGGCGTCGGCGCGGGCGTCGGCATCGCCGTCGGCCTGATGAAGCTCATGGGCATGACCGGCATGAACCTCTCCACCGACGACCTGACGGTGGCCTGGACGACCCCGGTGATCGGCATGGTCCTGGGTGTCGTCGTCACGGTCCTGGCCGCCTACCTGCCCGCCCGCCGGGCCGGCAAGGTCTCCCCGATGGCCGCCCTGCGCGACGCGGGCGCCCCCGCCGACGCCAGGGCAGGTGTCGTACGGGCCGTGCTCGGGCTGGTCCTCACCGGCGCCGGCGGCACCGGCCTCTACCTCGCCTCCACCGCCGCCAAGGCCACCGAGGGCTCGCTGTGGCTCGGTCTCGGCGTGGTGCTGAGCCTGCTCGGGTTCGTGGTGATCGGCCCGCTGCTCGCGGGCGGTGTGGTGCGCGTCCTCGGCGCGGTCCTGCTGCGGGCCTTCGGCCCGGTGGGACGCATGGCCGAACGCAACGCCCTGCGCAACCCGCGCCGCACCGGCGCCACCGGTGCCGCCCTGATGATCGGCCTCGCGCTGGTCGCCTGCCTGTCGGTGGTCGGCTCCTCCATGGTCGCCTCCGCCACCGACCAGCTCGACAAGACCGTCGGCACGGACTTCATCATCCAGAGCGACCGCGGGCAGCCCCTCACGGCGCAGGCGGTCCAGGCCGTGAAGTCGACGCCCGGGCTGGCCCGGGTCACCGAGTACAAGGTCACCTCGGCCGACTACACCACCCCCGACGGCAAGACGCTCAAGGACACGGACATCACGGCCGCCGACCCGACGTACGCCACCGACCTGCGCACCAAGACGGTCGCCGGCGACCTGAAGGACGCCTACCTGCCGGACTCGATGTCCGTGCACGAGAAGTTCGCCAAGGCGCACGGCATCCACCTCGGCTCGAAGATCAGGATCGCCTTCAAGGACGGCGCCACCGCCGAACTGACGGTCCGCGCCATCACCAGCAGCGACGTCGTCATCGACTCCGGCGCGAAGTACATCTCCACCGCCACGCTCGCCAAGTACGTGCCCGCGGCGAAGATGCCGCTCGACCAGATGGTCTTCGCCTCGGCGAAGGACGGACAGCAGGCGGCCGCGTACAAGTCGCTGAAGACCGCGCTGCACGACTACCCGCAGTACACCGTGCGCGACCAGACCGACTACAAGCAGGCGCTGAAGGACCAGATCGGGCAGATGCTGAACCTGATCTACGGCCTGCTGGCACTCGCGATCATCGTCGCGATCCTCGGTGTGGTGAACACGCTCGCCCTGTCCGTGGTCGAGCGCACCCGGGAGATCGGCCTGATGCGGGCCATCGGCCTCTCCCGCCGCCAGCTGCGCCGCATGATCCGGATGGAGTCGGTGGTCATCGCCCTCTTCGGTGCGCTGCTCGGCCTCGGCCTGGGCATGGGCTGGGGCGCGACCGCCCAGCAGCTGCTCGCACTGGAGGGCCTGAAGGTCCTCGACATCCCCTGGCCGACGATCATCAGCGTGTTCATCGGCTCGGCCTTCGTGGGCCTGTTCGCGGCCCTCGTCCCGGCGTTCCGGGCGGGCCGGATGAACGTCCTGAACGCGATCGCCACGGACTGACCGGGGAGCGGCCACCGCATACGGGGGTTGCGGAGGAGAGGCCGGCGCCGGAGTGCCCCACGGGGCACTCC